>JBAZUN010000008.1:0-35564 GCA_041661365.1 Candidatus Latescibacterota bacterium
TACCGGGGGTATCTGGGGAACCTGGCCGACCCGGGGATGCCGTTCAGCATGGTCCGTCAGGTCGCCAGTGAATTCCCCTGGTACCATGCCAAGGGCATGATCGGCATGGCGCCGGAATGCCATCCTGCCTGGTCCTACCACGGGCCGGCGCTCTACCTGGCGGCGAGGATGCTGTGGGATCCGGGGTTGGAGGTGCAGGCCGTGCTGGACGAGTACTTCGCCCGGTTCTACGGTCCGGCCGCATCGGCCATGCGGACGCACTTCGACGATCTCGAACGGGCCTACGCCGACGGCGACTTTCACACCGGCAACATCTTCGACGTCCCTCAGATCCTCACCCCGCCGGTGATGGCCCGACTCGGTCAATCCCTGGGCCAGGCCGAGGCCGCTGCACCAGCCGGCTCGGTCTACGCGCGGCGGGTGCGGTTGACGCGCCTGGGGTACGATTTCGGCGAAGCGCAACTGGCGCTGATGGCCGCCCTGCAGGCCGCCGACTTCGGGCAGGCCCGGGAACTGCTCAGAAGGATTCTGGATGAGCTCATCCCGGCGGCGGTGGGCCAGCGACCGGCGGCCCTGGAGCCGGATGGCGGCGGATACGAGGGGTACGGCAGGTACATGGTGCGGCGCTTCTGGGAGCCGGTGGTCCTGCAGGGGTACGACCGGGTCACCGCGGGGAACGAGCTGGTCGCCTCCCTGCCGGACGAATGGCCGGTCATGCTCGCGCCCGCGGGGCACGGGGAAGATCTGGGCCTGTGGCGACCAGAGGCGGCGTGGCCGACGGGGATGCGGCTGCGGACCCGCTCGCAGTCGTGGTCGAGCCAGGGATTGCGCTACTACAAGGGGAGCGCCTGGTACCGCACCGCGGTGAAGGTGGACGAGCGCTTCCGGGGACGGAGCCTTCGCCTGTGGATCGGCGGGATCGACGACCAGGCCAGGGCGTGGATCAACGGCCGGTCCCTGCCGGTGCTCCTTCGCGGCGAGGCACCGACCGGCAGTGGCTGGGAGTTCGACGCCACCGAGGCCGTCGCCTTCGGCGCCTCGAACCAGGTGGTGGTCGAGGTGACCAACAGCACCACCGAGCTGCACGAGATCGGCACCGGGGGAATCACCGGTCCTGCCATGCTCTGGGCTACCGGCCGGTGAGCGCGGAAACCGGACGAGGCGTGGAGGCGGCCGCCGGGATCATATCCCACCCATGCCCCTGACTGAGGAGGCCATCACGACGATGAACGCCAACACCGAAAAGGCCGTGGTTCTGGGGGCCGGGATCATGGGCCACGGCGTGGCCCAATTGCTGGCCGAGAACGGGATCGAGGTGTATCTGGTCGACCAGAACCAGGAAGCCCTGGATCGAGCCCGGGGATGGATCGGCGACAACCTGGAGTACATGGTCCAACTGGGCGAGCTGCCCGCGGACCGGCCTGGCCAGGTTCTCGGCCGAGTGCACCTCACCACCGAGCTGGTGCCGGCCCTGAGCGGGGCGGGGTACGTCCTGGAAGCGGTGACCGAGGACCTGGCGGTCAAGCACCAGGTGTGGGAGCTGCTGAGCCAACACGCCCCGGCCTCGGCGATCCTGGCCTCCAACACCTCGTCGTATGACATCAACGAGCTGACCCAGGATGTGGTTGGCCCCGAGCGGGTGCTATGCACCCACTGGTTCCATCCCCCGCAGATCACCCCCTGCGTGGAGGTGATCCCCTCGGCCCGGACCGGTGCGGCCACGGTCGAGTGGATCCTGGCCTTCCTGACCTCCCTGGGCAAGGTCCCGACCCTCTGCCGCAGCGCCCCCGGGTTCGTGGCCAACCGGATCCAACTGGCCATGGCCAGGGAGGCGATCGCCCTGGTGGAGGAGGGGCTGGCCACCCCGGCCGAGATCGACCGCATCGTCAAGACCTCGTTCGGCTTCAGGCTGAGCGCCTTCGGTCCCTTCGAGATCATCGACCAGGCCGGCGCCGATACCTATTGCAAGGTCTACGAGTACCTCTACTCCAAGCTCCCCCGCGAGCAGTTCCGGCCCCCGGAGCTGCTGAGGAAGCAGGTGGAGGCGAGAAGGCTGGGGCTGAAGTCCTCGGCCGGCTTCTACGACTACGGCCCTGGAGCCGCTGACGCGATGCGCCGGGACCGGGACCGCAAGCTCTACGCCCGGCTCAAGCTGGTCAGGCCGGAGTGGGACGACCGGTAGTTCCTCGGGAGTTCCGCCTCTCCAGGAGACGACCCATGCCCGCCAAGTGCATCGTCAACTGCGCCGTGACCGGCGCCATCCATCTGCCGAGCCAGACGCCCTACCTGCCGATCACTCCCGGGCAGATCGCCGGCGAGGCCGTGGCCGCAGCCCAGGCCGGCGCCGCCACCGTCCACCTCCACGCCCGTAACCCCGAGACCGGTCAACCCAGCTCAGACCCGGAGCTCTTCGGGATCTTCTGCCGGGAGATCCAGTCCCGGAGCGAGGTGGTCATCGGCATCACCACCGGCGGCGGGTTGGGGATGACCCCGGAGCAACGCCTGGCCGCGGTCCGGCGCTTCCAGCCCGAGCTGGCCTCGCTGAACATGGGCTCGATCAACTTCGGGCTCTTCCCCATGAAGGAGAGGATCAAGGAGTTCCAGCACCCCTGGGAGCCCGAGTACCTGGAGATGACCAGGGACTTCGTGTTCAAGAACACCTTCGCCGACTGCGAGCGGATCCTCAGCCTGATGAAGGAGTGCGGCACCAAGCCCGAGCTGGAGTGCTACGACATCGGTCACCTGCACAACACGGCCTACTTCGTCGACCAGGGGTTGATCGAGCCGCCGTTCTGGTTCCAGTTCATCATGGGGATCTTCGGCGGGATCGGCGCCTCGGTCGAGCACCTGCTCCACTTCAAGAACACCGCCGACAAGCTCTTCGGCCAGGACTACGCCTGGTCGGTGCTGGCCGCGGGCAGGCACGAGCTGACCCTGGGCACGGTGGGCGCGGTGCTGGGCGGGGCCGTGCGGGTGGGATTGGAGGACAATATCTACCTGGCCAAGGGCGAGCTGGCGAAGAGCAACGCCGACCTGGTCACCAAGATCCGACGGATCCTGGGCGAGCTGGGGATCGAGACCGCCAGTCCGACCGAGGCCCGGCAGATGCTGAAGCTCAAGGGCGCGAGGAACACCCGGTTCTGAATCTTGAGCAGCCCGTTGAGAAAGCCGCTTTGTATGGCGAGGCCGAGGAATGGCGGCCGCGGACAAGGCGCGCGAGAGAAGCCGCATCGAGGGGAGATGCGGCGATCGAGCGGAACACCGTCAGCGGCTGCCAGGACCGGCCGCAGCCCGAATGGGCTTTCTCAATGGGCTGCTAACGAAGAGGCGCGAAGATGGAAGAGGTGAGGCGCATCCTGGCGGCGGCTTGGACGGCCGGCCGCAGGAACCTCTCGGAGTACGAAAGCAAGCGGGTCCTGGCGGCCTACGGCCTGCCCGTCACCCGCGAAGAGCAGGTGCAGAACCTGGGCCAGGCCCGGGCGGCCGCGGCCCGCCTGGGGTACCCGGTAGCCCTCAAGGTCTGCGGGGCCAGCGTGGCCCACAAGACCGAGCTGGGCCTGGTAGCCTTGAACCTGAAGACCGCGGAGGAGTTGGCCACGGCCTTTGCCCGGCTGAGCGGCCAAGGGTTGCCCGCCGACAGCGGCTTCCTGGTGCAGGAGATGGTCAGCGGGAACCGGGAGCTGGTCCTGGGCCTGGTGCGCGACCCCGGGTTCGGTCCCTGCGTCATGCTGGGGCTGGGCGGCGTCTTTGCCGAGGCCCTGGCCGACGTGACCTTCCGGCCGGCCCCCCTCCAGGGCGACGATGCCCGGCGGATGCCCGCGGAACTGAACAGCGCCCGGCTCTTCCAGGCCTTCCGGGGCCAGCCGGCCCTGGACCAGGAGGTCCTGGCCGCCTGTCTGACCGCCCTGGGAGAGATCGGGCTGGCCCATCCCGAGATCGAGGCCATCGACGTCAACCCGATGATCGTGGCCGGGAGCCGGCCGGTGGCGGTCGACGCGCTGGTGGTGCTGGGCGACCCCTCCCCGATCCGGGAGACCAGCCCCCCTCCCCTTGCCTCCCTGGAGGGGTTCTTCTCCCCGCGCAGCGTGGCGGTCATCGGGGCCTCGGCCACGCCCCACAAGCCGGGGAACGACGTGGTCCGGAACCTCCTGGCCAATGGCTACCCCGGCGAACTATACCTGGTCAATCCCAAGGGCGGCGAGATCCTAGGCCGACCGGTCCATCGCTCCGTGGCCGAGCTGCCCCACGGGATCGACCAGGCCGTGGTCGTGCTGCCCGCTGCCCAGACCCCCCAGGTCATCCGGGACTGCGCGGCCCAGGGGATCAAGTGCCTGGTCCTGGCCGCTGGCGGGTTTGCCGAGGTCGACGAGGCCGGCGAGGCCCTGCAGGCCGAGACCCTGCGGGCCATCGAGGAGACCGGGGTGCGGGCCCTGGGCCCCAACACCGCCGGCCACATCTCCACCCCGGCCCGGTTCACCTCGAGCTTCTTCCCGCTGGGCGCCATCCCCCGGGGCCGCATCTCGTTCATCGCCCAGACCGGCAACTTCGTCACCCATACCCTGCGCTACATGGTCAGCGCCGAGCAGCTCGGAGTAGCCCGGGTAGTAGGGGTAGGGAACAAGCTCGACGTCGAGGAGAGCGAGATCCTGGAGTACCTGGCCCAGGACGAGGAGACCGACGCGATCTTCGTCTACCTGGAGAGCTTCAGGCGACCCCGCCGCTTCCTCGAGGTGGCGGCCCGGGTCACGCGGGTGAAACCGGTGGTGCTGCTCAAGGGCGGGGCCTCGGTCGAGGGAGCCAAGGCCGCCGTGGCCCACACCGCGGCCCTGGCCAGCGACGACCGGGTGGTGGACGGGGCCTTGCGCCAAGCCGGCGTGGTGCGGGTCGACCGCTACTCTAGCCTGATCCTGGCCGCCAAGGGGTTTGCGGCCATGGGCCTGCCCAGGGGAAACCGGGTCGGCTTCATGGCCCCCAGCGGGGCCATGCTGGTCTGCCTGACCGACCTGTGCCGTCGCGAGCTGAGCCTGGAGGTGCCGGACCTCGAGGAGAAGACCCGCGCCCGTCTGCAGGCCATGAGCCCCGCCTGGATCCGCATGCGGAATCCGGTGGACATCTGGCCCGCCGCGGCCACCCGCGGGGTCGAATCAGCCTACCGCGAGGGGGCGGAGGTCGTCCTCAGTGACCCCAACGTCGACGCGCTGGTGTCGGTCCTCATGCTGGCCGACGGCACCGGCGTACCGTCCCTGGACTTCCTGGTCGACCTGGTCCGGCAGCACCCGGACAAGCCCCACTACGTCACCTTCACCGGTCAGCGCGAGCACATGGAGGCGGCCAAGGCCTTCCTCGAGCCCAGGGGGGTGCCGACCTTCCCGCTCATCGAGGAGCCGTTCGTGGTGCTGGACGTCCTGGCCCGCTGCCGGCGGGCCCTGGAGCGCCTTTGAGGCCGACGGCCGCCTTCACCCCCTGAGCCCGCGGCTACCTCGGATCAGAACACCTGCCCCGCTCTATAGGTCGGCGGCGGTGCGGGCTCGCCGGCCAGCCAGCGCGCCCGGGCGGTTCGCGGGTGCACGTAGACATAGTCGTGCCCCGGGTCCGGCGGGGCGATGTTCCCGCGCGAGGGGTAGCGGGCTATCGCTTCCTCGACCAGCTCGACCCCCAGGCCGGGTCGGTCGGGGACCGCGATCTGGCTGTCGACGACCTCGGGCTGGCCGGTCATCACCTCGTACCGCTGCGGCACGTCGTCGGCCAGGTGCTCGAGGATGAGGAAGTTCGGCAGGGTGGCCAGCAGGTGAACCGCGGCCATCTCGGCGACCGGTCCTAGGGAGCCGTCGTGCGGCGCCACGGTGACGTAGTGCGCCTCGGCCAGGGCCGCCATCTTCTTCATCTGGGACAGCCCGCCGGCGCGACCGGTGTCGGGCTGGACCACGTCGATGATCTCCCGCTCGATCAGCTCGCGCACGCCCCACAGGGTGGCGTGCCGCTCGCCCGCGGCGATCGGGATGTCTACCGCCGCCGCCACCCGGGCCAGGGCCTCCACGTTCTCCGGTGCCACGGGGTCCTCGTAAAACAGCAGTCCGTACGGCTCCAGGGCTCGGCCAAGGGAGATGGCGTCCCGGGTGGTCATCCACGGCGGGCCGTGCAGATCGACCATCAGGTCGATCCCGTCCCCCACCTCGCGCCGGACGGCCTCCACGGTCTCGACGCAGTTGGCGATGCCGCCGGTCTTGAGCGCCGTGTATCCCCGGTCGACCAGCTCGCGGGCTCGCTCCGGGCCGTGAGCGTGGGCATAGACCCGGACCCGGTCGCGCATCTTGCCGCCGAGCAGGTTCCACACGGGGACGCCGAGGGCCTTCCCCTTCAGGTCCCACAGCGCCATCTCGATTCCGGTCATGGCGCCGGCGCCGACCACGCCGGTCATGCCGTGCCCCATGATGGCGTTGAGCATCTTGTGCCACAGCCGCTCGATGTGGCAGGGATCCTCGCCGATCAGGATCGGCGTCAGATCCTCGATCGCGGTCCGCACCACCCGGGGCCAGCCGCTGGCCTCGCCCGTGCCGTGCAGGCCGGCATCGGTCGTCACCCGGACGAACAGCCAGTTGCGGGCCGCCCAGCCGCCGGCCTCGGCCGGCGCGGCACTCATCAGATAGGTTTGGATTCCCGTGATCTTCATGAGTCCCCTCGGGCCACGTGATCCCGGTCCGGACCGTCCGGGCCGATGGCGGGAGTATAGGCATTCTCGACCGACCGCTCCAGGCGCTCTTGATTGACATCGGGCAGAGCGTCGGTTAGTATCTTCGCGCTTCGCGACTGCGCGGGAAGCCGGGCCCGCAGGAGGGCGGCCGGTCCTCGTTCGCAGCGACCGCCGCCCGTCCGGGCAGGAACAGCAGCATGGATCCGTTGACCAACCCGATCACCACCGAGCTGGCCAGGTTCGAGGAGCGGCTCGACGTCGCCCTTCAGGCCGACGTCGAGCTGGTGCACGAGATCGCCCGGTACATGGCCACCCTCAAGGGGAAGCGGCTCCGCCCGGTCCTGGCCCTGCTCAGCGGCCAGGCCTGCGGCCGCTGCGACGACCGGGTGATCGAGGCGGCCGTGGCCGTCGAGCTGATCCACGGGGCCACGGTGGTGCACGACGACGTCGTGGACTCCGCCACCATGCGGCGGGGCCGGGCCTCGGTCAACTCGGCCTGGAGCGGCCAGTTGGCCGTGCTCATGGGCGACTTCCTGCTCGCCCGGGCCCTGAGCATCCTGGTCGACCTGGGCGACCTGACCGCCCTGCGGGCCGTGTCGCGCGCCACCGAACGCCTCAGCGTCGGCGAGATCTTCGAGATCCAGATCGGCCAGCGCTGCGACACCCGGCCGGATTCCTATTTCTCCATGGTCGGCGACAAGACCGCGTCGCTGATCTCGGCCGCGGTCCGCCTGGGCGCCATCCTGGCCGGGGCCGACGACGCGGTGGTGACCGCCATGGGGGAGTACGGCGAGAACCTGGGCCAGGCCTTCCAGATCGCCGACGACGTCCTCGACTTCACCGGCGACGCCGACACCTTGGGGAAGCCGGTGGGCCACGACCTCAAGGAGGGCCGTATCACCCTGCCGCTGATCCACGCCCTCGAGGCCGCGCCGCCGGCCGAGCGTCAGGCCATGGAGAAGGTCCTCCGCGCCGGCGACAAGGCTTCGGCCGACCGGGCCGCCATCGTCGACTTCGTCGGTCGCCACGGAGGCGTGGCCGCGGCCAGGGCCACGGCCCGCGACCGGGCCGCGGGGGCCCGACGCTGCCTGGAGGCGGTCCCGCCCTCGGCCGCCCGCACCTCGCTCGAGCTCGCCGTGCGGCTGGTGGTGGAGCGCCGCTACTGACCCCGCGGCACCCGGGAGACGCGCGCAACCGATGAAGAAGGTGCTGCTGGCCGCGGCCGGGGTGATCCTCGTCCTCCTCCTGGTGCGCCCGCCGCGCTCGCGTCCCCCGGTGCAGGTCAGCCGTCTGGCCCTGAGCACGGTGGTCACGATGAAGGTCTACGCCGGGGAGGAGGAGGCCCGTCCCCTGATCGACCGGGCCTTTGCCGAGATCGCCCGCATCGACACGGTGATGAGCCGGCACCTGGTCGACAGCGAGGTCAACCGGGTAACGGTGCAGGCCTGGTCCGGTCTGGCCGAGTGCTCCCCCGAGCTGGCCCTGGTGCTGGAGCGTTCCCAGTGGTTCGCGGGGTTGTCGGGCGGGGCCTTCGACGTCACCGTGGGAGCCCTTACCCGCCTGTGGGGATTCCCCGACGCGGTCGCGCCGCCGGCCCCGGGACAGGTCGACTCGGCCCGGGCCCTGACGGGGTACCGGGAGCTGACCCTCGAAGGACGGCGACTGCACTTGGCCCGACCGGGGATCACCCTGGACCTGGGCGGCGTGGCCAAGGGGTACGCCGTCGACCGGGCCGTCGCCGTGCTCCAGGCCGGCGGCATCGCGGCGGGCCTGGTCGATGCTGGCGGCAACATCCGCTACTTCGGGACCAAGCCGGACGGCCGGCCGTGGAGCACGGGGATCCAGCACCCGCGGCAGACCGACGGCATCCTGATCGCGACCGTCGAAGGGGTCGACCTGCCGGCGGTGGCCACCTCGGGGGACTACCAGCAGTACTTCGATCTGGACGGCAGGCGCTATCACCACCTGCTCGACCCGGCCACCGGGTACCCGACTCAGGGGGTGGTCAGCGCCACGGCCTGGGCGACCACCGCCATGGAGGCGGACATCCTCTCCACCACCCTCTTCGTCCTCGGGCCAGAGCGGGGGATCGCCCTGGCCGACTCGCTGGAGTCGGTCGAGGCCCTGGTCATCCTCGCCGAGGGCGACCACCTGCGAAGCCTCGCCACCCCGGGGGTCACGGGCCGGTACCGCTTCCTGAACAGCGATATTTGATTATCTTAGTACGCTTCGGGCGTGCCGGACGCCTGCGGGTTGCAGGGTCGTCCGTCGTCCGTTTCCCCCAATCCGCGTTGCGGCCACCGGCCGGGTCCACCCCTTGCCGTTGACCACGGGAGCAGTGAGAAGGGCATAGCCGATGAAACGGAACTGGAAGCTCCTGCTGATCCTGGTGTGCGTCGTTGCCTCCGGGTATTACATCTATCCGACCCTGGAGTTCTACGGACTGTCGGATCAGGAGCGGGTCGCCCGCGAGCGATCCGACCCGGCGGGCCTGGCCGACCTTCACAAGCGCTCGCTCAACCTCGGCCTGGATCTGCAGGGCGGCATCCACCTGGTCATGGAAGTCGACGTGGCCAACCTCAAGCCCGATGAAGCCCAGGACGCGGTCGACCGGGCCCAGGAGGTCATCCGCAACCGCGTGGACCAGTTCGGCGTGGCCGAGCCGGTCATCCAGCGGCAGGGAACCAACCGCATCATCGTCGAGCTGCCCGGCATCCAGGACGTGCAGCGGGCCAAGAATCTGGTGGGGCAGACCGCCCTCCTCGAGTTCAAGTTCCTCGAGCCCGACGAGGACCGCAACCGCCTCATCCAGCGCCTCGACGCCGTGCTCGGCAAGGAGGCCGTCGCCGACACCACGGCCCAGGCAGACCAGGGGCTGTTCGACGAGGCGACCAAGTCGGAAACTCCGACCACGGGCAAGACCCTGACCTCGTACCTGGGGCGGTACGGGAACGACGTGGTCGTCTCGGCGCGCGACCTGCGCGCGGTCAAGGCCCTGCTGGCCGACCCGCGGGCCAAGCAGGCCGTTTCCGCCGACGTGGAGCTGCTGGTGTCCAGCAAGCCCGAGGGGGGCGCGGGAAACCAGTTCTATCGGCTCTTCCTGGTGAGTAAGCGGGCAGAGATGACCGGTGCCATGATCCAGAACGCCTTCGTCTCGGTCAGCCAGTCGGTGGAGTACCTGGGTCAGCACGTGGTCAACCTGGAGAACACCGACGAGGGCACCCGCCTCTTCTCGCGCATCACCGGCTCGCACGTGGGCGATCGTCTGGCCATCGTGCTCGACGGCACGGTCTACTCGGCCCCGGTGATCCAGGACCGGATCCGCGACGGCCGCGCGATCATCACCGGCAGCGAGACCCCGGAAGAGGCCAAGGACCTGGCCATCGTCCTGCGGGCCGGCTCCCTGCCGGCCAAGGTGGACATCGTCGAGGACCGGACCGTGGGGCCGTCCCTCGGACGCGACAGCATCGAAAAGAGCAAGGTGGTCGGGCTCTACACCCTGATCGTCGTGGCGATCTTCATGCTGGTCTACTACCGCTGGTCAGGGGTCATCGCCGACTTCGCCCTGCTGCTCAACATGCTGTTCCTCATGGCCATTCTGGCCGGTTTCCACGCCACCATCACCCTGCCGGGCATTGCCGGCATCGTCCTCACGGCGGCCATGGCGGTGGACGCCAACGTGCTGATCTTCGAGCGGATACGCGAGGAGCTGCGGGCGGGCAAGACGGTACAGGCCGCGGTGGAAGCCGGGTATCAAAACGCCTTGTCGGCCATCATCGACGGGAACGTGACCACGCTCATCGCCGGGGTGGTGCTCTACCAGTTCGGCACCGGACCGATCCGCGGGTTCGCCCTGACCCTGTGCATCGGCATCGCCTCGAGCCTGTTCACGTCGGTATTCATCACCCGGACGGTCTTCAACGCCATCATTCGGCGGACGCAGGCCCGGACCTTGAGCATCGGGCCGCTGGACTTCATGGCCAAGGTCAACATCCCGTTCATCGGCAAGTACCGGTGGTCCTTCGCCTTTTCGGCGCTGCTCCTGCTCTCCGGGCTGGGCTCCATCTTCTTCCACCACGGCTTGCGCACCGGCATCGACTTCGCCGGCGGGGCCCTGCTCGAGCTGCACTTCGATCCGGCGGTCAAAATCGAGGAGCTCCGACGGGAGCTGGGCAGCGTCCAGGTGGGGGGCCAGACGGCCAATCTCGCGGGGATCGAGATCAAGCAGTTCGGGTCGCCGAACGACATGATGATCCGCGTCACCGAGGCCGGGAGCGGGAGCGAGATCACCGACGGCATCATGGCCAAGCTCCGCGCCAGCTTCCCCGGATCGATCAAGGAGGGGGATTGGATCCGGCGGCAGGAGAAGGTAGGTCCGCAGATCGGCAGCGAGCTGCGCGGCGCCGCGGTGCGGGCCGTGATCGTCTCCCTGATACTCATCCTGATCTACATGGCCTGGCGGTTCCACAGGTTCATCTGGGGCATTGCCGCGGTCATCGCCACCTTCCACGACGTGCTGATCACCCTGGGGCTGATCTCCGTCCTCAACATCGAGATCACCATGGCGGTGATCGCCTCGCTGCTCACCATCGTCGGGTATTCGCTGAACGACACCATCGTGGTCTTCGACCGCATCCGCGAGAACCTGCGCGGCCGGCGAAGGGATTCTTTCGCCAGGATCCTCGACGTCAGCATCAACGAGACCCTGAGCCGGACCCTGATCACCGGACTGACGACCCTCTTCGCCCTGCTCATCATGCTGGCCTGGGGGAGCGAGGTGATCCGCGATTTCAACCTCGTCCTGCTCATCGGCATCGTCGTCGGCACCTACTCCTCGGTCTTCATCGCCAGCCCGATTCTATACATCGAGCAGAAGCGGGTAGAGCAGGCGGAGCGCTCCGGGGCCACGACCCAGCAATAGTAGTCGTCACAGCGTCAAGGAGACGGGGAGGGGTGGTCGCGGTCGGGACTGCCCCTTTCTTTGTTGACTGATGAAGAACGCGGTCGTCCTCGTCCTCATCCTCGTGGTCGGCGTGTACGGGCCGCAGCAGAGCCTGCACAGCCGCTACGACGCTCTGTGGGCCATGGGGGCGCTGGTCCTGGCGGCCTACATCCTGCAGCGAGCCGCG
Source organism: Candidatus Latescibacterota bacterium (assembly GCA_041661365.1). GTDB lineage: Bacteria > Latescibacterota > UBA2968 > UBA8231 > UBA8231 > CAITNQ01. The sequence goes on from JBAZUN010000008.1 coordinate 11,821, forward strand.
GAGCGGGTGCGGCTGCCGGGGATCGTCGGCTGGATCGGGGCCGGACTCCTCCTGGGTTCCTCGGGTCTGCGCCTGGCCGGCAGTCAGGATCTGGCCGCCCTGCACCTCGTCCGGACCCTGGCGGCGCTTTGGGTCGGCTTCCAGGTCGGCATCCATTTCTGGTGGCCGAAAGGGTTCGGCTGGCGCGGAAGCGCGCTGGTCGGCTCGGCTACCCTGGTGGCCCTGGCCGCGATCACCGCGGGTATCTGGGCCCTGTCCGGGGTGCCCTTGGGCATGGCCCTGCTCCTCGCTGGACTGGGGAGTCTGTGGGGCCTGTTCACCCTGCAGCCCAACCCGGCGCGGCGAGGGGCGCTGATGCTGGCGGCCGTGGGCAGCGGCTTCTCCCTGGTCCTCCTTCTCGGGGTGCTGGCTCTGCTCTGGGGGAACGGGCTGGTGCCGGTGGGGGGCCTGCACCTCGGCCTGCGCCTCGCGATCTCGCCGTTCGCCGGGGCCCTGGGAGCCCTGGCCTGCCGCCGACTGGGGCTGTTCGAAGCCCGCAACCAAGCCCTGACCGCCGGGCTCTTCGCCGCCTTCTTCGTCTCGGCGCTCCTGATCTCCCATTGGCACCTGGTGGCGCTCCCCTTCGGGTTCGGGGCAGGGGTCGCCCTGGTGCGACAACCCCTGCCGGCCCGACGGCTACGGTTCTTCCTCCGCTCGCTCTCGCCGGTGGCCTTCGCCACCTACTTCGCCCTGATGGGCGCTACCCTCGAGCTGGGGGTGCTGCGCCAGCCGCTACCCGATCTCTGGGTGGTGCTCCTGGTGGAGGTCGTGGTGCTGGTGACCGTCCGGGTTCTCGGGCCGGCGCTGTGGTACCCGTCGGGACTGCCGTCCGCCGGTGCCCGCCGGCACCTGGGCTGGCTGCTGCTGCCCAAGGGAGCGCTTCTCTTCGAGCTGCTCTACCATCCCGTCGACGGGCTGGCCGAGCTGCTGGAGGGAGAGCGCGGTCTCCTGCTGCATCAGGCCGCCCTGGGCGACATCCTGATCTTCGCCCTGGTCTTCGCCTCGGTGGCGGTGGCCATCCCCCACCGGTGGCTCGACCTGCGTCCGGCTCACGCACCGGCCTGATTGTGCATCGGGTGGCCGGCCGATATATTGTTGGATTCGGTTTTTTGCCCGCATGGACCAGATCGCACGCAACCTGACCGCTCTCCGCGAGCGGATCGCCCGGGTGGCTGAGGCCGCCGGCCGTGACCCTGCCGGGATCGAGGTGCTGGCCGTCACCAAGACCCGCACCCCGCAGGAGGTCGAGGCGGTGCTGGCCAGCGGCATCGCCTTGGTCGGCGAGAACCGGATCCAGGAGGCCGAAGCCAAGAAGCCCCAGATACGCGCCACGGCCCGGTGGCACCTCATCGGGCACCTGCAGACCAACAAGGCCGCCCGGGCCGTGGAGTTGTTCGACCTGATCCAGTCGGTCGACAGCGAGCGGCTCGCCGAAGCCGTGGACCGCCACGCCGGAGCCCTGGACCGGACGCTCGAGATCCTGGTGCAGGTGAACACCTCCGGGGCCGCCACCCAGTCCGGCGTGGCACCGGAGGCGGTCCGATCCCTGGTGGAGCGGTGCGCGGCCCTGCCCCACCTCCGGGTGCGCGGCCTGATGACCATCGGCGCCCTGAGCGCCGATCCCGAGCCGGTGCGCCGGTCGTTCCGGCGGCTGCGCGAGCTGCGCGACGAACTGGCCGGCGCCGGCATCGCCGGGGTGACCATGCACTGGCTGTCCATGGGGATGAGCGGCGACTTCGAATTGGCGGTCGCCGAGGGCGCCAACCTGCTGCGCCTCGGCAGTGCGATATTCGGCCCGCGTCCGGTCTGATCGCGGACGGGCCAGAGGATAGGCGGTGTTCGACTACAGCAGCTTCACCGACGGCGTCATCGGCATCTTCACCTCGCTGCTCCAGATCTACATGTGGGTGGTCATCATCCGGGTGCTGATCTCCTGGATCAATCCGGATCCGTACAACCCGATCGTGCGGTTCCTGCGCGGCGTCACCGACCCGCTCCTCGAGGGCCTGCGCCGGGTGCTGCCGCGGTTCCTGTGGTCCACGGGGCTCGACTTCACGCCCCTGATCCTCATCATCCTCATCCAGGTGGCGATCCTCTTCCTGGAGAACCTCCACCTGTAGGACCGGTCCGTCCATGGCATCCACCGTCCCCCAGCGCCCGGCGTTGACCGCCGTGCCGGCTCAGGTCGACTTCGCCGCCCAGGAGGAGAAGCTGCTGGCCTTCTGGGACCAGGAGGAGATCTTCGCCAAGTCGGTGTCGGGTAGGCCGGCGGACCGGCCGTTCGCCTTTTACGACGGCCCGCCGTTCGCCACCGGTCTGCCGCACTACGGCCACCTGCTGGCCTCGATCGTCAAGGACGTGGTACCGCGGTACTGGACCATGCGCGGGTACCGCGTCGAGCGTCGCTTCGGTTGGGACTGCCACGGCCTGCCGGTGGAGAACGAGGCCGAGCAGCAGTTGGGGCTGGGCTCGCGCCGGGAGATCCTGGCCTACGGGATCGACCGCTTCAACGAGGCCTGTCGCGGCCTGGTGCTGCGCTACACCGGCGAGTGGCAGCGGTTCATCCGGCGCGTCGGGCGGTGGGTCGACTGGTCGAACCAGTACCGTACCATGGACCCGGACTTCATGGAGTCGGTCTGGTGGGCGGTCAAGGCCCTGTGGGACCGGGGGCTGATCTACGAGGGCCACAAGTCGCTGGCCTACTGCCCGCACTGCGCCACGCCGCTGTCCAACTTCGAGGTCAACCAGGGGTACCAGGAGACCCAGGATCCCTCGCTGACCGTGCGCTTCGCCGTGCGCGGGCACGAGCGGCTGTCGATCCTGGCCTGGACCACCACCCCCTGGACCCTCCCCTCCAACGTGGGGCTGGCGGTCGGCCGCGCGATCGAATACGTGCGCGCCACCCTGCGCGACGGCGAGCAGCTTATCCTGGCCCGCCCCCTGCTCGAGCAGGTCTTCCGCCGGCAGGAGGAGCTCCTCGACCACGTCGATCCCCAGCCGGTCGACGAGCTGCTCGGGATGTCCTACGAGCCGCTCTTCGGGTACTTCGCCGATCGGCGCGACCAGGGCGCCTTCCGGGTGGTGGCCGCCGACTTCGTCTCGACCGAGGACGGCACCGGGGTGGTCCACATCGCGCCCGGGTTCGGCGAGGACGACTACCAGCTCGGCCAGCGCGAAGGCCTGCCGGTGGTCTGCCCGATCGACGAGGACTGCTGCTTCACCGCCGAGGTCCCCGACTACCAGGGCCAGTTCGTCAAGGACGTCGACCGGATCATCCTGCGGCGGTTGCGCGACGAAGGCCGCCTGTTCTCCGAAGGGACGGTGGTCCACAGCTACCCCTTCTGCTATCGCTGCGACACCCCGCTGATCTACCGGGCGGTCTCCACCTGGTTCGTGCGGGTCGAGCAGATCAAGGACCGCCTGCTGGCGGCCAACGCGCAGATCTGGTGGGTCCCGGAGCACATCAAGGACGGCCGCTTCGGCAAGTGGCTCGAGGGGGCGCGCGACTGGGCGATCAGCCGCAACCGGTACTGGGGAACGCCGCTGCCGATCTGGCGCCACCCCGAGACCGGCGAGGCGGTCTGCGTCGGCAGCCGCGAGGAGCTGGCCCGGCTCAGCGGGGTGATGGTCGAGGACCTCCACAAGCACTTCGTCGACCGGATCGAGATCCCCAGCCCCTCGGGGAACGGTTCCCTGAAGCGGGTGCCCGAGGTGCTCGACTGCTGGTTCGAGTCAGGGTCGATGCCGTACGCCCAGCTCCACTACCCGTTCGAGAGACGCGAGGAGTTCGCCCGCACCCTGCCGGCGGAGTTCATCTCCGAGGGGCTGGACCAGACCCGCGGCTGGTTCTACACCCTCACGGTGCTGGCCGCGGCCCTCTTCGACAAGCCGGCCTTCCGCAACTGCATCGTGACGGGCATGCTGCTGGCCGAGGACGGCCGCAAGATGAGCAAGCGGCTGAAGAACTACCCCGAGCCGACCGAGATGCTCGACCGGTACGGGGCGGACGCGCTGCGGTTGTGCCTGCTGAATTCGCCGGCCCTGCGGGCCGAGGAGCTGCGCCTTACCGAGGAAGGGATCAAGGAGAGCCTGCGCTCGGTCATCCTCCCCCTGTGGAACGCCTACTCCTTCTTCGTCACCTATGCCCGGATCGACGGCTGGGCCCCGGGGCTGGAGCGGGACGACGGACCGACGCATCCGCTCGACCGCTGGATCCTGTCCGAGCTGCAGACCCTGATCCACGACCTGAACGCGGAGATGGAGTCCTACCGGCTCTACCGCACGGTGCCGGCCATGGTCGACTTCGTCGAGAAGCTGACCAACTGGTACATCCGCCGCAGCCGCCGCCGGTTCTGGAAGTCGGACGACGACGCGGACAAGGCCTCGGCCTATGCCACCCTCTATCAGGTCCTGGTCACCTTTGCCAAGGCCCTGGCCCCGGTCCTTCCCTTCGTCACCGAGGCGATCTACCAGAACCTGGTGCGGACCTTCGATTCGACCGCGGTCGAGAGCATTCACCTGGCCGAGATGCCGCAGGCCGAGGAGCGGCACCGCGATCCCGAGCTGGAGCGGCGCATGGCCCTGGCCTCGCGCGCCGTGGTCCTGGGCCGCTCCCTGCGGAACAAGCACAACCTGAAGGTCCGGCAGCCGCTCCGTCGGCTCTTCCTGCTCCCCCCCGACGAGCAGGGCCGGAGCGACCTGGGACCGGTCCTCGACCTGATCGCCGACGAGCTGAACATCAAGGAGGTGGTCGTCGTCGAGGACGAGACCGAGTTCAGCGAGGTAACCTTCAAGCCCAACTTCCGGGTTCTCGGGCCGCGGTTCGGCAAGCGGATGAAGGAGGTGGCGGCCCGCGTCGCGACCCTGACCCCCGAGGAGTACCGCGGTCTGCAGAACGGCGGGACCATCGAGGTGGCCGACGGCCGGCTCGGCCTGGAGGACGTCGAGGTCCAGCGGCAGGAGCGGGAAGGGGTAGTGGTCGCCATCGAGGGGAACCTCGGGGTCGGTCTCGACCTTCACCTCGACGACGAGCTGGTCATGGAGGGGACGGCGCGGGAGTTCGTCAACCGCGTCCAGAACATGCGCAAGGAGGCCGGCCTGGAGGTGGCCGACCGGATCCGCCTCGGCGTGCAGGGCGAGAGCGGCCTTCAGGAGGCCGTGCGACGGCACCAGGAGTACATCGCCGCCGAGATCCTGGCCACGGAGCTCCTGATCGGGGACCTGCCGGCGGCCGGTCTGCTTGAGCAGGAATGGCAGGTCAACGCCTACGCCGGAACCATCCGCATCGCCCGGGCCTGAGCTGCCGGACGGCGGTCAATAGGAGAAGCGATGAACCGCGAGGATCTAGCCCGATTCGGGAAGTTGATACAGGAGAAACTGGACCAGGCGAGCGCCGAGCTGGAGGAGTTCGAGCGGATCTCCCGCTCCGAGGCGGCCCAGGAATCCAGCGAGGACCGCTCGGCCTACTCCCTGCACATGGCCGACCGGGGTACGGACGCCATGGAGCGCGAGAAGAGCCTCCTCTTCGCCCAGCGCAGCGACGACTACATCGAGTACCTGCAGGAGGCGCTGCAGCGCGTCGAAGCCGGGACCTACGGGGCCTGCCGGACCTGCGGCGGCGAGATCGGCCGAGCCCGTCTCGAGGCGGTGCCCACCGCGACCCAGTGCATCGCCTGCAAGTCCAAACAGGAAAGCGTGCGGGAAGCCTCGTGAAGCCGTACTGGCTGGTCCCCCTGGCCCTGGCGGCCGACCAGGGAACCAAATTCCTGGTGCAGCACACCATGGTGCGCGGCCACTCCGTGCCCGTGCTCGGCGACTTCTTTCGCCTGACCTACATCCACAACTCGGGAGCCGCCTTCGGCCTGAACCTGGGCAACCCGTGGGCCCACACCGCGGTCTCCCTGGTCGCCCTGGCCGCCTTGGGATGGCTCTTGCGCTCGGCGCCCCGCGACGACCGGCTGATGCGCTTCTCTCTGTGGCTGGTCCTCGGCGGGGCCGTGGGGAACATCGTCGACCGGATCTACCTCCAGGAGGTCGTCGACTTCCTCGACTTCGGCATCGGCGGCCTGCGGTGGCCGGTGTTCAACCTCGCCGACACCTTCGTCACCGTCGGGATCGGCCTGCTGGCCCTGGCCTACTCCCACCACAAGGATCCCGCCCCGGAACGGCTGGAGGGGCGACCTTCGCCCTGAACGGTACCCGGCCGGACGCGGTCGAGCACGCCCCATCCATGGAACTGCGCGTCGAGGAGCAGGAGGCCGGAGCGCGGTTGGACCTCTTCGTCCACGCCCGCTGTCCCCACCTGTCCCGCACCCGTGCTCAAGCCTTGATCCGCGAGGAGCTGATCCGCCTCAACGGCCTGGCGGTCCGGCCAGGTCACGCGGTGCGGGCCGGCGATCGCATCGACCTGACCGTGCCCGAACCCGAACCGCCGTCGGTCCAGGCCGAGGAGATTCCGCTCGACCTCGTCTTCGAGGACGCGGATCTGCTGGTGGTGAACAAGCAGGCCGGGATGACCGTGCACCCGGCCCCCGGCTCCTGGACCGGGACCCTGGTCAACGCCCTCCTCCACCACTGCCAAGACCTGTCTGGGATCAACGGGGTGCTGCGCCCCGGGATCGTGCACCGGCTGGACAAGCAGACCTCCGGCCTGCTCATCGTCGCCAAGAACGACGTGGCCCATCGCGGCCTGGCGGCCCAGCTCGAGGGGCACCGCATCCGCCGGGGGTACGTCGCGCTGGCCTGGGGCCGGCTGGCCGTGGATCAGGGCACGATCGAGGCGCCGGTGGGCCGTCACCCGCGCGACCGGCAGCGGATGGCGGTGGTGGAGGGAGGGCGGCGGGCGATCACGCGGTATCACGTGCGCGAGCGCTTCGCCTTCCTCACCCTGCTCGACCTGGCCCTGGAGACCGGGCGGACCCACCAGATCCGCGTGCACCTGCAGCACCTCGGACATCCGGTCTTCGGGGATCCGGTCTACGGCGGCCGGACCCGCGCGGCCGGCCTGCGGCCCGAGTACCGGGGCCGGGCCGAACTCCTGCTGGGAATGATCGACCGCCAGGCCCTGCACGCCCGGGAGCTGCGGTTCCGCCACCCGGTCAGCGGCGCGGAGCTGCTCTTCACCTCGCCCCTGCCCCCGGACCTCGACGCGGTCATCGCCGCGGCCCGCGGCGGGAGTGGTCCCGCCCCCGACGACCTCAGCCGGTGAGGGGCACCTCGCGCTCGCCCCGGCCGGCGGCCTCCTGGATGCGGATGGCGGTCCGGGTCGAGCGGAGCACCGCCTCGGTGTCCAGCCCACTCTCCGGCCTCCGCCCGGCCACGTCCTCGAGGAAGTCCTCCAGGTACCCGGCCGGCCGGTCCGGCGGCAGCGGCTGGCGCCGGATCTCCTGGTCGTGCCGGCCGACGACGAGGAGTTCCGTCGAGGGCACGGCCACCTCGGCCAGCCCCTCGCGGCCCCAGAAGGTCAGGCGCCAGTACTGGGGGATGCGGTACCCCATCCGATCCGGGGCGTGGTAGGAGACGTCGCCGAGGACGCCGCAGCCGTTCTCCATGGTCAGCATCATCTGGGCCGCGTCCTCGAAGTGGGGGTACTCGGGGACAAAGGCGTTCCACGAGCGCGCGGCATTAAGGGTGCGCCACTCGAGCCCGGTGACCCAGGGAAGGGCGTCGACCGCGTGGATGCCGATGTCGGTGATCGTCCCGCCGTGCTTCCCCGGCTCGAAGTACCAGCCCGGACGGGAAGCGGGCATGAGGGGATGCTGGCCGCTGAAGGCGATCGCGTGGACCTCGCCGATGGCGCCGGAGGCGATCAGGGCGCGCACGGCGAGCATCTGGCCCGAGTCGCGCATGGTCAGCATGCAGCCGACCCGTCGACCGGTCTCCCGCGTCAGCCGCTCGATCTCCAGCACCTCGCTCAGACGGGTGCAGAGCGGCTTGTCGGCGATGACGTGCCGGCCGCGGGCCAGCGCCTCGATGGCCAGCTCGCCGCGCCGGCCGAAGTAGTCGCCCACGGCCAAGGCGTCGAACTCGACCTCGGCGAAGAGCCGCTCGACCCGGTCGTGGGTGAAGGCCACGCGATCGGCGAGCTGGGTTCGCGTCTCGACGTGCTCCTCGCAGGCGGCCACCACCTCGACCGCGTCCCCCTGCCTGGCCCGGTCGTAGAGCTCCAGGATATGTCCGTGCCGGAATCCGGCAAAGGCCAGCCGCAACGGCATGCTTCCCCTCTCATTCTGTGCTGCAGGTGAGACACCAGGCGTAGACCCCCTGCGGGTCCGCCATCCGGGCGATGACCTCGACCTCGCGGCCGGTCGACCGCAGAACCTCGGGAAGCGACCACCCGGTCTCGGCCTCGACCAGCGGTCCGGTCCGCTCGGCCAGGGAGCGCAAGAGTTGTTCCCCGGCGCCGGGCTCGCGCTCGATCCAGGTTACTCCGTACTCCTCGAGCTGGGCCAGCCGGGCCGCTGCCGCGATCGCCTGGGAAACACCGCCCAGGCTGTCGACCAGGCCCAAGGCCCGGGCCTGCTCGCCGGTCCACACCCGACCCTGAGCCACGGCCTCGACCGCGGCCGGGTCCAGGTGCCGGCCCTCGGCGACCCGCTCGACAAAGCGCCGGTACCCTCGTTCGACCAGGAGCTGCAGGGCGCCGGCCGCCTCGGGGTCGAGCGGCAGACGCGGGTCGAGGGCGTCGGACCGGGCGTGGGTGCCGACCCCGTCGGCGTGGATCCCCAGGGCGTCCAGCGACCGCTCGAAGGTGGGGAAGGCGCCGAAGATCCCGATCGACCCGGTGATCGTCGTCGGCGCGGCCCAGATCTGGTCGGTCGCCGCGGCGATCCAGTACCCTCCCGAGGCGGCCGTGGACCCCAGCGAGGCGACCACCGGTTTGCCGGCCTGGCGCAGCAGCGCGATCTCCTGGCCGATGGTCTCGGCGGCCAGGGCGCTCCCCCCGGGGGTGTCGAGGCGAAGGACGACCGCGCGGATGGCGTCGTCGGTGCGAGCCCGGCCCAGCAGCTCGGCCAGGGATTCGTCGCCGATGCGGCCCGGAGGCTGCTTGCCGCCGAGGAGGACGCCGCAGGCGGTGATCACGCCCACCCGGTACCCGGCGGGTCCGGTGGGCCGGCGGTGGCTCCTGAGCTGACGCAGGTACTCGGCCAACCGGATCTCCCGCGCCCGGGTGGTACCGCCGGCGGCCCGCAGCACCCGCTCGCGCGTCTGGTGGCGGGTCTCGATCCCGTCGATCAGCCCCAGGTCCAAGGCCGCGCGCGCCGCGTCGCCCTCCGCCCGTTCGAGGTACCCGCGCCAGTCGTCGATGTACCGGTCGAGCGCCTCGGGGGCCAGGTGGCGCTGGCCGGCGACCGCGGTCCGATACGACTGCCACAGACCGTTCAGCCAGGTCAGGCTGGCGTCGCGGTCCTCGCCCGACATGTCGTCGCGCAGGAACGGCTCCAGCGCGCTCTTGTAGGTGCCGACCCGGAAGGCATGGACCTGCACCCGCAGCTTTTCCAGCGCGGCGCGGAAGTAGGTCCGGTACACCCCGTATCCCTGCAGGGCCACGCCGCCCATGGGGTGCAGGTAGATCTCCGAGGCATGGGCCGCCAGGTAATACTGGGTCTGGGTGTACTGATCGCCCCAGGCGATGACCGGCTTGCCGCCCTCGCGCAGACGGGTCAGGGCCTCGCCGACCTCCTCGAGCTTGCTCAACCCCGAGCCCTCGAGGCGGCGGAGATCGAGGAAGACCGCGGCCACCCGGGGGTCGGCCCGGGCCGCGTCGATCCCCTCGACCAGATCGCGAACGCCGGTCTCGGCCGCCACCCGCTCCTCGATCCCCTCGCGCAATAGCAGCATGGCCGGCGGCACGTGGCTGAGCTGTTCGACCAGCCGGCCCTCGGGGTCGAGGACTAGGACGGCCGACTCAGGCACCTCGTCCCGATCGACGCGGACCAGCGCCACGACGACGGCCAGGAGGATCAGGCCGAAGAGCAGGTTGAAGGCGATCCGGCGGGCCAGGTCCAGGGCCCGCCAGCACCCGATCAACAACCGCACGATCCGGCCGCGCGGGCGGGTCATCGCCAGGTGCCGTTCATCGGTCTGAGCCTGCTTCGGCAATGGGGACGAGGTCGAGCGACGGTCCAAGGTCGGACCGACCCACCTACGGTACCACCGGCGGCCGGGGAGGGCAAGGACGGCGCCAGGTCGACCAAGGATTGCCGCGCGCGACCGGTCCGTGTACCTTACCCGCCCATTCCGAAGGACGGAACATACAAGGAAAGGCGCGATGCCGGATAAGATCCGCGTGGCGGTGCTCTTCGGGGGGCGCTCCTGCGAGCACGAGGTTTCGGTGGTTTCGGCGCGCTCGGTGGTCGAGGCCATCGACCGCGAGAAGTACGAGGTGCTCCTGGTCGGGATCGACAAGGAGGGGCGGTGGCTGTCGTCCGGCGAGGCCCAGGGACTGCTGCGAAGCCCCGTGGTACAGGGCGACGACCTCCTCCCCGTGGTCCTCGACTATCCCGGGAACGGCCAGCTCGTGATCGACGGGAAGGGCTCGGGACAGAGCCGACGCCAGGCGATCGACGTGGTCTTCCCGATCCTGCACGGCCCGTACGGCGAGGACGGCACGGTCCAGGGCTTGCTGGAGCTGGCCGGGGTGGCCTACGTCGGCGCCGGGGTGGTCGGCTCGGCCGTGGGCATGGACAAGGAGCTGAGCCGGCGGGCCTTTGCCGCCGAGGGACTGCCCCAGGTAGAGTATGCCGTGGTGCGGCGGCGGCGATGGGAGCGCGAGCCGGCCGCGGTGCAGGCCGAGCTCGAGGCCCGCTTCAGCTACCCGGTCTTCATCAAGCCGGTGAACCTGGGCTCCAGCGTGGGGGTGGTCAAGGCCCACGACGCGGCCGAGCTGCGCGCCGGCCTGAGCCTGGCGGCCGAGTTCGACTACAAGATCATGGTGGAGGCCGAGGCCGTCGACTGCCGCGAGGTCGAGGTGGCGGTCCTCGGGAACGAGGACCCCGAGGCCTCGATCCCCGGGGAGATCGTCCCGGGGAACGAGTTCTACGACTACGACGCCAAGTACGTCGACGACAACTCGCAGTTGATCATCCCGGCCCGGATCTCGCCGGCCGCGGTCGAGCGGGTGAGGCGGCTGGCGGTCCAGGCCTTCCGCAGCGTCGAGGCCGCCGGCCTTTCCCGGGTCGACTTCTTCGTCAGCCGCCGGGACGAGTCGGTCCTGGTCAACGAGATCAACACCATGCCGGGGTTCACGCCAATCAGCATGTACCCGAAGCTCTGGGAAGCGACCGGGGTGCCGTATCGGGAGTTGATCGACCGGCTGATCACCCTGGCCCTGGAGCGCCACGCCGACCGGCAGCGGACCCGGGCTTCTCTTTAGGAGCCTATCGAAGCAGCCCCAGGTAGAACCGCGGGCCGAGGAGTTGCCGGCGGTCGTCGGCGTTCAGCATCATCGCGGCGATCGCGGCGCTGACCTCGGGCCGTCGTGCTGCCTTGCGGATGACGAAATCGACCAGCCAGCGCCGGCGGGCCAGCCCGTGGAGTCGCGTGCTGGTGGCCAGCTCCCTTCCCAGCGCCTCCCATAGCCGGTTCTCGTAGCGCCGCAGGAACCGGGCGCTGAAGTCCCCGGCGGCGCAGGCCTCGGCCGCGGTCTCGACGGCCAGGCGAGCCGAGCACAGGGCATTGCCGATCCCCTCGCCGGTGAACGGATCGATCAGGCCGGCAGCGTCGCCCAGGAGCAGGAACCCCTCGCCGCAGACCGGCCGGCGGGTGCTGCCCACCGGCAGATTCCACCCCGTCGGCTTTTCGAGCGGCCGCGCGGCGCGGAAGCGATCGCGGAAGCGGGGGGAGTCCAGGACGCGGGCGAGCGCCTGCCTCAGGTCGATCCCCCGCCGGGTCAGGTCCGCGTGGTTCATGCCGATGCCGACGTTGGCGCGGCCCTGGCCGGCCGGGAAGATCCAGAAGTACCCCGGGAGCACCTCGTCGAGGAAGTGCAGCTCGATCTGGTCGTCCAGCCCGGCCACCCCCTCGTGGTAGCAGCGTATCGCCACCATCGAGTGCTCCGGCTGGTGGCGATAGAGCCCGGTCCGCCGCGCCACCACCGAGCCGAAACCGTCGCACCCGAGGACGACGCGGCCGCGGAACTCCGAGGCCGTGCCGCCGGCTGCCTGGCCGGTCACCCCGACCACGCGGCCGTCCTCGCGCACCAGGTCGCGCACCGCGAACCCCTCCAGGCAGTGATCCGCCGCCGCGCGGGCCCGGTCGAACAGGAGGGCATCCAGGTGCAGGCGCGGCACCACGTACCCCTCGATCGCCATCGGTCCGGGAGACGCGGACGAAGCCGGTTGATCGGAGGGCAGCGGGGGGATGCTGGCGGTCTGTCCCGACGGTCCGCCGAAGACGACGCGGCGGATGGTGGCCCCGGGAAGGGCGCGGACCTCGTCGAGCAGCCCCAGGGTCCGCAGCTCGGTGACGCTCCTGCCGGACAGGGCGTCGCCGCAGGTCTTGTCGCGGGGAAAGCGGGCCTTGTCCAGCAGCAGCACCCGCAGGCTCAGGCGGCGGGCGTGCAGGATGGCCGCGGCGCCGGCCGGACCACCACCCACCACGATGACGTCGTACGGGCCGCTGCCGGTCATGGCCCCTGAAGATAGGCGGCCGGACCAGGCTCACAAGGCCGCTGCTTGCGAGGCCCGACGACTTGGCTACATTTCCTCCCCAGGAGCCTGTCGGAGACCCCATTCAGGCCGTGACCGGCGCCTCCCCACAGCCAGGAGCTCTATCGAGATGACCGCCGAGACCCCCTCCGCCAGTGGCGTGGAGGAACGCCCCTTCCAGACCGAGATTCAGCAACTTCTCCACCTGCTGATCCACTCGCTCTACACCCACTCGGAGATCTTCCTGCGGGAGTTGATCTCCAACGCTTCGGACGCGCTGGACAAGGTCCACCACCGGTCCCTGACCGACAAGAACCTGCTCGACGCCGACGCCGAGCGGGAGATCGCCATCGAGGTCAGCACCAGCGCCAAGACCCTGACGGTGCGGGACACCGGGATCGGCATGACCCGGGAGGAGGTCATCCGCAACATCGGCACCATCGCCCACTCCGGCTCGGCCGAGTTCCTCAAGCGGCTGGCCGAGACCAAGGACAGCGGCGACCAGGAACAGCTCAAGCTCATCGGCCAGTTCGGCGTCGGCTTCTACGCCGTCTTCATGGTGGCCGAGCGGGTGGTGCTGACCACCCGCAGCGCCGACCCGGCCGCCGAGGGGGTGCTGTGGGAGTCGACCGGCGACGGCACCTACACCATCGCGCCGGCGGACAAGAAGGAGCGCGGCACCGAGATCAAGCTCTACCTGCGCAACGACTGCAGCGAGTACCTCGACGCCCACCGCCTGGAGGGGATCATCCGGCGCCACTCGGACTACGTCGGGTATCCGATCAAAGTGGCGGGGAAGCAGATCAACAACACCGCGGCCCTGTGGACCCGTCCCCGCGGCGAGGTCACCGCCGAGCAGTACCAGGAGTTCTACACCCATCTGACCGGCGATCCCGAGCCGCCGCTGGCCTACGAGCACGTGCTGGTCGACGTGCCGATCCAGTTCTACGCCATCCTCTACCTGCCCAAGCAGACCCCGCTCCCCTGGCTGTTCAGCCCCGAGCCGCGGATCTCGGTCAACCTGCACGTCCGGCGGGTCTTCATCCAGGACGACTGCAAGGAGCTGCTGCCGCTCTACCTTCGCTTCATGCGCGGCGTCGTCGACTGCGATGACCTGCCGCTGAACGTCTCGCGCGAGACCCTCCAGCACAGCCCGGTGATCGCCAAGATCCGCGCCACCCTGGTGCGGCGGATCCTGACCATGCTAGAGGAGATGGCCAAGAAGGACGAGGCCCAGTACCTGACCTGCTGGCGCGCCTACGGCACGGTCCTCAAGGAAGGGGTGCCGACCGACCCCGAGAACCGGGACCGGGTGGCCGGGCTGCTGCGCTTCCACTCCTCGCTGGAGGACGACCCCGAGGCCCTGGTCTCCCTGCAGACCTACGTCGACCGGGCGCAGAGCGACCAGAAGAAGATCTACTACCTGGCCGGGGAGAGCCGCGAGGCCATTGCCCAGAGCCCGCTGCTCGAGACCTTCCGCAAGCGGGGGCTGGAGGTGCTCCTCCTCGACGAGCACATCGACGAGTGGGTGGTCAACCACCTGCAGAAGTTCGACGAGAAGGAGTTCCAGGCCGTCGATGCCGCCGATCTCGACCTGGGCGCCGAGGTCAAGCTCGAGGGGGTGGACGACGGCACCCGGGAGCAGACCATCGAGCTGGTGAGCTTCCTCAAGAAGGAGCTCGAGGGCCGGGTCTCCGACGTCAGGGAGTCCAGCCGGCTGACCGACAGCCCCTGCGTGCTGGTGGTGCCCCAGGGCGGCCTGAGCCAGAACATGGAGCGCCTGCTGAAGATGACCGACCGCCAGTTCGAGCCGACCCGGCGCGTGCTGGAGATCAACCCGCGGCACCCGATCATCCGCAACCTGGGCGAGCTGCTCAAGCGCGACCGCGAGGCGACCGAGCTGCGCGACTGGGCCCACGTGCTGGTGGACTACGTCCTCCTCGGCGAGGGCACGGTGGAGAACCCCCAGCGGGTCACCCGGGGTCTGCAGTCTCTCATGGAGGCGGCCACCGCCTGGCGGGCCAGCCAGGGTGGTTGAGGTGGCGACCGACGTCCGCACCCAGGCGGCCGCAGCGCGGGTAGCGGCCCGGCGTCTGGCCACGGCCACGGCCGCCGATAGAGATGCCGCCTTGGCGGCCATTGCCGCGACCTTGCGCTCCCGTCGGGAGAGGGTGCTGCAGGCCAACGCCGAGGATCTGCATCTGGCCGAGGAGCTGGTCCGGCGCGGGGAGCTGGGCGAGCCGCTGCTCAAGCGCCTCAGCCTGGCCGGCGCCAAGTACGAGTCGGTGGTCGCCATGGTCGACAGCGTGCGCGGGCAGCCAGACCCGCTCGGGGTCACCCAGAGCGCCGTTGAGCTGGACCGCGGCCTGGTGGTCTACCGGGTCACGGTTCCCATCGGGGTCATCGGGGTGATCTTCGAGTCGCGGCCGGACGCCCTGGTCCAGATCGCCAGCCTCTGCCTCAAATCGGGGAACGCGGTCCTGCTCAAGGGTGGCCGCGAGGCGATCCACAGCAACCGGGTCCTCGCCGAGACGATCCAGGCCGCCACCGCCGGTCTGCCCGGGATCCCCGCAGAATGGCTGACCCTGCTCGAGACCCGCGAGGAGGTGGGGGCCCTGCTCGAGCTGGACCGCGAGGTTGACCTGATCGTGCCCCGCGGCTCCAACGAGTTCGTCGGTCACATCATGCGCCACACCCGGATCCCGGTGATGGGGCACGCGGACGGGATCTGCCACGTGTACATCGACCGTGGGGCCGACCTGGAGAAGGCGGTGCGGATCACCGTCGACTCGAAGACCCAGTACGTGGCGGTCTGCAACGCGGCCGAGACCCTGCTGGTCCACCAGGAGATCGCGGCGCCGTTCGTCGCCCGGGTCGTGCCGGCCCTGACCGCCAAGGGGGTGACCTTGAGGGGAGACCAGCGGGCCCGTGCCCTGAGTCCCTTCCCCATGGCCGCGGCCACCGAGGCGGACTGGGCCACCGAGTACCTCGACCTCATCCTCTCGGTGCGGGTGGTCGACTCCCTGGCCGAGGCGGTCGAGCACGTCAACCGGTACGGCAGCCACCACACCGACACCATCGTCACCGAGGATAAAGCCGCGGCCACCGAGTTCCTGCGGGCGGTGGACGCCGCCTCGGTCATGTGCAACGCCTCCACCCGCTTTGCCGACGGGTACCGCTACGGCCTGGGCGCCGAGGTGGGGATCAGCACCAGCCGCCTGCACAGCCGGGGACCGGTCGGTCTGGAGGGACTGGTGATCTACAAATACGTCCTGGAGGGCGAGGGACAGATCGTCGACGACTACGAGGGGACGTCCCCCAAGCCGTACCTGCATCGCCGGCTGCAGACCCCGTGGCCGGGCGGCCCTGCCGAAGGGAAGCCGAGATGAATACACCCGACTCAGACGCGGGCAACCCCCTGGTCCGGCGCCACATCTTCCTCTGCGCCACCCCGACCAAGCCCAAGTGCCACCACGACGGGACCGGGGCCGAGTGCTGGGAGTACCTCAAGGGCCGCCTGACCGAGCTGGGGCTCGGGCATCCGCGACACGGCGGGGTGCACCGCAGCAAGGCCGACTGTCTGCGCGTCTGCCGCGGCGGGCCGGTGGCCGTGGTCTACCCCGAGGGTGTCTGGTACCACGGCCTCACCCCGGAGCGGCTGGAGCGGATCATCCAGGAGCACCTGATCAACGGCCGGCCGGTCGAGGAATACCGGTTGACCGAGCCGTTCAGCGCGACGAACTGACGAACGGTTCCAGAACCAAGCGATCCCCGCCGGAGTCGAGGCTCCGCGCGGGGATCGTCGTTGGATCTTCCTGGTCGTTCCGACTCAGGCAAAGGCTTTGACGTTCAGCTCGATGAACTCCTTCCAGTCCTCGGGGACGTCCTCCTCGGCGAAGATCGCCTGAACCGGGCACTCGTCGACGCAGGCCCCGCAGTCGGCGCACTCGTCGGGGTTGATGTACGCCATGTTCTTGCGCTCCCCCTCGGGCAGACTGGTGTCGTCCGCCAGGTGGATGGCGTCGGACGGGCAGACCTCGATGCAGGCCTTGTCGACGACGTCGATGCAGGGAGCGCAGATCACGTGGGCCATAGCGGTTTCCTCCTGGGTGGGGTGCGGTCCCGATGGACCGCTTTCCGTTTTCTCTGGCGCGTGGCGGCTGCAGGGTCGCTTCCCTGGTCCGACGCCTCGACGCCCTCGCTGCTGACGCGAACCTCTGCAACCGGACACCAGCAACAACGGTACCGCCTGCCCCGGACGCGGGCAAGCCCTCCTGATTCAATCCGGCGGCAGAGCGAGCCCCGGGGAATCTCGCTCGATCTCCCGTCCATCTGCCCTCCCCTGGGCAAGCGCTGTCCCACTTCCCTGATCCCGGTGGGACAGGGATGGCACAGAAGGCCGGTCCGGCCGCGTCAGCTCTAGCAGCCCGTTGAAAAAGCCCATTCGGGCTGCGGCCGGTGCTGACGGGCCCTGGCGTCGTTCCGCTCGCTTGCCGCATCTCCCCTCGCTGCGGCGCCGCTCGCGCGCCTTGCCAGATCCCGTCATCCCTCGGCCTCGCCAGGCAAAGCGGCTTTTTCAACGGGCTGCTAGGCCCGCAGCGCGGCGAAGCGATCGGCCAGGGACCGGGCCTCTTCAGGTCCGGCCGCGGCCACCTCGTAGATCACCCGGCGGTCCGGCGGATGCAGACCGGGCCAGGTCTCCACCGGTCCCGGACGCTCGAACCCGTAGTGCAGTTGGACGATCCCCGGAGCGAAGAACGGATAGGCCTCGACCAGCACCGCGTGGGGCTGGTGCAGGTTGATCAGCCGCAACCCGGGCACCTGGCGGAAATGGCCCCACTGGTGCCGGGCATGGGCGCAGCAGTGGATCCCGATGCCGCCGTACCGGGTCGAGAGGGTGGCCAGCTCGCCGGCGAAGAAATCCTCAAAGGCCGCGGCGCTCACCGCCCCGACCTCGTCCTCGGAGAGGGTCAGCCCCCCGTGCATGACGTAGTCGGGGTAATGAGCCACGTACCGGGTGC
This sequence comes from Candidatus Latescibacterota bacterium, assembly GCA_041661365.1. Taxonomy (GTDB): domain Bacteria; phylum Latescibacterota; class UBA2968; order UBA8231; family UBA8231; genus CAITNQ01. The sequence continues at coordinate 29,528 of JBAZUN010000008.1, forward strand.
CGTACCGGTGAAACCATTCGTCGAGGAAGGCCACTAACAGTTCCGACACCTTGGCCGCCAGCTCGCGCACCGCCTCCGGGGCCAGGAGGAGGGAGGCGAGGAAATCGCTCTTCTCCCAGATCAGCGCGGCGATGTCCATGGGGCTCTGAAGGTCCACCAGCCGGAGCAGGGCGTCCGGTCCGGCCCGGGACCGCAGCTCGTCGGCCATCTCGAAGAGGTAGGCCAGGGAGGAGCGGCTCAACTCGGGCACGCACAGCCCGCTCACCTCCCTGGCGTCGTGGATCAGCGGCAGGGCAAAGGGCATGTTGTCCGCCGGCCGCTGCACCCGGCACCCGAAGGCCTCGGCAAAGATCTCCGTGCCCGTGGCCACCGACAGGGAGGGAACCGCGTCGTCGGCCAGCCAGCGGGTCCGGTCACATTGGTTCCGGTAAAGGCTCCAGGCCCATTCCTCCCGGGCCTGCCGGTGCTCGGGCCAGAGCAGGGGACGAGCCGGCTCGTCCTGGCCGCAGCGCACGAGGAACAGGAACCGCGGCGGCGAGGGTTCGACCGGGTTCAGGAACGCCCGCCAGCGCGCCAGCCGGGCGTCCATCCCGGCAGCAGCAGCCAGGTCCACGTCAGGTCCTCCAGGTATGACTCGATGGCCTTCGGGGGGATCACCGGGCCCAATCTAGGCACCACTCCGGTCTGGGGCAATCGGCCTTGGCCTTGACACGGTGCAGGGCTTGGCGCGGATTCTGTGATCACCCAGGTCGGACCGAAGGGATCGTTCCGCACCCGAAGGTCGACTGCCGGGGAAGCCAAGAGGAGAGATCACCATGACGGCACCGCGTCCGGCCAGCCGCCTGCTGTTCCTCGACAACGTCCGGTACCTGATGGTCCTGGTGGTGGTCGCCTTCCACGTCTCGGCCGGGTACTCGGGATACAACGAGTTCTACCAGGAGCCCGAGGGCGGCGGCGCCTTCGAGGTGGTGCGCAACCTCGTCTCGGCCGTCCCCACCATGCAGCTCCTCTTCTTCGTGGCCGGGTACTTCGCCCTCCCCTCGCTGCGCCACCGGAGCTACGGCGGGTTCATCCGGCGCAAGCTCTGGCAGCTCGGGGTCCCCTGGCTCCTGTGCGTCCTCTTCCTCGGCCCGATCATGCCCTACCTGGGGTACTACAGCCAGTCGTTCAACGGGCTGACCTCGGACAGCTTCGCCGACTTCTGGTCGCGGTTCGTCGCCAGCGGCTTCGACGGCTGGTTCACCCCCGTGGTCTTCACCACCAACCCTGACTACCACCAGATGCACTGGTGGTTCCTCTCGGTCCTCCTCCAGTTCTTCGTCCTCTTCGCCCTGGCCCACGCGGTCTGGGCCCGTTGGGGGAGGTCGCGGTGGCCGGCCGTGCGGCTCCCCTCCTCGGTGACCGCGGAGCTGTTCCTGGCCGCCGCGATCATGGCCGTGGTCCGCGCCTTGGGGTACCTCGTGGACCTGCCGTTCGGCACCTTTGCCTTCTTCTTCCACGAGTTCGGCGCCAGCCTGTTCAACCACGGTCCCTTCTTCGCGCTCGGGATCTACGCCTGCGCCCGCGGCTGGTTCGTCGAGCGACCGACCCCGGGGCTGGTCACCTTCGCCTCCCTGTTCGGGGCCGTAGCCGGTCTCGCCGCGATCTTCATTGCCGGCAATCTCCTCTGGGGGGACGACGGCCCGCGGCTGTTCTACATGGTCTTCGGGGCGCTGGGCGAAAGCCTGTGGGTCCTGTGGTGGATGGTCATCATCATCGGGCTGACCCACCGCTTCATGAACCGACCCTCGCCGGTCAACGCCTTCCTGGCCGCCAACTCCTTCGTGGTCTACCTGATCCACTACCCGCTGATCCTGGTCATCCGGCTCTTCCTGCTCCCCTGGGACGGACCGGCCCTGGCCAAGTGGCCGCTGGTGCTGACCCTGGCCCTGCTCTTGACCCACCTGCTCAGCCAGTACCTGATCCGGCCGTTCACCCGCAGCTCGGCGGTGCTGCTGGTCGGGATCAACGTGGCCCTGTGCCTGTTCGGCCTGCCGCGCACGGCCTGGTCCCACCTGCTCCTCGACCGGCAGCCCGAGCTGGAGGCCGTGGTGCCCGAGGGCCGACCCAGCCGGGTGCTCGAGCCGCGACCCGACGACCCGGACAGCCGGTCCCACGCCACGCCCACGGTGCACGCCTCGTGGCAGGCCGGGTCCCTGTACGTGGCGGCCCGGCCCCGCGGGTTGATCCTCCTCTCGGCGGAGGGTGCGCAGGTGACGCTGGCCGACTCGCTCGAGCTGGCCGCCATCGCCCCCCTGACCGATTCGTCCCTGGTCGCGGTCGAGCCGGAGACCCGCCGCGTCCTGGCGCTCGACGGCCAGGGTCGCCAGCTAGCCGTCCTGGCCGACAGCACCGACTCCACGCGGACCCCGGTTCAGGCGACCGCCGATGGCCGCGGGGGGATCTACTTCACGGCCTGGCCCCGGGAGGAGGGGGACGGATCGATCTGGTACCGCGCCCCTGCAGGCGAACCGCGGCCGGTGGCTCAGGGGAGCGGGCTGGCTCGACCTACCGGGCTGGCCCTGAGCGCGGACGGCCGCCGGCTGTTCGTCAACGACGCGAAGAGCGCCATGGTCACCGTCTTCACCGTGGCTCCCGACGGGACCCTGAGCGATCCGCGGCCCTTTGCCGAGCTGTTCCTGGGGAACACCCGGTACGGCCGGGCCCAGCTCGGTCGGCTCGACCCCGGGGTCGAGGGGATGACCACCGATCGAGAGGGACGGCTCTTCGTCGCCACCAAGCCGGGAGTCCAGGTCTTCAGTCCAGAAGGGCGGCTGCTCGGGGTGGTCACCTTCCCCGACCTGCCGGTCGAGTGGCGGCCCAAGCGGCCGCTCAGTTGCGCCTTCGGCGGCCAGGAGATGGCCACCCTGTACGTGGCCTGCGGGGACGAGGTCTTTGCCGTGCCGACCCGGACCGCCGGCTTCCTGCGGCCGGCCCCGTGACCCCTGACGAGGCATGTAATGGACCAGTACCAGCAGGCCAACCTCGAGCTGTGGAACGACTGGGCCACGCGCCACGCCGCGATGCGCTCCGAGGAGTTCGGCTACAACCTGGAGGCCTTCCGAGCCGGGCGCTGCACCCTGTATCAACAGGACCTGGACGAGGTGGGACCGGTCGAGGGGAAGCGGCTGCTGCACCTGCAGTGCCACATCGGCGTCGACACCCTGTCGTGGGCCCGGCGCGGCGCCCGGGTGACCGGGGCCGACTTCTCCGACCGGGCCATTGCCGTGGCCCAGGGGCTCAGCGACGAGCTGGGGCTCGGCGGCCGTTTTGTCTGCGCCGACCTGTACCGTCTGCCCGAGGTGCTGCACGAGCGGTTCGAGGTGGTCTATACCTCCTACGGGGTGCTGTCCTGGCTGCGCGATGTCCCCCGCTGGGGGCAGATCGTCGCCCACTTCCTCGAGCCGGGCGGGATCTTCTACCTGGCGGAGATCCACCCCATGGCCATGGTCTTCGACGAGCGGCAGGCCACCTCCCTGGCCGAGCTGCGTCCGACCTACAGCTACTTCCCCCAGGACCAGCCCACGGTCTGGCCGGTCGAGGGGAGCTACGCCGAGCCGCGAGATCCGGCCCGGCAGGCCGGTCGCTCAGCACCGGCCGGGCCGCGGCTCTCCTACGAGTGGACCTACACCCTGGGCGGGGTGGTGACCGCGCTCATCGAGGCCGGTCTGACCATCGAGTTCGTCCACGAGTATCCGGAGTGCTGTTACCCGCACTTCCCGTGGATGCAGCGCGACGAGCGCGGCTGGTGGCGCCAGCCCGACGGCCGCGACCTGCTGCCGATGACCTTCACCGTCCGGGCGCATCGCTGAGCTGCCTGGGAACCGAACGTCCATCTTGCCAGAGGAGGTCAAACGATGAGTAGATTGAGCGCAGGGGACGTGGCACCCGACTTCACCGCCCGCACCGACGGCGGCGAGACGGTGTCGCTGAAGAGCTATCGCGGCAAGCGCGTCGTGCTCTACTTCTACCCGAAGGATGACACCCCCGGCTGTACCACCCAGGCCTGCGGCTTCCGCGACCAGTACCCGGTGATCGAGGAGAAGAACGCCGTCGTCCTCGGCGTCAGCCCGGACAGCGCCAAGTCGCACCAGCAGTTCAAGACCAAGTTCAACCTGCCCTTCATCCTGTTGGTCGATGAGGACCACGCCATCGCCGAGGCCTACGGCGTCTGGGTGGAGAAGAGCATGTACGGCAAGAAGTACATGGGCATCGAGCGCAGCCATTTCGTCATCGACGAGAACGGTCGCATCCTCGACGCGCAGGTGAAGGTCAAACCAGAGGTAAGCGTCGAAACCGCGCTGGCCGCCCTCGGATAGCGAACACCGGAATCGCTGCAACTACCCGATCATCGGGCCACCGCGTCAGCAAGGCCTGCATCCGCGCGCAGCCGCGTCGCGGCCAGACTCATCCTTGTCCATACCTGGCGTAGAGCGTCTGCACCCGGTCGACGTAGTACCGGAAGTCGTCCCAACTGACGTCCGGCGGCACGTGGTGGTCCATGCTGGGCAGGTACCCGCCCCGCCGGAACAGGGCAGGCAGGCGGCCCTCCAGCTCGCGGTCGATGGCGCGACGCCCCTTGGCGATCTCGCGCTTGTCCAGACCACCGGCCAGGATCAGGTCCGGGTACTGCCGGCCGATCTCCGCCACGTCCATCCCGGCGGCCACCTCAAAGGGGAGGAAGCCGCCGATTCCCGCTTCGCGGAAGAGCGGGATGAGCTGCCTCACGTCCCCGTCCGAGTCCAGCAGGAAACGGCAATCCCCGCGTAGCCGGAAGAAGTCCACCAGCTCGCGGTAGTAGGGCAGCATAAAGCGGCGCACCATCTCCGGGCCGATGAGCGGGCCGTTGCGGTAGGACATGTCCTCCCAGCAGAAGACGAAGTCGAAGGAGACGTCCTGGAGGACCTTCGCGTACAGCTCGCGGACGAAGTAGAGCTGATGGCGGTTGATGGCGTGGACGAGCTCGGGCTGATCGTGGAAGGCCAGCAGGAGGTTCTCCACGCCCAACAGGTCGCGCGCCCAGCCGAAGAAGCTGATCTCCGTGCCCCCCATCACCAGGACGTGCTCGCGTGCGGCCAGCCTGACCGCCTGGGCGGTCCAGTCAGCGGGGAAACGACCGGGGTCACGGGGGTCCAGACGCTCGCGAAGGACCTCGAAGTCGCGCAGGTTCGACACGGGATGGCGCAGGAAGCAGGGCATGGCCGTGCCGTGGCGGGACACCTCCTGCACCACGCCGTTACCGTCCTGCACCACGCGCGTCGCTTCGCGCTCCTCCAAGACCTGCCACGCGAAGGGCGGGAAGAGGCGGACCTGCACCGGGACGCGCTCGTAGTGGGTGATCGGCAGGTCGTCCCAGGGGTTCGGACCGCGCATCCCCTCCCGTTGCCAGCGCTTCAGGGTCTCCGGCCAGTACCCCCACTCGAAATGACAGACCTGCGCCGGCCGCTCAAAGCGCAGCGTGGCACGGAGGGAATCGGGGAACGAGGCCACTAATACACTTCCCGGCGGTGGCGGAAGGAATACAAAACGACATCTTGACCGAAGATGTCATAGCGAAGGCGGTAGTCGCCTTGACGGATGCGCCACTGGCCCAGGCCAGGCTTCACTCCGGTGAGCTTGGCAATGTCGTGCTGCTTGGTGCGATTGTAGGGATCGGCACGAAGGATCTCGTGCACGGTTCCGAGTACCGCCTCCAGTTCCGGGTGCTGCCTGATGAGTTTCTGTGCGTCTCGTCGGAAACGGGAGGAGGTAGGAATGCTGAATGATGGCGACATGAGCGGCAAGGAGACGCTATCTCTTTGCACCTTTCTTGCGCCTGACTGGTCGGAGTTCAGCCAGAAAATCATCCAACGGTTTGGTCTTTCCCTGCCGGTACTCCTCGTACCCTTCCGCAATCTGCTTGTGCATGTCCGGGTCCTGGAGTTCCAGCCAGTCCTCCAGATCACTCAGGTTGACGATGCCGGCCACAGGGATGCCGTCCTTTTCCAGGATGAAGCAT
>JBAZUN010000009.1:0-28017 GCA_041661365.1 Candidatus Latescibacterota bacterium
GGATCCTGATGCGGCACTACCAGGAAGAGGCGGCGGGAGCCGCGGCCGGATAGGCCCCCGCGGACCGAAAGCCGCGATCAGCTCGCCTTCGGCTGCTGTACAGCCTGGTCGCGGCGCCGACGCATGGTCCGCTCCATCGCCGCCGGGTACCGGTCCGGCGGCGCCGAGACCCGATCCAGCTCCTCCCGGGCCTCGGCCGGGAGTCGCCACCCGGTGGCCCCCAGGTTGTCGCGCAACTGGTCCACCGAGCGAGCCCCGAGGATCGCGGCCGTGATCTTCGGCTGCTCCACCACCCACCGCAAGGCCACCTGGGCCGGAGTCCGACCCAGGGCGGCGGCCGTTGTGGTCACGGCGTCCAGGATCTGGTCGGCCGCGGGAGAGAAGAAGGGCCTGGGGAAGCACCACCCTTCGGCCGAGCGGGTGCCGGGCCGGGACCGTTCCCCCGACCCGTACTTCCCCGACAGGAAGCCGCCGGCCAGCGGGCTCCAGCAGACGACCCCCAGCCCCTTGAGGCGGCAGGCCGGGATCAGCTCGTCCTCGACGTCGCGGACCACCAGGCTGTACTGCGGCTGATAGCAGGCGAAGCCGGCCAGGCCGTTCGCGGCGCTGAGCCAGAGTCCCTCCATCAGGCGCCAGGCCTCGAAGTTACTGCAGGCCGGGTATCGCACCTTCCCCTGACGGACCAGGTCGTCGAGCGCCCGCACGGTCTCCTCGAGCGGGGTCTGCTCGTCCACGTGGTGCACGTAGTAGAGATCGACCCAGTCGGTCCGCAGCCGCCGGAGGCTGGCCTCGAGGCCGCGGACGATATGGGCCCGCGACAGGCCGGAGTCGTTCGGACCAGAGCCGGTCGGGTTGAAGACCTTGGTGGCCAGCACCACCTCGTCCCGCCGTCCTTCCAGGGCCTGTCCCAGCAGCAGTTCGGATCGGCCGTCGCCGTAGGTGTCGGCGGTGTCGAAGAAGTTGACCCCGGCCTCCAGGGCCAGCTCGACCATGGCCCGGACCTCGGCCTCCTCGGCCCCGTGCCCGAAGGTCATGGTCCCCAGGCAGAATTCGGACACCTTCAGGCCGCAGCGTCCCAGCGTGCGGTATTCCATCGCCCCACTCTCCTCTGGCCGGGAAGGGCCACGCCATCACCCGACCTTGCTTGGCGTCGGACCGCGGTGGATATTCGAGTTCACGATTCGGGGCGATCCGCGACCGCCCCTCCTCCATCCCCGATACCGCTCCGCGGCCCGGTCTTCGCGTGATCAGACTGCTCCTCTTCGTCACCCGCTTCCCGCCGGAATACGTCGGCACGGCGCAGTACACGGTCCTGCTCGCCGACGGCCTGGCGAGGTACGCTGACCTGGACGTGACCGTACTGGCGCCGGCCTACCCTGGCCGGACCTGGTCGGACGCCGGCCTGCCGTACCGCGTGATCCGGGCCCCGGGCCTGGCCAGCCGCCTGGTGGCCGCGCGATACCCCTATGCCGTGCAGGCCCTGCGCCGGACCCTGAACGAGCTCCGGCCCGACCTCTTGTGGGCGGTCAACGGCATGGCCACCCGGGTCGCGGGGATCATGGCCGGCCGGTTGCCCCTGCCGGTGATCGGCACCATCCACGGCACCGACATCGCCCGTCGCCTGCCCGGTCGCACCCCGTGGACCTGGCTGGAGAGCCTCTGCCAGCGGCGGTTCTACGCCCGGGCCGACCGCCTGCTGACCAACAGCAAGTTCACCCACGACCTGGCCGTCGGCAAGGGACTGGCTCCCGACAGACTCCAGATCATCCGGCTCGGGGTGGCGGCGCCGTCAGACCCGGAAGGGATCCGCCGTCGGGCCCGGGAGCGACACCCGGAGCTGGTTGACCGGCCGATCGTGCTGACCGTGGGCCGGCTGGTCCGGCAGAAGGGGCATCGGCTGCTCCTGTCGGCCATGGCCGAACTCCTGCCCTCGCGTCCCCAGGCGCTGCACCTGGTGGTGGGGGACGGCCCTGAAAAAGAGGCACTGCAGACGCAGGTTCGAAGCCTGGGGCTGGAGCGACAAGTCCTGCTGACCGGCCGCCTGCCGCAGGAGACCCTGGAGGAATACTACGCCCTGGCGAGGGTCTTCGCCCTGACCAGCCACGAGGTATCGTCCTACGTGGAAGGGATGGGCTTCGTCTTCCTCGAGGCTGCCGCGTGGGGCCTGCCGGCCGTGGCCACGCAACACGGCGGCATCCCCGAGGCGGTGGCCGACGGCGAGAGCGGCTTCCTGGTGCCGGCCGAGGTTGCGCCGATCGTCGCTCGCCTCGGCCTGCTCCTCGACGATGAGTCCCTCTGCCGCCGGATCTCCGAGCGGGCCGCTGAGCGGGTGCGCGGCGAGCTGAGCCTGGAGCGGATGATCCGTGAGGCGAACCAGGTCGTGCGCGCTTCCCTGGCAGGACGATGACCGGCGCGAAGGCCGCCAAGGCCTGCGAGCTGCACGTCCACCTGGGGGGGTGTCTCTTCACCGAGGACCTTCTCGACCTGGGCCGCGAGGTCTACCCCCGGGTCGATTGGCGCCTCTACGTCACCAGCTTCACCCGGGCCTTCGGCACCTCCCCCGATCCGGTGGTTCTCTTCCGTGAAGCCTTGACCGGCTCCAAGGCCGGCCTGGCCCGGTTCCGCCGTCACTACGTCTTCGACGAGTCCGACGGCGGCGATTTCAGCCGCTTCCAGGCCAAGTTCAACCTGGCCATCTGCCTCTACCGTCACTGGTGGCTGGTCCTCGGGCGCGAGCAGGAGGTCAACCGCCGGGTCGTCGAGCGCCACCGCAGCGAGGGGGTTCGGTACGTCGAGTACCGGGCCATGGCCCCGTACGGCCCGGACCAACCCGAGGGGTTCCTCGCCTTCCACACCCTGGTCGCGCGCACGCTGCGAGAGGCCAGCGATCGCACCTTCCGGGCCCGGTACCTGATCAGCCTGCCGCGCTGGGCCGCCCACGAATCCTACCTCCTGGTGCGCCAGCTCCTCGACCAGCACCCCGAGCTGGTCCGCACCGTCGTCGGCCTGGACTTCTGCTTCTTCGAGGAGGGACATCCCCCGGCCGCGGCAGCCCCGCTCTTTGCCCGGGTGCACGCCGACAACGCGCGATGCCCGGACCAGGCCCTGGGGATCGCCTATCACGTGGGTGAGACCTACGACGACAAATCGCTGGAGAGCGCGGTCCGCTGGTGCCACCAGGCCGCGGAGCTGGGGGCGCGGCGGCTCGGCCATGCCCTGGCCCTGGGCCTGGACCCGGAGGTGGCGATCGGTCGCAGGCCGGCAGCCCACGAGACCGAGTCAGCGGCCGAGCGGCTGGCCCAGATCGAGTACGACCTGCGGCATCGGTCAGGGCTGCAGGCCCACGGCGTACCGGTGAAGAAGGCGGCCCTCGAACGGGAGCGCGCCGAACTGCAGCGCCGTCCCCCGGCCTCTCTGGTGCGGCGGTCCTACACCCCCGAGCGGCTGGCCGAGGTGCGGCAGCGGCAGACCTTTGCCCTGGCGCAACTGGCCGAACTGGGGACCGTCATCGAGTCGTGTCCGACCTCCAACCTGCGGATCGGCGGGGTGCCAGCCCCGGAGCTGCACCCGCTGCACCGCTTCCTGGCCTCGCCGGTGAACCTGGCGATCGGGGCCGACGACCCGGGGATCTTCGACGTGACCCTGGCCCACGAGGTGGACTGGGCCGCGACGCACTCCGGGATGTCGGCGACGCAGTTCGCCCGCCGCCTGGGCAGCCCGCGCCGGTTCCGCCTGGACGCCGGCCTGCGACCCTAGCGGCGCTCATTCCCCGTCGAGGTCGAGCTCTCCGGTGGCGATCCGCTGCAGGGTCTCGGCGTAGAGCAGGTGCTCCTGGGCCAGCACCCGGGCCGCCAACGACTCCGCGTCGTCGCCCGGGAGCACCGGGACCCGGTGCTGGGCCAGGATCCGGCCGTGGTCGTACTGTTCGTCGACCAGATGGATCGTGGGGCCGCTCTCCCCCTCCCCGGCCGCCAGCACGGCCCGGTGCACCCGTTCCCCGTAGAACCCCTGGCCGCCGAACCGGGGCAGGAGCGCCGGGTGGATGTTGAGCACCCGATTGCGGTAGGCCGCCAGGGTGAGCGGCCCTAGCCGGCGCATGTACCCCGCCAGGCAGACCACCTCGACCTCGTGTCCCTTGAGCGCTGCCAGGATGGCCCGGTCGAGGGCCTCCGGTGCGGGATGGGTGCCGGTACTCAGATGGTAGGCCGGGATCCCCTCGCGACGCGCCCGCTCCAGGGCCCCGGAATCAGAATTATTGCTGATGACCACCCGGGGCTCGGCCTGCAACTGGTCGGCCCGGCAGGCGTCGAGGACCGCCTGCATGTTGGTCCCCCCGTGAGAGGCGAGGAAACCTAGACGCAGCCTGCCCATCCCCTCATTTCCCCATCTTCTTCAGGTTGCGGAGGCAGCGGTCCACGCACTCCAGGGGCGGATAGGCGTAGGACTCCTGCTCGACGATGTACCACTCGGTCGCCGCACTGCTCTCGCACAGGGCGAAGACCTGATCCCGGCGCACGTCTCCCTCGCCGATGAGGGCCTTGTCGTTGGTGCTGGAGAACTCCTTGAGGTGCACCAGTTGGGCCCGGCCCGGGTACTTGGCGAGGAAGCCGACCGGCTCGGCGCCGCCGTGATACATGTTGCCGGTGTCCAACTGCATCACCACCTCCTTGCGGGTGTTCCCGAAGAAGGTGTCCCACGGCAGTTCGCCGTCCATCGGTGCGAACTCGATATGGTGGTTGTGATACCCCGTCCGCATCCCGTGCGGGGCCAGGCGGGCCGCGATCCCGTCGAAGATCCGGGCGGTCTCGAGCCAGGCGGCCCGCGAGTTGCGCCGCTCCTCGGGCAGGCCGGGGACGATCAGGTACCGGTTCCCCATGGTCTGGTTGAAGGCGACGGTCTTCTCCAGCTCCTCGCCCTGTAGGGTGTTCAGCCCGATGTGGGTGCCCACGACCTTGAGGCCGTTGGCGTCGCAGAGCCGGCGCAGCTCCTCGGCCGAGCGGTTGTGGTACCCGGCGAACTCCACCCCCTCGTACCCCATGCGGGCCACCGCGGCCAGGGTCCCGGGCAGATCCCGGGCGCAGTCCTCGCGCACCGAGTAGAGCTGCAAGGCGATCGGTATCCTGCTCATCTCTCCCTCTCCTGTTACGCGGGGTCGCGCCCCGCACGGTCCCCGATGCTGCCGGAGCGCGTAGAACCTACGGAACCACACCGGCGGCGGCCATCCGCGCGCGACCCGGCCGTCTTCGCCGGCCGATGGACCGGAGACTCCCCGATGCGTATCCTTCCTTCCGCGCGGCCGATCCGTCGGCGTTCCCCGCCGCCCTGTCATCGGAGGACCAAGTGAAGCCGATCATCCGCAAGCTGGGCACCATCGACTGCGACCTGGTCGAGACCAACCCCGTGGTCTTCGCCGGCCGGTTGTACCGCTTCGAATACGTCCGCGCCAACTACGCCGGGAACCTCACCGGCGATTCCTACTTCCGCTTCGTCGACCGGGAGACCGGTCAGGCCACCCCTGCCTTCGGCCACGGCCATCACCTGGGCTGCGCCTTTGTCGAGGGTGACCTCGCCTGCGTCACCTGCGTCGACCACTGGGACGGCGAGCACCTCCTCCTCTTCGCCTCCTCCGACCTGGAGCACTGGGAGCGGCGGTCGATCCTGCACCTGCCCGGGTACGGCCTGTTCAACACCTCGCTCTGCCGAACCGACGACCGGTACGTGCTGATGTTCGAGGTGGGGAAGCCGCCCGAGATCGCCGGGGTGCCGTTCACCGCCCGCTTCGCCCTGTCGACCGACCTGCGGCAGTGGGAGTTGACCCCGCCGGAGTGCACCTACTCGCGCGAGCGGTACACGGCGCCGCATTGCTTGCGGTACCTGGCCGGGTGGTTCTACAACTTCTACCTGGAGGCCCACGAGGGGTACGAGCAGCGGGTGGTCCGCTCGCGCGACCTGGTACACTGGGAATCCAGCCCGTACGATCCCGTGCTCAAGGTCTCGGAGGAGGACCGCCGGCCGGCCAGCTCACGGTTGACCGAGGCCGAGCTGGCCCGCATTCGCATTGCGGTCAACCTGAACAACTCCGACGTCGACTTCTGCGAGTACCGCGGTCAGGTGCACCTGACCTATTCCTGGGGGAACCAGCAGGGGATCGAGCACCTGGCCGAGGCGCTCTACGACGGCACCGAGGCCGAGTTCCTCCGCGGCTGGTTCCCCGCGCCATAGCAGCCCGCTGAAAAAGCCCATTCGGGCTGCGGCCGGTGCTGACGGACCCTGGCGTCGTTCCGCTCGCTCTGCGCATCTTCCCTCGATGCGCTGTCGCTCGCGCGCCTAGCCAGGCTCCGCCATCCCTCGGCCTCGCCAGACAAAGCGGCTTTTTCAACGGGCTGATAAGCCTCTCTCCAAACAGGAGTAATCGCGATGAACACCCTCATCGTCGACGCCGACCTCGGTCGGCACCGCATCAGTCGCCATCTCTACGGGCACTTCTCCGAGCACCTGGGCCGCTGCATCTACGGCGGGTACTGGGTCGGCGAGGACTCCCCGATCCCCAACACCCGCGGCATCCGCAACGACGTGGTGGCCGCCCTGCGCCGTCTCGGACTGCCCAACCTGCGCTGGCCCGGGGGGTGCTTCGCCGACGAGTACCACTGGATGGACGGTATCGGCCCACGCCGCGACCGGCCCGCCATGGTCAACACCCATTGGGGCGGGGTGACCGAGAACAACCACTTCGGCACCCATGAGTTCATGGAGCTGTGCGAGCAGCTCGGGTGCGAGCCGTACATCTGCGGCAACGTCGGCAGCGGCTCGGTGCGCGAGATGCAGCAGTGGGTCGAGTACCTGGCCGCACCGGCCGGACCGATGGCCGACCTGCGCCGCCGAAACGGCCGGGTCGAGCCCTGGACCATCCGCATGTGGGGCGTGGGAAACGAGAACTGGGGGTGCGGCGGCAACATGCGGCCGGAGTACTACGCCGACGAGTACCGGCGGTACGCCACCTACTGCCGATCCTTCGGCGACAGCCGTCTCTACAAGGTCGCCTGCGGGGCCTGCGGGGCCGACTACCGCTGGACCGAGGTGCTGATGCGCGAGGCCGGCAGGGCGATGCAAGGCCTGGCCCTGCACTACTACTGCGGCAGCGGCCGTCAAACCGGCTCGGCCACCCAATTCGGCGAGGAGGACTGGTTCTGGCAGTTGAAGAACGCCCTGGTCATGGAGGAGCTGGTGGTGCGCCACGCCGCCGTCATGGACCAGCACGACCCGGAACGACGGGTGGGGATGCTGGTCGACGAGTGGGGCGCCTGGCACGCGGTGGAGCCCGGCACCAACCCCGGCTTCCTCTACCAGCAGAACTCCCTGCGGGACGCCCTGGTGGCCGCGGTGACCCTGGACGTCTTAAACCGCCACTGCGACCGGGTGCACGGGGCCAACATCGCCCAGACGGTGAACGTGCTGCAGGCCATGGTGCTGACCGAAGAGCAGGGGAACCGGATGCTGCTGACGCCCACCTACCACGTCTTCGCCATGTACCGGCCGCACCACGAGGCCCTGCTGCTGCCGGCGCACCTCAAGGCGGGTGAATACACCCGCGGCGATCAGACCCTGCCGGTTCTCAGCGCCACGGCCTCCCGCGACGACTCAGGGAAGATCCACCTGACGGTCTCCAACCTCGATCCGGAGCACGACCAGGAGTTGAGCTGTCAGTTCCGCGGGGCAACCGTGCGCCGGGTCACCGGTGAGGTGCTGACGGCCGGCGCCATCACCGCGCACAACACCTTCGACGAGCCGGACCGGGTGGCGCCCAAGCCCTTCACCACCTGCCGGATCGACAACGACCGCGTCGCCTTCACCCTGCCGGCCCGCTCGGTCGTCGCCCTACAGTTGACCTGAGCTCGGGCCTGAACTCGGACTCCCCCTGCGGCGGCACGCCCGCCGGTCGCGCTGCCGCGGGGGAGGTCCCGATGGCCCGTTCAAGCGTGCGACGCAACGCGCCTTGACAGGCCGATCGGCCGGCGGGTATCCTTTCCCCCATGAACGAGCCCTGGTCGCCGGACAGTTGGCGGCGCTACCCGGCCGCGCAACAGCCGGAATACCCCGACGCGGCCGCGCTGGAGGGCGCCCTCTCGCGGCTGGCCCAGCTCCCCCCGCTGGTCACCAGTTGGGAGATCGAGCGGCTCAAGGGCCAACTGGCCGCCGCGGCCCGCGGCGAGCAGTTCCTGCTGCAGGGTGGCGACTGCTGCGAGCGGTTCGAGGAGTGCGCCTCGGAGACCATCGTCGGCAAGCTCAAGATCCTGCTGCAGATGGGCCTGATCCTGATCCACGGCGGCCACCTGCGGGTCATCCGGGTCGGCCGCCTCGGCGGTCAGTACGCCAAGCCCCGCTCGACGCCCACCGAGACCCGCGAGAGCGTCGCCCTCCCGGTCTACCGCGGTGACCTCATCAACGGCCCCGAGTTCACCCCCGAGGCGCGCGCCGCTGATCCAGAGCGATTGGTGCGCGGGTACGGCAAGGCCGCCCTCACCCTCAACTTCATCCGCGCCCTCGGCAGCGGCGGCTTCGCCGACCTGCACCAGCCGCATCAATGGGACCTGGGATTCGCCTCGCACTCGGTCTTCGAGGAGCGGTACCACGGCACCGTGCACCAGATCCTTCAGGCGATCCATTTCCTCGAGACCATCGTCGGCGGACCGATCGGCGAGCTGAACCAGGCCGAGTTCTACACCAGCCACGAAGGGCTTCTCCTCTGCTACGAGCAGGCCCAGACCCGCCGGGTGCCCCGCCGGACGGGGTGGTACAACCTGACCACCCACTACCCCTGGATCGGCGACCGCACCCGCGCCCTGAACGGGGCTCACGTCGAGTACTTCCGGGGCATCGCCAACCCGATCGGGGTCAAGGTGGGACCGGGGTGCGGCCCCGAGGAGCTGTTGGCCCTGGTCGCCCGGCTCGATCCGGAGGGCGAGCCCGGCCGCCTGACGGTGATCCACCGCTTCGGCGCGGCCCGCATCGCCGCCTGCCTCCCCCCCCTGGTCGAGGCGATGACCCGGGCCGGCCGACAGGTCCTCTGGTGCTGCGACCCGATGCACGGGAACACCGAGGTCACCGAGAACGGGTACAAGACCCGCCGCTTCGACAACGTTCTGCACGAGCTGGACGGGGCCTTCGCCATCCACCGGGAGCTGGGCTCGCGGCTGGGCGGGGTCCATTTCGAGCTGACCGGGGAGGACGTGACCGAGTGCCTCGGCGGGGCGCGCGGCCTGGCCTCGGCCGACCTGGGCCGCGCCTACCGCAGCCAGGTCGACCCGCGGCTCAACTACGAGCAGGCCCTCGAGACCGCGCTGTTGATCGCCGAGCGGATCGGGCGATGAAAGGTCATCGGATGACCTGTACCCCAGGAGCTCCGCGGCGCAACCCGGGCCGGGCGCGACCATCCCTCGGCGCTGCTCCTCTTGCCGTGCTCCTGGTCCTCGTTCTCGGTCTGACCCACTGCGGTCAGGAAAAGGTCACCCCCCCCGCGTACTGGCCCACGGCCGAGTGGCGGACCTCGACGCCCGAGGAACACGGGGTCAGCTCCGCCCGCCTGGCCGACGCCGTGGAGTACATCGTCGACCACGGCCTCCCGGTACACAGCCTCCTGGTCGTGCGCCACGGGTACGTGGTTCTCGACGCCTACTTCAACGGGTTCGCACCGGGAACGCCGCACGACGTCGCCTCGATCACCAAGAGCGTCGTCTCCACCCTGGTGGGGATCGCCCTGGATCAGGAGCGGATCAAGGGGGTCGACCAGAAGGTTCTCGAGTTCTTCCCCGGGGTCGAAGCGGCCCACCTCGACGCACGCAAACAGCAGATGGCGATTCGCGACCTGCTCACCATGCGGTCGGGACTCGAATGCGTGGCCCAGCCCACCGAGGTCACCCTCGCGCGGATGATGCAGAGCCCGGACTGGGTGCGGTTCGTCCTCGACCTGCCGATGGCCGACGAGCCGGGCCGGACCTTCGTCTACAACAGCGGCGCCGTGCACCTCCTCTCGGCGCTCCTCACCGAGGCCACCGGGGCCAGCGCCGCCGACTACGCCGGCGAGCGGCTCTTTGCGCCGCTGGGCATCCACCCGGACGTCTGGCCGTACGGACCACAGAAGCGGTACAGCCGCGGCTGGGGCGACCTGCACCTCACGCCGCACGATCTGGCGCGGCTCGGCCTGCTCTTCCTGCAGCAGGGGCGCTGGGAGGACCGCCAGGTGGTGTCGGCCCAGTGGGTGGCCGCGGCGACCGAGCGCCAGGTGTCGCTGAAGGGGGACGCCGGGTACGGGTACCTCTGGTGGGTCACGGGAAAACCACGCGGGATGTTCGAGGCCCGCGGCCGGGGGGGGCAGCGCCTGGTGGTCTGGCCCGAGAAACAGGCGGTGGTGGTCATCACCGCCGGCGGGGCTGAACCGGCGCCGCTGGCCCCCTTCATATTTGCCGCGCTGCAGTCGGACACGCCCCTGCCGCCCAGCGCCGACGGGACCGCGCTCCTCTCCCAGGCCCTGCGACGCGCTGCATCGGTCGCGGCGACACCGGCCGGACCCGCGGTACCGGCTCCTGCCACGGCGCACCGGATCTCCGGCCGAACCTACGCGCTCGAGGCGAACCCCTTCGGGATCGAGGAACTCACCTTCACCTTCCGCGACCCGGGCGAGGCCCTGCTGCTGCTCAAGCTGGCCCACCACGTCGAAGAGGGTCGGATCGCCAAGTTCGTCATCGGTCTGGACGGATCTCCCCGCACCGCCCCCGGCCGGTTCGGGCTGCCCGCGACCGGCGTCGGTCAATGGACCGCCGACGACACCTTCGAGGCGGAGATCGACGAGATCGCCAACATCAACCGCTTCCACGTCCGACTCGCCTTCCGAGCCGAGTCGATGAGCGGAGTGCTGGAGGAGAAGACCGGATTGTGTACCGGCGAACTGCGCGGGAGGATCAAGGAGTAGCCGCCGAGCCTCAGCGCGGCAGCACCACTGCCGACAGCCCGCGGCAGAGCCCGTTCGGCAGGTGCAGTCGAGTCTACCCGGCCCAGCCGGCCGCGTCGCGAAGGGTCGCCAACAACTCCTCGGTGCGCTCGACCGGCAGGGTGTACCGCATCCGGGTGAAGCGGCTGCGCAGGGCGGTCACCTCCGGACCGATCGGCCGCTGCCGCAGGATCACCTCCGCCATCAGCCCCGCCAGCTCGCCGAAGTCGGCCTCGCGCATGCCGAAGCGGGTCATCTCCTGGGTCCCCATGCGGATGCCGCTGGCGTCCGAGAAGGAGACGTCCCAGGGCAGGGCCTGGTAGTTGGCGATCACTCGGTTCTCCTCCAGGGCCGCGGCCATTGCCGGACCGCGGCCGTGGCCCACGTCGAGGATCACCTGGTGGGTCCGGGTGAAGCCGGCCGCGGCCTCACCCTGCACGCGCAGCCCGCAGTCGGCCAGGGCGCGGGCAAAGGCCCTGGCATTGGCCAGCACCTGGGGCTGGTACTCGTCCTTGAAGGCCAGCATCTCGTAGGTCGCGCCCAGCAGCCCGAGCAGGGTCCCGGGATGGTGGTTGCTCACCGCCCCGGGGAAGGCCTCGCCCTGGATCCGCTCCCAGAGCGGCCGGTACAGGCTCCCCTCGGCCATCTTCCCGGCGACGATCCCGCGCTGCGGCCCGAAGAAGGTCTTGTGGGTCGACCCGGTGACCAGGTCCGCCCCTTGCGCGAACGGCTCCTGGAAATGCGGGCCGACCAACCCCAGGACGTGGGCCATGTCGTAGAGCAGGAGGGGGCGGTCCGGCCAGTCGGCGACCAGGGCCGCGATCTCGGCCACCGGCTCCGGGTAGAGCACCAGGCTCTTCCCCAGGATGACCAGCTCCGGCCGATGCTCCTCGATCAGCCTGCAGGCCGCGGCCACGTCCAGGCGGAACGGATCGTCGGCCAGCACCGGGAAGCTCACCACCGCCGGCCGGTCAGTCCGCGGATCGCGGCGCACGTAGTGCCGCAGGGCTCCCAGGTACTGCGCGCTCAGGTGGCCGCCCCGTCCCAGGTGGTTGTTTACCACCGGCCCGAAGCGCCGGGGCTCTCCCTTGCCGAACCGGTTGAGATGGTCGACCAGCCCGGCGAAGACCGTCTTGTTGGCCATCTGACCGGAGATCGGCCTGACCTCGACCTCGCTGCAGCCGAGGTACTGACCGAGGGCGGCCTGCGTTGCCTCCTCGACCCAGGAGATGAAGCCGGTGCCCTGGTAGTAGAAGATGTCGTCGGCCTGCCGGCCGAAGGCCCGGACCTGCTTGTGCTCCGCGTACCGGCCGGTCGGATCGAGGCTGCAGAGGAGCCGGACGAAGAGGGACGGCGACTGCTCGGAGGGGATGAGGTTCACCGTCTCGCGCTGGCGGTACCGGGCATTGGCCGTCGCCCGCGCGACCAGCTCCGCGGCCAGGGCATCCAGGTCGATGGTCCGGCTCAACCGATGGGTACCGCGCCGCGGCTCGGGGTGGAGCACGGCCCGGGCAAAGGGGGGCGTGGCCCGCAGGTTGGCGGTAACCACCTGGACCGGCAGGGTGCGGCCCGGCGCCTTCTCCGCCACCAGCCCGGCCTCGGCGCGACCGGCGACCAGCTCGGCGTCGAGGTAGGCCAGGGCGATGGCCCGCTTGTCGTGGGTCGCCTCGGGGACCGAGCCCAGGCCGCTGCCGGCGAAGCGGAGGTACGGGACCGTGGTGCCGCTGGTGACCCAGCCGACCGGCCGGTCGGCGAGGAGGACGCGGTGTCCTTGGCGGACCGGATTCACCCCGGGGCCGGTGCGCTCGGGGTTGAGCACGGCCAGCCGGCGCACGAACCGGGGCACCCGGCGCTCCCCCGGCGGCGGCCCTGACCGGCGGCCTCCCCTGAGACGCGCCTGCACCTCCTCGTGCTGTCGCTGCAGGGCCTCCCGGCCCACGTATTCGCCCTTGGCCGGGGAGAAGCTCACGGCGCTGTTGGCCAGGGAAAGGAGGGCGAAGATCGGGATCGGTTTCCCCTCGGGATCCATCCCCAGCTCGTGGCCGTAGAGCGGCAGCCCTGCTTCGAGCCGCAGGGTGTCCCGAGCCCCCAGCCCCACCGGCACGGCGCCGAGGTCGCGACCGACGGCCAGGAGCCGCTCCCACAGGGCCACGGCCCCGCCGGCCGGCGGGAACAGCTCGAAGCAGACCGGCTCCCCGGTGTACCCGGTGCGGGCCACCAGGACCTCCTGCCGGTCCAGGGTCACCGCCGACAGGGCGTTCCGTCGCGGTTCGGGAAGGCGACCGCCGCTCCCCCGGTCGGCCAGCAGGATCTCGAGGATCCGCTCGGAGGCGGGACCCTGCAGGGCCATCATGGCCAACTCGTCGCTGAGATCCTCGAGCACGGCGCCGGGGAAATTCGATCGGATCCCCTGCAGCCAGTCCCAGTCCTTGGCCCGGTTCCCGGCGTTGACCACCAGCAGGTACTCGGCCTCACCGCGGCGGTAGAGGTAGGCATCGTCGACCGCGGCTCCGGACTCGTCGCTGAGCAGGGTGTACTGCGCCGTGCCCGGCCGGTCGAGGGCGAGGGCGTTGTTGGTCAGGGCCCGCTGCAGGAAGGCCAGGCCCTCCGGACCGGAGACCCGGTACCGGCCCATGTGGCTCGTGTCGAAAAGACCGGCAACGCGACGGGTGGCCAGGTGCTCGGCGAGGATGGCCTCGTACTGGATCGGCATGTCGTACCCGCCGAACTCGTGCATGGTGGCGCCGGCGGCCACGTGCCACTCGTGCAGCACGGTCTTCTGCGCCGTTCCCTCCCCGCTCTTCGCTGTCATCTGCCGCTCCTCACGCCAACCAGGAATCCAGGTGCTCGGCGACGAAGGCGTCGTCGCTCAGGTGCGGGTACGCGGCGCTGACCCGGTCGATCTCCGCGGCCTGTCCGGCGGACAGCTCCTCCTCCGGGTCCAGACACCAGGTGCCCTCGAGCAGCCCCTGCCGCCGGAGCACCTCGTGAAGCCCGGCGATGCACCCGGCAAAGCGGTTGGCCGCGTCGAAGAAGGCGGCGTTGGCGTCGGTTACCTGAATCGCCCGCGCCAGCAGCTCGGCCGGGACCGGCGACCCGGACGCGGCAACCTGATGGCACTCGGCCAGCAGCTCCACGGCCCGCCGCGTCCACACGGCCCAATGGCCGAGGAGCCCGCCGACAAACCTCAGCTCGATCGGTCCCTCCGGGCCGGGGAACCGGTGACCGGCAAGCAGGTCGAGCACGATGTTGTCGTCGTTCCCCGTGTACAGGGCGATCTCCCGGCCGCGGCCGGAGGCGGCCACGGCGCGCAGCACGTCGATCGTCTGGTACCGGTTGAACGGGGCCACCTTGATGGCGACCACCCCCTCGATCTCGGCGAAGCGCCGCCAGAAGGCGTAGTCGAGCACCCGGCCGCCGACCGCCGGCTGCAGGTAGAAACCTACGACCGGGATCACCCCGGCCACCTCGCGGCAGTGGGCCAGCAGGGCCTCGGCGTCGGCCTCGCGCAGGGCCGCCAGGCTCAGCAGCCCGGCGTGATAACCAAGGTCCCGGGCGATCTTGGCCTCGGTCATGGCCTGCGGCGTGGCGCCGCAGATCCCGGCGATCCGCACCAGGTCGGGCTCGCCGTGGGCGGCCATGACCTCGGCGGTCAGGGCCAGCACCGGACGGTAGAGCCCGATCCGGGGATCGCGGATGGCGAACTGGGTCGTGTGGACGCCGACGGCCAGGCCGCCGGCGCCGGCGGCCAGGTAGTACCGACTGAGGGCGCGCTGCCGCCGCTCGTCGAGGCGACGCGCCGCGGTCAGGGCCAGCGGGTGGGCGGGGATCACCAGTCCGTGCTGCAGGGCCCGGCGCACCCCGCCGGGCAGCTCGGGCGCACTCATCCCTTCCTCCTCCGCGGTTGGGGCAGCGAGCCGACGATCATCAGGTAGGCGCTGGCCCGGACCGGGGTGTCGACCTCCCACTCCTTCACCTCCGCGTCCAGCTCGGCTACGCATCGCTCCGACATGCGGGTGAACGGCGGCCGGCCGGGGTCGGCGACGATCACCTGCTGCACCCCCTGGTGCACCGCCTCGCGAACGAGCTGGTACACCGGCTCGGTCATCTCGTCCCAGAAGCAGATGTCGGCCCCGATGAGGACGTCCAGGCCGGCCAGGTCATCGGTGGTCAGCTCCTCGAAGCGCCGGCAGCGGGTCTCGACCTCAACCCCGTTGATCTCCGCATGAAGGTGCAGGTAGGGGAAGACCGCCTCGTCGGCGTCGACCCCCACCACCCGGGCCCCGTGCCGGCGGGCGCAGTAGATCCCGGCCAGGCCCCAGCCGCAGCCGACCTCCATGACCCGCGCCGAGGTCGGCAGTCCCTGGTACTCGAGGTAGTCGATCACGGCCCAGCTCGAGGTCCAGACCTTGTTCCCGTGGATCGAGGGCTCGTGCTCCTGCTTCAGGCGCCGCACGCGGTGGTCCGCGGCCTTGAGCACGGTGATGCCGAAGGCGTGACGCTCGGTGCTCCTCGCGGTGGCCTTCTTCCTTGCCATTGTCGAGTGGATGCCTTTGGTTAGCGGGCCGTGATCAGGGCGGGATCGGAGTAAGCTAAGGACGGTGTATCATGGGAGCAACCGAACGGCCGCTGCGCGTCGGCGTGTACGGCACCGGGTCGTGGGCCAACCGCACGCACCTGCCCAACCTCGCCGGGATGGACCGCGTCGAGCTGGTCGCCGCCTGCGACGCCGACGCCCAGGCGGTGCGCGAGACCGCGGCGCGGTTCGGCATCCCGCGCACCTACGCCGACGGTCACGAGATGCTGCGGGCCGAGCGGCTCGACCTCCTGTTCTCCGTGGTCCCGGCCTTTGCCCGCACCGACGTCGAGGCGACCGCGGCCTTGGCCGGGGTGCACCTGTTCAGCGAGAAGCCGCAGGCGACGACCATGGCCGTGGCGCGGCGCATCGACGAGGCCGTGCGCCGGGGTGGGGTGCTGAGCACGGTCTGCTTCCGCGAGCGGTACCGGCCGCTGTTCCAGGAGGCCCGGCGGCTCCTCCGCGGCCGGGAGATCGTGCACCTGCGCTTCCAGAGCTTCGCCGGTCTACCGTCCCGGCAGGACGAGGTACCCGAGGATCGCCGGCAGAGCTGGCACTACCGCATGGACCAGGCCGGCGGGACGGCCTTCGACTGGGGGGTGCACGCCGTCGACTACGCCCGCTTCCTCACCGGCCTGGAGATCGCGCACGCCCAGGCCTTCTACCACCACCCGCCCGAGTACAACAAGCCGCTGTCCTGCTCCGTCAACCTCCGCTTCACCACCGGGGCCACGATGTCGATGAGCTTCACCGCGGCCGCGCCCAAGCCGCCCAAGGACGAGCCGCCCTTCACGGTCTTCTACACCGGCGGCTGTCTGGCGCTGTGGATGTACGACCGGCTGGAGGTGGACGGCGAGGTGGTCTATAAAGCCGAGGAGTTCGACCCCTGGCTGGCCCAGGATCGGATCTTCGTCGAAGCGGTGCGTCACGGCGACGGGAGCGGCATCCTCAACGACTACCACGACGGACTCTACTCCCTGGCGCCGGTGCTGGCCGGATGGGAATCGGCCAGGCGGGGCGGGGAGCTGATCGACGTCGCCGCCTTCCGCGAAACCTGAGCCGGTGATCACCTACCTGCGCCGGCGATGGCGCGCCGACGGCGGTTACCGGGAGTTCCTGCAGCTCGCCTTCCCCCTGATCCTGAGCACGGCGAGCTGGTCGATCCAGCACTTCATCAACCGGATCTTCCTCACCTGGCACTCGACCGAGGCCTTGGCCGCGGCCCTGCCCGCCGGGATGGCCAGCTTCGCCTTCATCAGCCTGTTCATGGGGATCGCCGGGTACGCCAACACCTTCGTGGCCCAGTACATCGGGGCACGCCGGCCGGCGCGGGTCGGCCCGGCGGTCTGGCAGGCGATCTACCTGGCCCTGGCCAGCGGCGTCCTCGCCTTCGTGCCGGCGGCCCTGGCCCAGCCCCTGTTCGACCTGATCGGCCACGAGCCGGCGGTGCGACGCGAGGAGATCGACTACTTCCGCATCCTCTGCTACGGCACCGGGCCGCAGATCCTCTCGACGGCGATCTCCTCCTTCTTCAGCGGCCGGGGACAGACCTGGACCGTGCTGGCGGTGAACGTCATCTCCATCGGCCTAAACATCGTCGCCGACTACGTCCTCATCTTCGGCAAGTTCGGCGCGCCGGCCATGGGGATCCGGGGCGCGGCCTGGGCCACCAACCTGGCCCTCGTCGTCGCCGCCCTCCTCTTCCTGGCCTTCTTCCTGAGCGCCGAGAACCGCCGCGAGTTCGCCACCCTCAGCGGCTGGCGCCCGAACCGCGAGCTGTTCGCACGGCTCCTCCGCTTCGGCGGCCCCAACGGTCTGAACTTCATGCTCGACATGCTGGCCTTCGCCCTCTTCCTGCTGGTCGTCGGCAAGCTCGGCACGGTCGAGATGGCGGCCACCAACCTGGCCTTCAACATCAACAGCCTCGCCTTCATGCCCCTCATCGGCGGCGGCATCGCCCTCTCGACCATGGTCGGCCAGCGATTGGGAAGGGCCGCTCCAGAGGAGGCTGAATACTGCACCTGGAGCGGGTTCCACCTGGCCCTGGGGTACATGGGCACCATGGCCCTGGGGTACCTGCTGGTGCCCGACTTCTTCCTGGTTCCCTTCGGCCTGCGCGCCCACACCGAGGACTTCCTGGTGGCGCGGGACCTGGCCTCGCAACTCCTCCGGATCGTCGCCGTGTACTGCGTCTTCGACGCCTGCTACATGGTCTTCACCGCGGCCCTCAAGGGGGCCGGCGACACCCGCTACATCATGTGGCTCTCCGTGGCCCTGGCCTGGACCCTGATGGTGCTCCCCTCCTGGATCGGGCTGACCTGGTTCGGAGTCGGCCTCTTCGGGCTGTGGGGGTTCATCTGCGCCTACGTCATCGTCATGGGCCTGGTCTTCTTCCTGCGTTTCCGCACCGGGCGCTGGAAGACCATGCGGGTGATCGAGGACCAGCCTCCGGTCGATTGACCTTGTCTTTGCCCCTCTTCGCCGGTCTGGCTATCTTTCCGACCCAACGGGCGTCGACCGGACGCGCCGATACCAGGCAGGGGAGACGACGATGGCGGAGCTTTGCTGGGGGATCGACCTGGGCGGTACCAAGATGGAGGGCGTGGTCCTGGCGTCCGCCGAGGAGCCCGAGCCCCTCTGTCGCATCCGCGTGCCCACCGAGGCCGAGGGCGGGTACCAGCACGTCCTCTCCCGCATCCGCCACCTGGTCGAGCGGCTGCAGGCCGAGGTCAAGGCCGCCCCGGTCCGCATCGGCTTCGGCACCCCGGGGATCCTCGACCCGACCTCGCAGACCCTGAAGAACAGCAGCACCCTCTGCTACAAGGGCCAGCCTCTGAAGAAGGACCTCGAGCGGCTCCTCGGCGTGCCGGTGGTCCTGGCCAACGACGCCAACTGCTTTGCCCTGGCCGAGGCCCGACTGGGTGCCGGCCGCGGGGCCGAGACCGTCTTCGGGATCATCATGGGGACCGGGGTGGGCGGCGGCGTGGTCGTCGACGGCCGCGCGCTCTACGGCTGCCAGGGGATCGCCGGCGAGTGGGGACACAACGTTCTGGACGAGAGCGGCCCCGAGTGCTACTGCGGTCGCCGGGGGTGCGTGGAGACCTTCCTGTGCGGGCCGGCCCTGGAGCGGTACTACCAGGAGCGCAGCGGCCAGGCCCGACCGCTGCGCGAGATCGCGCTCCGCCACGGCCGCGGCAGCGACCCGTACGCCGAGGCCACGATCGAGCGCCTGCTCGCCTACTTCGGCCGGGCCCTGGCCGTGGTGATCAACCTCCTCGATCCGCACGTGGTGGTGCTGGGCGGCGGGGTGAGCAACGTCGACCTGCTCTACACCGCCGGGGTCGAGGAGACCGCGCGCCACGTCTTCAACGACCGGCTCGAGACCCGCGTGGTGCGGAACGCCCTGGGCGACAGCGCCGGGGTTTTCGGCGCCGCCATGCTGGTCGCCTGATCCTCAGCGGCTGCGGCCGCGGGCGTGCACCGGCCAGATCGCCTCGACCCGGTCCCCCCGCACGGCCACGATCTCGTCGTGCTCGTTGACGCAGGGACAGGGGTGCACCGGCAGGACCTGGACCCGCTCGCCGATCACCGGAGGGCAGGGGCAGGCCGAGACGTCGACGTGGCCGTGCTCCTCCGAGGCGCCGGTGAAGCGGGCCTCGGGGTACTCGACCAGGTAGCCCATGCAGGAACCGGCGTCGTCGTGGAGCACGCTGGCGCTCAGGCTCTTGCTCCCGCCGTCGAGGATGGCCCGGCCCGCGACCGGCCGGCTGACCACGGTCATCAGCACCCGCAGGGCGCACTGGGCCACGGTATGGGTGCCGCGCCGCAGGTGCGATACCCCGCCGACCGCGTATTCGCCGGCGCGGTGCTCGGTCAGCTCCGGAACCTGGTGGGCCGTCAGGGCGCAGGGAGTGCTGCCGCCGCTGACGATCGGGTGGGGCAGTCCCTCCCGGTCGAAGCGGTCGAGCACCTCTTGCATAAGCGGCCTGATCCCGGGAGGCGAGGGCATGACCATCACCCCGCGCAGGGCCAGCCCCGGCAGGCGGTCGATCAGCCGCCCCAGCGCGACGGCAGCCTCGGGCGAGGGCACCCCGGTGCGGCCCTGGTCCAGCTCCACCACTACCCCGAGCTCGACCCCCGCCGACCGCCCGGCATCGGCCAGCCCCTGCACCGTGGTCTCGGAGTCGACCGCCACGGTGACGCGGGTCTGCCTGGCCAGGGCGACCAGCCGTTCGAGCTTAGTGCGACCCAGGATGTGAAGGGGATGAGCACGTCCCCGCCGGCGCCACCGGCCGCCATTGTCTCGGCCTCCCCCAGCTTCTGGCAGGCGATCCCGATCGCCCCGAGCCGAAGCTGGCGGTGGGCCACGGCCAGGCACTTGTGGGTCTTGATGTGGGGACGCAGACCGATCCGGTGCTCGTTGAAGTACCGCTGGTACCGCTCGAGGTTGTCCTCGAGCCCGTCCAGGTCGAGGATGAGGGCAGGGGTGTCCAGCTCGTCCAACCGCATGATCGCCTCCTTCGCTGCGCAACGGTCAGTCAACGATACGCCGAGGGTGCTCGGGCCGTCAACCGCCCGCGATTCCCCGGTCGGCGGGAGATGACCGCATGCCCCTCGATCTGACCTCGGCCCGACCGGTGGCCGCGATCTGCGCCGTGACCGCCGCTGGGCTTCCCATGCTCGAGGAGGCGACGAGGCTCGTGGCCGAGCGGCTGGGCCCGGTGCGACAGCGGAGCCCGGCCTTCCCCTTCGACTTCTCGGCCTACTACGAGGCCGAGATGGGCCCGGGCCTGGTCAAGCAGCTCCTCTGCCTGACCGAGCCGGCCGATCCATCGACACTGCCGGCGCTGAAGCGGGAGACGATCGCACTGGAGCTGGAGCTGGCCCGGGAGGAGAACGGCGCACTGCGACGCCGGGCTAACCTGGATCCGGGGCTGGTGTCGCTCGACAGCCTGGTCCTGGCCTCGACCAAGACCGCTGGACACCGGATCTGCATCGGCCCTGGGCTCTACGCCGAGGTGACCCTGCTCTTCCAGGGCGGAGCATACGCACCGCTCCCCTGGAGCTACCGCGACTACCAGGCTGAGGCGGCGCAACGGTTCCTGCTCGAGACGCGGGCATGGCTGCGGGGATGGTACCGGGGGGAGGCAGAGGCGATGGGAGTGAAGTCGGGATAACTGCCGAGGAAGCCGTAGACGACCCGCTGGACGAGGTTGTCGAACTCCTTGCCGATCATGTTGGAGCTTTTCATGGGCTTGCTCGCTGAGGTGACGGATAAGGCTTTGTCTACAGAGGCAACCATCGAGCCGGCCCTACAGCACCGGATTGACGAGGTCCGGGTACCGTGCGGCCTCGGCTTCGGCGTCGGGATCGGCATCGATCGGGGCCAGGGCGGCGGTGAGGGGAGCGTAGAGGTCGGGCCGGCGATAGCGCCGGTAGTAGGGGCCGGCGTTGACCCAGTCGGGTCGCCCCCAGTAGCGCCGGTCGCAAGGCCGCTCGTCGAGGTCGACCGTCCCCTGCACCACCCCCTCCCCGGACATCCCCCCGGCGATGACCTGGCCGAAGACGCTGAACACCGTGGCGGCCATCGGCCGCCGCAGGGGAACCTGGTGGGCCGTGACGTAGGTCGACACGCCCAAGGGCAGGGAGTGGTCCCAGCAACGGGCCGGCAGGACCGCCCGCCACAGGATCTCCTCGCTCTCGACCTGGCGCATGGTCGTCCACAGGAGCAGGTCCGCGCCCTGAAGCTCGTGCACCCGGGTCAGCTCGGGAAAATGGATGTCCCAGCAGATGAGCAGGCCCAGGCGGCCGAAGGGGGTGGCGACGGTCTCAATCACGTCACCGGCGGCGCAGGTCTGCCGCTCGCCGGGCGCCAGATGGGTCTTGGCGTACTGACCGAGCAGGGCCCCGTCGGGGCCGTAGACCAAGGCGGTGTTGGTGGCGCGGTCGCCGTCGACCAAAAGCACGTCGGGAATGACGACCATGCCGTAGCGGGCAGCGAGGTCAACGACCTGGCGCAGCCAGGGTGATTCGAGGGTCAGCCCGGCGACGCGCCGGACCTTGGTCGGGCCTTCGGCAGCGGCCTGGCCCGCCTCCCACGTGCAGTGGTGGTCGGCGAACTCGGGGAGCAGCACGATCTGGCAGCCACTACGGCCCGCGGCCTCGATCAGGGAGAGGAGCCGTTCCCGGCGCTCTGCCAGGGACTCCTGGCGCAGGAGCAGGTTGACCATCCCCAGGGTCACCGGTCGCGACATCGCGCTCGCCTCCTTCGCGTCTGGGGGTGCGGACAGGTGTGGGTCGGCTACCGACCGGGCGCGAGACTGGCGGTCCGCCCGAGCCAGTCACTCAAGCGTACGCCACGACCCGGGCGGCGGCCACTGTTGCCCATCGTGCCGTCCCCCCTGTAGAGATAGCAGGTATCCCTCCCCGTCGACCTGGACACGTTTATCGCGCCGTCGGACGGCGGCTTTCCGAGCCGGTGGACGGCCGGTCGTCGGAAAGGGCCTGGACCTCGGTGGCCGACAGCGCCCGGTCGTAGATCCGCACCTCGTCCAGATCGCCGTTGAAGTGGCGGTTGAGGGGGTCGTTGGCCTCCTCGTAGAGTCCGAAGCCCAGGCTGAGCTCCGTGTCGGTGGTGCGCAGCGTCAGAGATGCGGTGCCCACCTCCTGGCCGTCCACGAACAGCTTCCCGGTGGTGCCGTCGAAGGTGAAGGCCAGGTGCTGCCAGACCCCGGTCTGCAGGCGGTCGGTGCTCGGCGAATCGACGTCCTGGTAGTGGCCGCGGAACCGCAGCCGCTGGCCGGGCTCCGAGAACCAGATCGCGCCGCACGCCGCTCCCGTGGTGCTCAGGTCGCCCCAGAAGACCACCGAGGTATCGTCCCGAAAACGCAGGATGCGCACCCACGCAGTGACCGAGCGTGGCGCGTTCGCCGCGATGCCCACGGGCCTGGCGGAAACGATGTAGTCATCCTGTCCATCGAAGGTATACGCGCTGTTGGCGATGCCGAAGCGATCCTCCGTCGGGGTGGCGCCGTGGACCGAGCCGTCGTTGCCGCTGCCACCCTCGTCGTCGGCGTCGCCGTTGAGGGGGTAGTAATAAATCAATCCTTCCTGGCCCATAGTGCCCCCGGTCGTGGTGGTGTCATCGGGGCTGCCCCCCGCGGACGCCGTCACCGTCAGGCCGAAGGTCACCACGCTGTCGCTGCCGAAGACGCTGGCCTGAACCTCCACGGGTCCCTCCGTGCTGCCCAGAACGAGCCGCGTGGAGGCCAGACCCCGCGCGTCGGAGAGTACGCTCTCGACCACCAGCCGCGCATCGCCCTGCGTCACGGCGAAGTCCACGCGCTGGTTGGCCACGGGCTGCCCGGTCCGGTAGGTCACCATCACCACCAGCGGGCTGGCCAGTGACGTGCCCGGCCGCCCCTGTTGCTGGTTGCCGGAAACCCGGGCAATCACCAAACCCGAGGTGGAGGAGATCCCGTTCTCCTGGTCACAGGCGGTGACCACGCACAGCAGGCACAGGGTCAGC
Source organism: Candidatus Latescibacterota bacterium (assembly GCA_041661365.1). Lineage (GTDB taxonomy): Bacteria > Latescibacterota > UBA2968 > UBA8231 > UBA8231 > CAITNQ01. The sequence goes on from JBAZUN010000009.1 coordinate 23,089, forward strand.
CTCCAGGTCCTCATGGCGTACCTCTTCGATTGCCGCCAGTACAGCAAAACCAACCACCGGCCCGGTCGTTACCCGGCACCGAGTCCGCCCTCAGTTATGCGCGCCGAATGCCACAAGAGGCGGCCAGCCCCGGCGCCTGGCGCCGACGTGCGGGATCGGGGACATGCGGAGCCGGGCCGCTACGCCAGCACTCCCCGCGCGGCTGCGTAGTGCGCCTCCGTCATGCCGGCTCCCGAGAACAACGCCACGCCCGCTGCCCCGGCCCGAGCGCATTGCCGCATCACCTCGCCCAAGCCGGCCGGGTCCAGCTCCGCCACGTACAATCCGGCATACAGGGGGCGACCAGCGGGAAGGGCGGCCACGCCCTGCCGCACCGCCTCCTGCACCCAGGAGGCCGGCCGGCTGTAATAGTGGTGGTAGATCATCGGCATCACCGCGTCCAGATCCCACCCTTGCCACTCCTGGCGCACGTACCGGCGCGCCAGTTCCGGTGTGGCGAAGACGGCCGCGGTGATCTCCTTGCCGCGGGTTCTGGCGGCAGCCGCGGCCAGGGACACGGTATCGCGCAGGCTGTCGCAGCGGAATGCGACCCACTCCGCGTCCACGGCCGGATCGGGCAGGAGAAGCGGGTCGCGGCCCGTGCGCTCCCGGAAGGCGCTGCGGCAGGCATCGCAGTAGCAAAAGTCGTATTCGGGCAGCTCGCGGTCCTGGACCAGTCCGTACCGCGGCTGCAAAGCCGCCGGCAGGATGACGTCCGGGCGGCGGATGTAGTCCAAGTGGATCCCGGTCAAGCCCTCGTACGCACCTAACTCGTCGACGATGGCGCACACGAACCGACGCACCGGCTCCCGCGTCGGGCACAGCCATTGGTAGTCGCCGACGTAGGGAGGTCGGTCCCGCGACGAGTGGCCGTCCCGGCTGACGCTGTACCAGTCGGCGTGCTCGTGCAGGATCGACGGCACGTTGCACTGGAGGCAGACCATCCAGGCGTGCACCTCGATCCCTTCCGCCGCGGCCAGGGGCAGCAGTTGCTCCAACACCGGCGCGACCACCGGCAGGTGCCGGCTCTGGTAGAGCGCCCGCGCGCCGTCGGCCACCAGGACGAGGACCGCGTCCACTCCCGCCCGGCGCATCTGGGCCAGTTGGCGCTGCCAGACCTTGGTACCCTCGTCGGGGTGGGGATGGAACCAGATCCAGTTCTTCATGCGTGGCCTCCAGGCAAGATATGCGAAGAACTACAGAGGTTACTCGGCGTCGGGCAAGTCAGGACGTGGCCGGGATAGCTCACGACCAGGCATCGATCAACTCAGACTCGATGCGGGTCCAGAAAGAAGGCTTGACCGCGCGCCGGGAAACCAGATCTATCCTGTGGCTCAAGGCCTGCTCGAGCTCGTCGTCAAGATTGACGAATCTCAACCCGATAGAGAGGTCAACCTCGACGAGCAGATCCACGTCGCTGTCCTCGCGCGCCGCTCCGCGCGCCCAGGAGCCGAACAGGGCTAGCCGATGGATCGGGCACCGTTGGGTCAGCTCGGTGCGCTGTTGCCGCTGTTGCCGCAGCGTCTCCAGAATCTGCTCCCGTGTACTCGCACCGGATGTTGTCACCGCGTCCTCGGATGAACCAGGGAGCGCTTCAGAAAGACGGGTTTTATGGATACACATTGCGAGTGCACGTGAAATTTACCCACATGATGTGACCAATGGTAGCCTTATCATTTTGACTGGAACAACCGGTATGCCGTGGCTGTCGTCCCGACGGCACGCCGAGATGCAGCGAGTCGCGCTGACGAGGGCACGGCCGCGCCGGCTCTGTGACCGTCTCCCCCATCGTTGGTACTTCAGGCCCGACGATCTGGCCGAGGCTACCGGGTATTGGAAGAACATGGGTTGCCGGACGGGACTGGACCGGGACAGCGGTGGACGAGGCTCTGGTGGAGGTGATGAGGGAGGATCAGGGCGGCGAGTTTCCGGCCGAGAGACGGGCTGAAGGCGGGCCGATGGCCGGTGACCGCGGAAGCACGGGACGCACACCTCGGAACGACACCGTATGTCGCCCTGCAGTCGTATCCTCTACTCAGCAAGTCAGCAAGTGCGCGAACTGCGTGGGGACGTTCTGCAGGGGCTGGGTACACATCCCGGTATACCAAAGGTCGCAATGCGCTTCTCCCTCGATACGGAGGCACTCGTTGGAGATCCCGCTCTTTTCTGCCTTGGAGAACGTCGAACGGTGCTATCCCGAGGATAACGCTTTCTTCCTGCGTCAGTTTGGCCGGCCGGCGCCACGGGGTTGGTACTTCTGCCAGCGGATGCACCCGAACCCCCGGCTCTGGAAATACCGGTGGTGGGTGTTTCATCGGGAATCTACTGCGGAAGGACGCGTTTTCCTGGAGCCTGAGCACTCCCTGTGCACAGCGCGGGCGATGGAGGTGCTTGAAGACCTGCAACAGCGCGAGATGTTCTACCTGGTGTACAACCGGGGGTACCCGAGACGCGACCCCAGCAACCCGTTCAACCCGGGACATCCAAGGTGGGCTGGGGTTAAATGGGCTCCGGCTTGGGAGGAGGACCCGGACTCGGTTTGGAGGGGACACAAGTAGTGCTTGCTGAACGACGACGCCTGGCAGGACACACACAAGGGCCAGATGTCAGACGATCATGTGCTCGAACCTGCCCTCTGCGTTTAAGTAGCGGGCCAACAGGTAACTTCCTGGTGGTTCCTCCCAGTGGGCGATGCAGTCTCTCATGAACGGTTCTAGCTCCCGATGGTCCGGTGCAGCCCAATCCTGGTACACCATGACCTTGTAGCGCGATCGGGCGAGCAGAAGCTTCTGGAAGTCGTAAGTGACTTCGTCAACGGTTTGCCCCCACTCGCACTCAACGACAAGGTGGACCTGCTGGACCATGCTCCAATCGGGCCGTTTCATCCATGGACTGCTGACCAACCAGCAGAGGTCATAAAGCCATTCGCCGCAGTCGCTGTCAGGCGTCGAGCAGCACACGAAGTAAGGTGGGTCCTGGTTTCGCCCGAGACAGGTGAGGTTGCCGAGGATAGCCGTTGTCCAGGCGCCGTTCTGGTTCTCCCCATCTTGATGGAGACGTGACGTGGTAGCATCAAGTTCGCGCATGATGAGTCTGAGGGTGTCCATAGGAATCCTCCTCATGTCGGTGGGGGGTGAGGTGCTGGGCGGGCTATATCGGACCGAAGAAAGTGCACGGGGCTGGTTATGGCAAATGAAGGTGCGCCTCGACCAGAGAATGTCGCGACCGTTGCCTCTTTCATTATAGGCCCAAGCAACCACTCTCAATGTCCCAGGAACTGCACCAACTCCTGATCCCAACGGAGATAGAACTCCCCAGTAGGCCCGTTCCGCTGCCAGGCCATGCGGAGGCGGGCCTCGGTCTGGCTGTCCTCGTCGCAGCCGGTGACGGGGCGATCGAGGAAGAGGATGGCTTCGGTCGTAGACCAGACAGTGGCGTAGCCTGCGGCCACCAGGTCGAGCTGCCGCAGAGGGCGACCCCGCAGGGGGCCGATGTCAACGACTGCGAGTAGACTCACACAGGACTCCCGGGCCGCTGCAGCCAGGTCGGCAAGGATACAGACCGATGCCGGACGGGCACCCCCGGGATCCTGGGTAACGACCACGGCCGTAAGGTCATCGATGATGAGTACGGGCCGCGCATGGGATCGGCCCAGGCGGTGACAGGCAGAGACCAGCCGCGAGAGGGCCGGACTGGGGTCATCGTCAATGGAGAAAGGTACCTCGGCAAGGAGGCTGGCATGGCCGCGCAGGCGAGGGCGATCCGCTGCGGTGAGTTGGCCGCGCTGGGTTGCCTGCAGCGGGAGCTGGCTGCTCAGGCACAGGAAGCGCCCTGTCCACTCGCCGGCGGTCAGGCGCGTGGTATGCACGTCTACTGCAGTGCCGTGCTCCTGGACCACGCTGCTGACCACGGCCATGGTCAGGGCGGTCGTGCCGGCACCGTGGGCTCCCACCAGGAGGGTGATGCCGGGTGGAAGGTGACCCGAGAGGAGCCTGGACACCGGGCCCGGGGTACATGCTTGCCTCCCCCCGGTTCGACCGAGTTCCGCGGCGTGCTCGCTCTGCTGGACAAAGCCGTCGAGGAGCGGGGCGAGTCCCCTGCGTGCACCCGGTTCCGGTGTTGGTCGGGCCAGCCTGGCAAGGGCTGTTCTGGCCGCCTCGATAGCGCTGTCAGGTGCTTCTCCCACCAGGGACCGGTCCAGCATTTCCTCGGCGACCTGACGCACGCGACGCCAACGGGCCTGCTCAGCCAGCAGTCGGGCGGCTGAAGCTGGATCCGGAGCCGCGAGCCGGATGAGGTTTTGCAGGTACTCCTCGCCGACGGTATCAGCGAGCCTACTGCGTGACGCGGGTTCCCCGCTTCCGGCACTGGCGCCGCCTGGTCCCAGGAGCGCCAGGCGGCGAAACAGCACCGCATGCTCGAGGTGCTGGAAGTCCTCCTCGACCAGGTCAGGCAGCGAGGCCAGCAATGCGGGCTGGGTAACCAGGGCGTCGAGAAGAGACTGCTCCACATAGGTGGCGGCGTCTTGGGGACAGGGCGGCGGTGAAGGGGTCACGGTAGGTGCTCCCGGCAAAGGGGGAACATGGCGAAGTCAGGACTGGTGCACGGCTGGCAGGCAAGAGGGGTCTTGTCGCGCGAGAGGGTCCAGTAGAGTAGAAGGTACCTGGATGTAACGACAGCCGGTGTCGTTTCCGGGAGCGATGGAAAGCTGTCTGGAGGAATTGCCTGCGGCGAAGACGGACACCTGATACGACGCGGGATGTCGCCTGGTCGTGAGATGATGCAGGCAGATGAATGGCCCGGCCCGGTTGGTTGCGGGAAAAGCTCAGGGAGCAGTGTATCCGGCCAGGGTTGCGCGCAGCTCGGTCTCGACTTCGTCCCTGAGCCAGG
>JBAZUN010000009.1:28027-33272 GCA_041661365.1 Candidatus Latescibacterota bacterium
CGTGCGACAGAACCCACGACCGGAGCTCGTAGGGGCTGGCCGCTTCGAAAACGGCTATAACCCCGCCATCGTCCTGCTCCTCGAGCCGCTGAGTGGGGTGCCAGAGCCGCTCGCGGATGTATGGGGCCTGCTCCGGCACGAACCTTATCCTGACCTTGCAGGGCGTGCCCGAGATGATGCCGAAGGTGTCGGCCAGGCGCTGGTCGATGGCGGCGTGGACCGAGTCGGCGACGGCGAAGCGCGCTGAGGTTGGGCGCAGGTCGCGGATGCGCTCGACCGCCAGGGTGATCGGCTCTTCGTGGGGCGGCACTCGAGCGATCAGGTACAGGCCGCCGGCCTCCATGTAGTAGAGCAGGCGGAGGGGCTCGATAGGGTAGGTCTTGGTCCGACCGCCTTCGACGCTGTGGTAGACCACTCGACAGACCCTCTGGGCCAGAACCGCGCGATTGAGATCGGCGACGATCTTGCGGGCTTGCGGATTAAAGGGTTTCCGGCCACGGGCATGGGGGGAGTAGACCGAGGCAGCACGGCGGAGGAAGGCGCGCTGGCCTTCGGGCATGGCACGGAGCAGACGCCGGGTCAAGGAATGCAGGGCGTCGTGAAACGGGGTGCCGACGAGCGCCTCGGTCAGGGTGCCCATGAACAGGAGGGCTGCCATCTCCGTGAACGGTATGGCGGTGGGCAGGTTGGCCGGGAGTTCGAGGTGGTTGGTCAAGCGGCCGTCGGGGCGGCGGCGGCGGATGATGAATCCCGCCTCCTTGAGGTCGCCCAAGTCCCGCTGGAGGGTGCGGATGGTGACGCCGTATTCCTCGGCGAGGGCCTCGGTGGTGATCCCATAGCGGTTGACCTGGAGGTGGCCCAGGATGTCCAGTTGGCGGACGACTTGGCGGGGATCGGACATGTAAAGGCCCTGGTACGAGTCCGGGAGCAGAGACGCAGTAGGCCGAAGGTACGGGGCGATGCCGGCAGGAGGCAAGGAGCGCCTGGCAAGACAGAGGCAGGTCGAGGGGCACAGCCGTGGCACAGAGACGAACCGCTATCGTGGCGTCATGGGAACCAGCACGCCGCGGCAACAGATCAGGCGCAAGTGGGGCGATCTGATTGGGTGCCGAATCCGGATCAGATAACGTCGATGGTAGCGTCCCGCTCGGGACCGACCGAAACCAGCGAGACCGGAGCCCGGCTCAGCGCGGCGATTCGGTCGACGTACCGCCGGGCCGCGGCCGGCAGGTCGGCCAGACGCCGGACCCCGTGGGTCGAGGTCCGCCACCCCTCCAGCTCCTCGTAGACCGGGGTGCAGGTCGCCAGCACCCGCGGGTTCGCCGGGAATTCATCGAGGACCGAGTCGCCGGAGCGGTACCCGACGCAGACCTGCAGGCGCTCGAGGGTATCCAGCACGTCGAGGCGGGTGATTGCCAGACTGGTCAGGCCGTTGACCCGCGCGGCCCGGCGGACCGGCAGGGCGTCGAACCAACCGCACCGCCGCGGCCGTCCGGTGGTGGCGCCGTACTCGTGCCCCAGCTCGCGGATCCGCTCGCCCTCGGACCCGGTCAGCTCGGTGGGGAACGGGCCGTTCCCCACCCGCGTGGTGTAAGCCTTGGTGACCCCCACCACCGCGTCGATCCGCGTCGGCCCGATCCCGCTGCCGGTGCAGGCCCCGCCCGCGGTGGTGTTCGACGAGGTGACGAACGGGTAGGTCCCGTGGTCGACGTCGAGGAGGGTCCCCTGGGCGCCCTCGAAGAGGACGTTCTTCCCCTCCTCGATGGCGCGGTAGAGCAGCAGCGAGGTATCGGCCACGTATTCGCCTAGCCGCTCCCCGTGATCGATGCAGGCCGCGAGGATCGGCGCCGGGTCCAGCGGCTCCTGGCCGTAGATTTTCGTCAGCAGCTCGTTCTTGGCCGCCACCGCGGCGCCCACCCGCTCGCGCAGCAGCTCGGCGTCGAGCAGGTCCATCACCCGAATGCCGTGGGTCCGCTCGACCTTGTCCTGGTAGCAGGGCCCGATGCCGCGGCCGGTGGTGCCGATCCGCTCGGTCCCCTGGCTCTCCTCCCCGGCCCGGTCGAGCACCTTGTGGTACGGCATCACCACGTGGGCCGATTCGGAGATGAACAGCCGTCCGGCGCAGGAGATCCCGCGCGCGGCCAGCTCGTCGATCTCGGCCAGGGCCGCCTCCGGGTCGAGGACGACCCCGTTCCCCACCATGCAGACCTTGCCGGGGTGCATGATCCCGGAGGGGATGAGGTGGAAGACGAACTGGCTCTCGCCGACCTTGACCGTGTGGCCGGCGTTGGCCCCGCCCTGATAGCGGACGACGACGTCCGCCTTGAAGGTCAGGTAGTCGACGACCTTGGCCTTGCCTTCGTCGCCCCACTGGGCTCCGAGTACGATGGTGGTCGGCATGGTGTTCCTTCCGCCCCGCTAGAGGATGATCTGCCTGGCCCACAGGATGCACTCCTGGGACAGGAGGGTGTCGATCACGGCCGTCGGGATCGCGCTGTCGATGTTGAGGATGGTCAGGGCGCGCCCGCCGACCTCCTGCCGCCCGCACGACATCTGGGCGATATTGACCCCGTGCTCTCCCATCACCGTGCCGACGCGGCCGATGATCCCCGGCACGTCGTGGTTGAGGTAGAAGAGCATGGGGCCGTTCGGAACGGCGTCGAAGGTATACTCGTCGAACCGCACCAGGCGCGGTTCGTGCTTGGCGAAGATGCTCCCCGACAGGGTCCGCGCTCCCCGGCTGGTGCGGCAGCTCACGGTGATCAGGTTGGCGTAGTCCTCGTGCTCGCTGCTGCGCAGCTCGTCGACGCGGACCCCGCGCTCCTGCATGAAGTAGGGCGCGTTGACGAAGTTGACCGGCTCGTCGGCCACCGCCATGACCAGGCCCCGCATCACCGCCGCGGTCAGCGGCGAGGTGGGGTAGTCGGTGACGTCGCCGTGGTACTCGACGGTGACCCGCTCGAGCTGGCCCTCGAGGAGCTGGGCCTGGATCCGGCCGAGCCGGTCGGCCAGGTCCACGAACGGCTGCATCTTGCGGTAGACCTCGGGCTCGATCGAGGGGACGTTGACCGCGTTGCGGACGACCTGGTTGACCAGGACGTCGGCGACCTGCCGGGCCACCTGGAGGGCCACGTTTGCCTGGGCCTCCTCGGTCGAGGCGCCCAGGTGCGGGGTGCAGACGACCCGCTCGTGGGCGATCAGCCCGGTGGTCGCGGGGGGCTCCTCGGCGAAGACGTCCAGGGCCGCGCCGGCCACCTTGCCGGACTCGAGCGCCTGAAGCAGGGCCGCCTCGTCGACGATCCCTCCCCGGGCGCAGTTCACCAGGCGCACCCCGTCCCGACAGCGGGCCAGCTCCGCGGCCCCGATGCTGTTCCGGGTCTGGTCGTTGAGCGGCAGGTGCACGGTGATGAAGTCGCTGCTGGAGAACAGCTCCTCCCGGTCGACCAGCCGGGCGCCGTGGGCCTCGGCCAGCTCGGTGGAGACGAACGGATCGTGTCCCAGGACCTTCATGCCGAAGGCCGCGGCCCGGGAGGCCACCTCGCGGCCGACCTTGCCCAGCCCCAGCACGCCCAGGGTCTTGCCGGCCAGCTCCACCCCGGTATACCGGTTCCGCTCCCATCTCCCCTCGCGCAGGGAGGCGTTCGCCTGGGGGATCTTGCGGGCCAGGGAGATCATCATCGCGAAGCTGTGCTCGGCGGTGGAGATCGAGTTCCCTCCCGGGGTGTTCATCACGATCACCCCCCGCCGGGTCGCGGCCTCCACGTCGATGTTGTCGACCCCGGCGCCGGCCCGGCCGACGACCTTGAGCTGCCGTGCCGCCTTGAGCAGGGCCTCGGTCACCTTCGTGCTGCTGCGCACCACGAGGCCGTGGTACTCGCCGATGATCCCGGCCAGGGCCTCGGGCTTCAGCCCGGTCCGGACGTCGACCTCGATCCCGGGGTAGGCCCCGAGGATCTCGACGCACCGAGGATCCATCTGGTCGCTGATCAGCACTCTCACCGCGCTCACCTCTGCTTCGGACCCGGTCCGCCGATCGCCTCGACGATCCACTGCAGGACGTCCCGCCGCCCCTCGCCGCTGACCGCAGAGAAGGGGGTGAACGGGATCTCGGCGAACTCGCCGCCGGCTTCCACCCCGGCCAGCAGGCCGGCGAGCCCGGCACGGGAGACCTTGTCGGCCTTGGTGAAGACCATCAGGAACGGCAGACCCCGCTCCCGCAGCCAGGTCACCATCAGGCGGTCGAGATCGGTCGGGCCGTGCCGGGCGTCGACCAACTGGACGATCGCCCGCAGCTCCCGGCGATCCTGCAGGTAGCTCTCGGTAAGCCGGCCCAGCTTCTCCCGCAGGCCGACCCCACCCCGCACGTATCCGTATCCCGGGAGGTCGACCAGGTAGAGCCGGTCGTTCACCCGGTAGTAGTTCAACTGCTGGGTCTTGCCCGGGGACGAGCTGGTATGAGCGAGCCGGCGTTGCTGCACCAACTGGTTGATCAGGGAGGACTTGCCAACGTTGGAACGACCCGAGAAGGCCACCTCGGGAAGGCCGTCGGTGGGTAGGTCATCGGGCCCGACGGCGCCGCGCACGAACTCAGCGGAACGGATCTCCACGCGGCCTCCCGGCAGCGACCGGACCGGACCACGGCCCGGCCAGAGGGCTCATGCCCTCTTTCGCTGCACCTCGTCCCCGGTGTCGTAGCTGTCGACCCCCTTCTCCACCATCTCCGCGGTCACCACCAGCTCCCGCGGACCCTCCTGCGACGGCGCCTCGTACATCAGGTCCATCATCGCCTGCTCCATCACCGAGCGCAGGCCGCGGGCCCCGGTCCCCTTCTTCACCGTGAGCGCCACGATGCGGCGCAGCGCCTCCTCGGCGAAGCGGACCTCCACCCCGTCCATGGCGAACAGCCGCTGGCACTGCTGGACGATGGCGTTCTTCGGCTCGGTGAGGATCCGGAAGAGGTCGTCCTCGGTGAGGGAATCGAGGGTGGCGATCACCGGCACCCGGCCGACGAACTCGGGGATCAGCCCGAAGGACAGCAGGTCCTCGGGCTGCACCTGAGCCATCAGCGCCAGCGCGTCGTCGTCCACGGCCTCGCCGATGGCCGCGCCGAACCCCATGGTGCGGCGTCCGACCCGCTGGCTGATGACCTTCTCCAGCCCCTCGAAAGCGCCGCCGCAGATGAAGAGGATGTTCCGCGTGTTGAGCTGGATCATCGGCTGCTCGGGATGCTTGCGGCCGCCCTTGG
>JBAZUN010000010.1:0-32886 GCA_041661365.1 Candidatus Latescibacterota bacterium
CTGATCGGTACCTGCCGCACGTAGTCGTCGCTCGACAGCACCCAGGTGAGGGTCACGCTGGGAGCGGCCAGATCGACCTCGGTGACCAGCCCGGACACCGGGGCAGGCGCGAGGTTGTCCACGCCGGCGACCGGGCCGACCGTGGTTGTCTGCGCGAACGAGGCGCCGGCAACCACCAGGATGAGGCTCAGACCCAAGAGGGCCAAGCCTGTAAAAATACCCCTTTTGCCTCTCGACATATCCTGTTTCCTCCTCAGAAGCTAACGAAACCGTCTCCCGAACCGCTGGGAAACCGCTCCGGCCCATAGAGATGAATCTCGAATGAATACCCTGCCGGGGAAGCGGGAACGCCCCCTTGATAGGAGAGAAATACTCGGCGTCTGCGGGTGTAGAACCGCCGTAAATTTATGGCTTTGCAGAGTCAAGTCAAGCAATTTCGATGGCTTCCCGTATCCCTCCTCGGGCCATTCCGAAGGGTTCGCGGACCGGATGGTCCAACCCTCCGAGGGCCCTGGTTCGTCCACCTGAAATCTAGCGCGGTCAAGTCTCACTTGCTGTGACCCAGGACACCGGAAATCCCGGCATCGGGGTAGTTTTATGGTATTCCTGGCCAGCTTGACCCCATCGGGGGAGGCGGATATCTTCCGGCCTGTCCAGCAGGTTCAGAAGCTCAGGGGTCGCGGAACGTCTACCCCTCTCCCGCCTTCTCCGGCCTGACGCCGGCCAGATCATCATGCCCAAGATCCCCGACGACCTCATCGAGCAGGTTCGGACGGCCACCGACATCGTGGAGATCGTCGGCGAGCACGTCCAGCTCACCCGTCGGGGGAGTGCCAACTACTTCGGTCTTTGCCCCTTCCACAAAGAAGACACTCCGTCCTTCAGCGTCAATACCGAGCGGCAGATCTATCACTGTTTCGGCTGCGGCGCCGGGGGGAACGTCTTCCGCTTCGTGCAGGAGATGGACCGGGTCGGCTTTGTCGAGGCGGTCACCTTCCTGGCCGAGCGGGCGGGGATCCGGCTGCCGGACCGCGACTCCACCCCGGTGGCCGAGGCGGAAAACGACCCGATCTATCAGGCCAACGATCTGGCCCGCAAATACTTCCACCACCTGCTCACCAAGGACTCCCGCGGCCGGGAGGCCCTGGCCTACCTGCGCCGCAGGGGTCTGTCAGAGGTCACGCTGGAGACCTTCGGCCTGGGGTACGCCCCGGCGGCCTGGGATGGACTGATCGAGGTCGCCCGGCGGCGCGGGCTGAGTCCGCAGATCCTGGAAAAGGCTGGCTTGGCCCTGCCCCGGCGGACCGGCTCGGGGTACTACGACCGGTTCCGCGACCGGGTGACCTTCCCCATCGCCAGTCTGTCGGGACGGACGATCGCCTTCGGGGCACGGGCGCTCCAGGCCGACCAGGACCCGAAGTATCTCAACTCGCCGGAGACCCCGATCTACCGGAAGGGCACGGTCCTCTACGGTCTCGACCGGGGCCGCGAGGCGATCCGCCGGCAGGGGAGGGCCGTGGTGGTGGAAGGGTACATGGACCTGCTGAGCCTGGTGCAGGCGGGGGTAGCCCATACCGTGGCCTCGGCCGGCACGGCCCTCACCGAGGACCAGTGTCGCGTCCTGGGACGGTACGCCCGGGAGATCGTGCTGGTCTTCGACGGTGACGCCGCCGGCTCCCTGGCCGCGGTGCGCGGCGCCGAGGCGGTCCTGGCCACCGGCCTGGAGGCGCGGGTCGTGACCCTGCCGGCGGAACACGATCCGGATTCGTTCGTCCGAGAGCACGGCGATCAGGCCTTCGGCGAGCTGCTGGACCGGGCCGATCCGGTGCTCCTGTTCCTGGTGGGGCGTCTTCAACGCCAGCACGACCTGTCCACCGCGGCGGGAAAGGCCCGGGCCCTGGAGGCGATCAAGCCTCTGATCCTGCGATCGCCCGACCCCCTGCGGCGGGACCTGCTGCTCCAGGAGGCCGCTCAGCGCCTGGGTCTGGACGAGGCGGCCGTGCGTCAGGCCTTCCAGCAGGAAGCCAGGCAGGCCCGGGGCCAGGCCCGAACCAGCCCCGAAACAGCCCGCGAATCCCAGGCCGATCCGCCGACCAAGGAACTCGCCTTCCTCGGCATCCTGCTGAACTACCCGCGACTGATCGCCCCCACGGCCCGGGATCTTCCCCCGGAGGCGTTGTCCGACCCGCGGTGCCAGGCCCTCGCCCGGCTGCTCTTCAGCCGGAGTGGGGATCCCGAGAAGTTGGATCCAGCCCGCCTGATGACCGAGATCGACGACCCGACCACGGCCCAACTGGTATCCAGGTGCACCATGCAGGGGCTCGATCCCCAACAGGTCGACGCCCAGTGGCAGGACTACCTGCGCCACTTCCAGCGGGAATCCCTTACCCGGCGGATCGAGGAGGCGGATTTCGCGTTGCGGCGCGCCCAGAAGGCCGGGAACGAAGACGAGGTCAGGAAGGCACATGCAGTGCACGAGCGTCTACGGCGCGAGCGGCAGGCTCTGGAGCAGGAGCAACCTCCTTGACCGACCATGGAATTCCCCTTATTTTGCCTCCCGGATTAAGGATCAAGAACGGACCGCCGAGGGCCCATAGCTCAGCCGGTCAGAGCGGCGGACTCATAATCCGTTGGTCGTAGGTTCAAATCCTACTGGGCCCACCACAGGCAGGCTGTCGGGCGATTAGCTCAGTTGGTTAGAGCGCTGGTCTCACATACCAGAGGTCGGTGGTTCAAATCCACTATCGCCCACCATTGAACGAGGCCGCGAGCGCAAGGTGAAGCGCTCGCGGCTTTTTTTGTTTTCCCCATCGAACACCTCCCTCTTCGCCAACGTGCCTGGCGCCGAAAAGGCGCCATTGCCAACTGGACCGGGTTGGACCCGCGCGCCCTGCAGCTTATGTTGGGATCGTCCAGGGAGAGCGATCCCCTGGACCCTGTCCGGCCAAGCCCCCACGGACGGACGGCAGGAGCCGGTCCTGTTCATTCATCAGCCGAGGAACGAACCCATGATCCAGGACGCACTTCAGCGAGTGTCTGCCGACCGGATGCGACGCGATCTGCTCTACCTGTGCCGCGATCCCCTGTCGTTCCGCAAGGTGAACTACACCCGACCGGGGCAGGAGATGAACTCGCTGGCCGAGGCGGACGCGTTCATCCGCGGCCAGCTCGAGCTGGCCGGGTACGAGGTGGCCGCCACTCAGTACCGGGTGCAGCCGTTCCGCTGCGACCGCACCAAGCCCCTGCACCACTGGTACGCCACCCCCGACCCGAGTGATCCCTGGTACGACGCGGCGAACCTCGAGGTGAGTCGCTCAGGGCAGGCCCGGCCCGAGGAGATCATCCAGTTGATCTCGCACAAGGACTCGATGAGCTGGATCGACTCGCCCGGAGCGCACGACAACGCCGTGGGCACCGTGGTCAACCTGGAGCTGGCCCGGATCCTGGCGACCTGCGATCTGCGGCGCTCGGTGCGGCTCCTCTTCTGCAACGAGGAGCACACCCCGTGGACCAGCCGCTTCGCCGCGGAGGCCGCAGCGGCCCGGGGCGACCGGCTCGTCGCGGTGCTGAACGTGGACGGGGTGGACGGCAAATCGGACGAGGAGATGGCCGCCGGAAAGGTGCGCCACGTCATCGGGTACAGCACCGACGAAGGCCGCGGCCTGGCCGAGCTCGTGGCGGGCTGCGCCGCCCGATACCGGATCGATCTGGAGGTGCAGGTCTTCTTCAAAGAGCACGTCAACGACGACGACGGGATGTTCATCAAGGCGGGGTACCGGACCACGGTGATGAACTCGGGTTCATGGCCGTACGCCGATGCGGAGTACCACCTGCCCGGCGACGTGGCCGAACGCGTGAACATGGAGAACGTGGTGCGCAGCGCGCAATTGCTGCTGGCCGCGGTTCTGGAGCTCGACGGCTGCGACACCATCCGCCTGTAGGGTACCGCTTCTTCCTGACGCTGCTACAGAAAAGGAACCATGACATGCGCAAGACGACCGCTCTGATCCCCTGGCCCGTGGCCCTGGAGTACGGCCAGGGGGAGTTCACCTTTACCTCGGACAGCCTCATCGCCACCGACGAGGCCAGCCGCTCGACCGCGGCCCAACTGGTCGCCTTTCTCCAGCCGGCTACCGGGTTCGCGCCACGGATCGCCCCTGACGCCGGCAACGCCGGGAGCTCGATCGTCCTGTCGCAGGACCAGAGCCTGACCGGCCTCGGCACCGAAGGGTACCGACTGGTGGTCACGCCGGAGCAGATCCGCCTCACCGCCCCGACCCAGGCCGGCCTGTTCTACGCGGTCCAGACCCTCCGCCAGCTCCTCCCTCCCCCGATCTTCTCCAGCGCCGTGGTGAGGGGCGCCGCGTGGACAGTGCCCTGCGTGACGATCGAGGACCTCCCCCGCTTCGGCTGGCGCGGCCTGATGCTCGACACCGGGCACGACTTCCAGCATCTCCCCTTCATCCTCCGCTTCATCGACCTGATGGCCCTGCACAAGTTCAACCGCCTGCACTGGCACATCACCGACCTGGGCACCTGGCCGCTGGAGATCCGGGGGTACCCCAGGCTGCAGGACCCGTCGACCCTCGGCACCCGGAGGCGAGGCAGTCCCGAGCGCGGCGTGAAGCCCGGTTGCTACACCCAGGACGAGGTTCGCCAGGTCGTCCGATACGCGGCCGAGCGCCACGTCACGGTCGTGCCCGAGATCGACATGCCAGGTCACTCCGCGCCTGCCTTGATCGCCTACCCCGAGTTCGATTGCCCCGTCCCCCATAAGACCTGGGAGTGGGACCGCTGGGAGTACTGCGTCGGGAACGAGCAGACCTACCGGTTCCTCGAGGAGGTGCTCTCCCAGGTGATCGAGCTCTTTCCCAGCAGGCTCATCCACATCGGCGGCGACGAGTGCCCCAAGGACCACTGGAAGAAGTGCCCGATCTGCCAGGCGAAGAGGAAGGCCGAGAACCTGCAGGACGAGATGGAGCTGCAGAGCTGGTTCATCAAGCGGATCGAGCGATTCCTCAACGCCCGGGGCCGTCGTCTGATCGGCTGGGACGAGATCCTGGAGGGAGGACTCGCGCCGGACGCCACGGTGATGTCCTGGCGCGGCATGGAAGGCGGCATTGCCGCGGCCAGGGCCGGTCATGAGGTGGTGATGGCGCCCACCAGCCACACCTACTTCGACTACCCCGAGACCACGACCCCGGTGGAGAAGGTCTACGCCTTCGAGCCGATCCCTGCGGACCTGACCCCGGAGCAGGGCGCGCGCGTCCTGGGCGCCCAGGCCCAGATGTGGACCGACAACCACCCCACCGAGCAGGAGATCGAGCGCCTGGTCTACCCCCGGGCCTGCGCCCTCTCGGAGGTCGTCTGGTCCCCGGCCGGGACCCGCGACCTGAACCGGTTCACCGAACACCTCGCGGTCCACGGGCAGCGGCTGGCCGCGTTGGGCATCGATATCCCTTCTGCCTGAGGCGACGCCCTACCCCCTTCAGGAGTCTGCCATGCCCTGCGATCCCGTGCTCATCGTCGACGGCCATCTCGATATGGCCTTCAACGCCCTGTACCACCGGCGCGACCTGACCCAGCCGGTGCACCTCCTCCGCGAGCGGGAGGACCCGGTGCGCTCCGGGGTCTCGGCGCATCCCGATTCCCTGGAGCGGCGCCAGGGGCCACAGGGCGGTCGGTACACGGTCACGGTGACCCTGCCGGCGCTGCGCCAGGGCCGCGTCGGCATCATCTGCTCGACCATCATGGCGCGGGTCCAGCTCACGGCCCAGCGCACCGACAACGCCGTGCGCACCCAGGTGGCGGCCTATGCCGAGGGGATGGCCCACCTCCACTACTACCAGGCTCTCGAGCGGGAAGGAGAGATCCGCTTCATCCGCTCGATCGAGGACCTGGACGCCTGCGAGGCGGCCTGGCAGAACCCGGACGAGCACACCCCGGTGGGGCTGATCCTCACCGCCGAGGGGGCTGACCCGATCCTCGGGCCCGACCAGGTGCCGCTCTGGTGGGAGGGCGGCCTGCGCGCGGTCTCGCTGACCCACTTCGGCGCCAACACCTACGGCCACGGCACGGGGACCCAGGGGGGGCTGTACCCGCCGGCCTATCCCCTGATGGACGCCCTGCGCGAGGTCGGCATGGTTCTCGACCTCAGCCATGCCTCGGACCTGAGCTTCCGGCAGATCCTCGAATACTGGGACGGCCCGGTCCACGTCAGCCACGCCAACTGCCGGGCTCTCCTGCGCGGCCAGCGGCACCTCAGCGACGAGATGATCCGGGCCGTGGCCGACCGCGACGGGGTCATCGGCATGGTCTTCGCCGAGCAGATGCTCAGCCCGACCTGGGACTTCGACCGGCCGGAGGGGAACTACGCCACGGCCACCCGGCCGATGAGCGCGGTGGTCGACCACCTCGACCACGTCTGCCAACTGCTGGGGAACGCCCGCCACGTGGCCATGGGCACCGACCTGGACGGCGGGTACGGCCGCGAACTGGCGCCGATCGACTACGACACCAGCGCCGATCTGCAGCGCTTCCCCGAGATCCTGCGGCGCCGGGGATACGGCGAGGAGGACGTCCGCGGGATCTGCCACGGCAACCTGCTCGGGCTCTTCCGCCGGGCCTGGAGGAAAGCGTGATGGCCGAAACCCCGTTCCTCATCGTCGATAGCCACCTGGACCTGGCCTTCAGCGCCCTGCAGATCAACCGCGATCTGACCATGCCGGCGGCCACGGTCCGGACCCACGATCCCGAGATCGTCTCGCGCGCCTTCGGCAGTTGCACGGTGACCTTCCCCGAGCTGCGCCGGGGACACGTGGGGATCGTCCTTGCCACGGTGATGTCCCGCCTCGATCCCAACGACCGCTGGACCCGCACCGGGATGTACACCCAGGCCCAGTGCTACGGGGTCGGTAGCGGGCATTACCATTACTACCTCGGGCTCGAGCGCCTGGGGGTGGCCCGTCTGATCCGCTCGCGCCAGGACCTGGACGAGGTGGTGGCCGCCTGGGCCGATCCCCGGCCGGACACCCCGGTGGGGCTGGTCCTGGCCATGGAGAGCGCCGACCCGATCCTGGGACCGGACCAGGTGGAGGAATGGCGCCAGCGGGGATTGAGGATGGTCAGTATCTCCCACTACGGCACCGGGGCCTACTGCCACGGCACCGGTACCGAGGGAGGGCTCTTCCCCCGGGGTCGCGACCTGCTGGCCGCACTCAGGGCCGCCGGGATCGTGGTCGACCTGACCCACACCACGGACCAGGCTTTCTGGGAGATCCTCGAGGTCTACGACGGCCCGGTGGCCGCCTCGCACCACTGCTGCCGGGCCCTGGTGCCGGGTCAGCGCCAGCTCACCGACGAGATGATCCGGGCGATCGCGGCCCGCGACGGGGTGATCGGCACGGCCTGCGACGCCTGGATGCTCGACCCGGGCTGGCAGCGCGAACTGCCGGCCTGCCAGCAAGTCACCGCCGCCACCCTGGAGACGGTGGCCGACCACATGGACCACGTCTGTCAGGTGACCGGCTGCGCCCGTCACGCCGGGATCGGCTCAGACCTGGACGGCGGATACGGGTACGAGCAGGGACCGCGCGACCTGAACACCATCGCCGACCTGCAGGCCCTGGCTGGGATCTTCTCCCGGCGGGGGTACGCGCGACAGGACGTCGCCGCAATGCTGGGGGGGAACTGGATCCGGCTGCTGCGGGAGACCTGGCCGGCCTGAACAAGACAGGACGGGCGGCGCTGATTCGTCAGGCGCGACGCTCGTCGGTGGCGACCTGCCCGTCCAGGATGCGTATGGTCCGTTGCGCGTGTCGGGCGATGTCCGGCTCGTGGGTGACCAGGATCACCGTGTTCCCCTCGGCCTGCAGGGCATCGAATAAGGCCATGATCTCCTCGCCGGTCCGGCTGTCGAGGTTCCCGGTCGGCTCGTCGGCGAGCAGGATCGAGGGACGGTTGGCCAGGGCCCGGGCGATGGCGACCCGCTGGCGCTGACCGCCGGACAGTTCGGTCGGACGATGCTCCATCCGGTCGGACAGGCCCACCCGCTCGAGCACCTCGACCGCCCGCTCGCGCCGCACCCGGCGCCGCGCCCCCCCGTAGAGCAGGGGGAGCTCGACGTTGTGCAGGGCCGTGGCCCGGGGGAGCAGGTTGAAGGTCTGGAAGACGAAGCCGATCTGCTGGTTGCGCACGTCGGCCAGCTCGTTGGCGTTCATGTCCGAGACGTCGATCCCGTTGAGCTGGTAGGTCCCCGAGGTCGGGGTGTCCAGGCAGCCCACGATGTTCATCAGGGTGGACTTGCCCGACCCCGAGGGGCCCATGATCGCCACGTACTCGTTCCGCTCGATCCCCAGGTCCAGGCCACGCAGGGCGTGCACCTCCTCGGTGCCGCGCACGTAGACCTTCTCGATCTGCTCCAGCTCGATCAGCATGGTCTCATTCATACCCCAGGGCATCCACCGGATTGAGGCGAGCCGCCCGGGCCGCCGGGTAGATGCCGAAGAAGAGTCCCACCAGGGTGGACAGACCCAGGGATAGGATCACCGACCCGAGGGACACCACGCTCGGGAAGGGGATCTCGGAGAAACGGTTGATGACGTTGGCGATCCCGAGCCCCAGGCCCAGGCCCATGAGGATCCCCAGCAGGCCGCCGACCAGGCTGAGGACCACGGCCTCGACGACGAACTGGGCCAGCAGGGTGGCCGGCTTGGCGCCGAGGGCCTTGCGGATGCCGATCTCGCGGGTGCGCTCGACCACCGAGACCAGCATGATGTTCATGATCCCGATCCCGCCGACCAGCAGGGAGATCCCGGCGATCCCGCCGGTGACCAGCTTCATCACCATGATCACCTTCTCGATCTGGTCGAGGATCCCCTTGCCGCTCTCCACCCGGTACTCGACGTCCTGGCCGTGGACCCGCTTGAGGGCCTGGACCACCTGGTTCCCCACCAGGTCGGCGTCCTCGGGATTGCGGGTGTAGATGAACATGGCGCCGACGTAGCGGTTCCCGAACATCCGGCGCTGGGCCGTGGTCACCGGCACCAGGACCTGCTCTCCCATGTCCTGGCCGAAGAGCTGGTGCGGCTCCATGACCCCGACCACCACGTACCGCTGGCCGTTCAGCTTGAGCTCCCGGCCGAGGGGAGAGCGGCCGCCGAAGATCTCTTCCTCGATCCGCTTGCCGATGGCACAGACGCGGGCGTGGCCGCTCAGGTCGCGGTCGAGCAGGAAGCGGCCGGCCTCGACCTCCCAGTTCCAGGCCCGGGTGTAGTCCGGGGTGGTGGCGTTCAACTCGGCCTGGTAGGTCGCCTTGCCGGCGCGCACCTCGACCCCGGTCTCGAGCATCGGCAGCACCATCTCGATCCGGTTCGACAAGGCCTTGGTGCGTTCGAGGTCGGCCATGGTCAACGGCTCGAACCGCTTGGCCGGGACCCAGCGGCCGCCGGTCCAGGTCCCGTACTGCGGCACGACGAAGACGAAGTTGGCCCCGCCGATCTTGCCGAACTCGTCGACCACCGTGCGCCGCAGCCCCTCGCTGATCGAGAGGATGCCGACCACCGAGCCGACCCCGATCAGCATCCCCAGCAGGGTCAGGGTCGACCGCAGCTTGTGGGACCAGAGCTGCCCCAGGGCGATGAGGACCGACTCGTAGACGATCATTCGTGCCTCAGTGCCTCCACCGGGTCCAGGCGCGAGGCCCGGACCGCGGGGTAGACCCCGAAGAACAGGCCGATGGTGCTGGCGAAGAGCAGGGTCCACAGCACCGAGGGGGCCGAGACCACGCTGACGAACGGAGAGGTGGCGTCGAAGGTGTGGATCACCTTCTCGGCGGCCAGGCCGAAGCCTAAGCCCAGGGCGATACCGAGTACCCCGCCCGCCAGGCTGAGCACCACCGCCTCGGCGACGAACTGGAAGAGGAGGTGGCGCGGCTTGGCCCCGAGCGCCTTGCGGACGCCGATCTCGCGGGTCCGCTCGGTGACCGAGACCAGCATGATGTTCATGATCCCGATCCCGCCCACCAGCAGGGAGATCCCGGCGATCCCGCCGCCGACCATCTTGACGACCCGGAGGACGTTCTCCGCGCTCTCCATCTCCTCGCGGCTGGTCCGCACCCGGAACTCGGCGCCGTGCTCGTGGCGGCGGTTCAGCACCCGGCGCACGACGTCGGCCACCGCCTCGACCGCGTCGAGGTCGTCGACCAGGAGGGTGATCCCCATCAGGTAGCGATTCCCGGTGTACCGCTTCTGGGCCGTGGTGAAGGGGATCACCACCTGGTTCCCCTGGTCCTGGCCGAAGCGGATCCGCTCGGTGAGCACCCCTACCACCGTGTACCGCTCGCCGTTGAGCTTGATCTCCTCGCCGAGTGGGTCCTGCTGGTCGAACAGGTCCTGGCGGATCCGGCCGCCGATGACGCAGACCCGCCTGGCCTGGTCGACGTCCTCGGCGGTCAGGTTGCGCCCCCGGTCGACCGGCCAACTGTAGACCGTGGTGTAGTCCTCGGAGGTGCCGGAGAGGCTGGCGCTGGTGCTGACCTTGCCGTACTGGAGCTGGACGTTCCCGCCGACGCCGGGCACGGCGGCCTGGATCCGGTCGGTCTCCTCGTAAAAGGCCTCCAGGTCATCGGTGGTCAGGTGCTCCTGCCAGTTCCGCCGGACCCAGCGACCGCCGCGGCGCTCGTGCGATTCGGGCGGGTTGACCAGAACCGTGCCGGCCCCGCCGCGGGAGGCGAACTCCCCCATGACCGTGCGCCGGAGCCCTTCGCCCAGGGAGACGATGCCGATCACCGCGGCCACCCCGATCATGATCCCCAGCAGGGTCAGGAAGGAGCGCAGCTTGTTGGCCCGGAGCTGGGTCAGCCCGACGGCAACCGGCTCGTAGAAGACCATAAGGCCTAGTGTCGCATCCGAGAAATAGGTTGTGTCACCGAGCGGGCCGAGTCGCCCGGCCGGCTAGGCGCGCGAACGCCCTGTATCGAGGGGAAGATACAGGAAGTGAGGGCAACGACGCTGGCCGGGATGGATCGGCCCGCGAATGCCAAGGTATTTCTCGGACGCGACACTAAAACCACCCCTTCTTCTTCTCGGGGGTCTTGGCTTTTTCCTCGAGCTTGGCCCGGATGGTCTTCGGGTCGGCGGCGACCCGCTGGCCCGCGACCAGCCCGGAGAGTATCTCGACCTGGGTGTTGGTCTCCAGGCCGATCTGCAGCGGCGTCTCGACGAACTCATCCAGCTTCGCCTTGGGCGGTTCTTTGGTCTTGGTGGTGTCGCTTCCGGCCTCGCCCGTGGGCTTGGCCTCGTCAGGGGCTTTAGCCTCGTCAGGGGCCTTGGACTCGTCAGGAGCCTTGGCCGAGTCCGCGGTGACGGAATCGCGGACTACGTAGGCGACGAACCGGCCTTTCTTCCCCTTGACCTCCTCGTCCTTCTGCTCCCCGTCGAAGACCTCGAGGGCCGCCTCGACCGGCACGTGTACGGTGCTGTCGCGGCGGGCGAAGATGACGTCGATGTCGCACGACATCCCCTGCCTGAGATTCGGCTCCCGGTCGAGGACGTCGATCTCCACGTCGAAGGTGACGATCGTGCTCCCCTGCTTCTTCTGCCCCACCGGCGCGATCCAGCGCACCTGGCCGTGATAGGTGGTGTCGGGGTAGGCGTCGACGACGATCCCGACCTCCTGGCCGACCTTCATCTTGGCGATGTCGATCTCGGCCACGTCGCCGCGGACCACGAGCTGGCTGGGATCGCCGATCTCGAAGAGCACGGTGCCGCCGGAGTAGGAGGACAGTCCGGAGGCCACCACCTCGCCGATCTCGACGTTCCGGCGGGTGAGGATACCGCTGATCGGCGCCAGCACCCGCACCTTGTCCAGGTTCTCGGCCGAGGGGATGCCGCGGGTGCGGCTGAGGTTGGCCTTGGTCTCGACGATCTCCAGCTCGAGCGCCGCCAGACGCAGGTCGTTGCGGCTGCGCTCCAGGCGGGTTTGGAGGATCTCGAACTCGCTCGAGGAGATCATCTGTCGCTCGAAGAGGGCCTTCTTGCGCTCGACGTCCTTCTCCAGCTCGCGCAGGTTCACCCGGCCCTGCTCAACCGCCGAGCGCTTCTGGTAGAGCTGCAGCGACTGGTTGGGGTCGGGCTCGATCACCGCCAGGAGCTGGCTCCGCTCGACCCAGGCCCCGGCCTCGACCGGCAGCTCGCTGATCTCGCCGGCGAGGGTGGACTTGACCTCGACCGTCCGCACCAGCTCGATGGTGCCGGTCTCGGCCAGCTTGTCGACCAGCTCCCCCCGTTTGACCTCCAGGGTGGCGAAGGTCTCGGCCGGCTTCTCCTTCTTGAGGTTGAAGTAGACGATGGCGCCGATGGCGGCCACCACCGCCAGCGCCACCAGGATCTTGACCTTGCGCGACCGCTTGCCGCGCCTGGGCGAAGCTGTCTTGGACACCGCGTCACCCTCCCTGTCCGCTGGGCATGAACAGGCCGCCGAGCGCCGCCGAGCCCGCGAGCCAGAGCAGCCAGAGGGCGAGCAGGGGGATCAGGGCACGACGGGTGGTAGAACGGGTCAGGGTCGCTAGGCCCACGGCGACGACGAAGAGCTGCCAGAAGACGAACAGGTCCAACCCGGCCACGAACCGGCCGCCGAAGGTCTGCAGCGCGGTGTCGGGGAGGAAGACGCCGGGGCCGGTGAAGACCATCATGGTTCCCTTGGCCATGATCAGCGGGGTGCGCACCACCAACGCGACCAGGCCGATCAGGGAGGAGTAGCCCAACACCGCCAGCATCTGGGCATAGGTGACGGCGCCACCCAGGCCGTACCGGGCCACCAGGAGCAGGACACCGGCCACGCCGAAGAGGAAGATGGCGCTGCTCACCGGAATAGTGATCATCGTCATTACGGTGCCCATCGATCCGGTTCCCATGCGGACGGCTGCCTCGCGTTGCTCCGGGGGCATGGTCTTCAGGCGCTCCTGCATGAACTCGTGCTGCGTGGCTTGGATCGCCGGCATGCTGAGCTGCGCAGCGATCATCGCCGCCAGGACCACCACCAGCATGGGCACGAACCAGTCGGTCCAGCCCGTGCGCCGGCCCACGGCCTCGAAGGTCCGCTCCGGCGCGGTGAAGACCCGGACCATCCGGCCGCACAGACCCAGCTCGGCACCGGACGTCTCTTCCTGCTGTTCCACGGTGTACCTCCTCGACAAGAGGGATCATCCCAGCGGCGGCAGACCACCGCCGGGATCCTGCAGACACCCTTTATTAATGGCTCGTGAACTGATCCGGAGCAAGAAGAATTTCAGAGGATCTGCTCGATCAGGGCCAGCGACCGCTTATCCAGCTCGCTGAGGCGGGGCACCTCGAAGCGGTTGCCGTCCACGTCGATCAGCAGCAGCCGGTGGTCGCCCAGCCACTGGGCGTTCTCGGCGGCGTTCTGCACGACGAACTCCCGCGGTCCCCGGTTGGTCTGCACCTCCCAATACGAGGTGCCGAACTCGTTCCGCACCGACTTGACCTGCTCGATCCGCGAGGTCAGGTACCGGCGCTCCAGCTCCTCACGGAGGATTCCCTGCATCTCCTCGGGGACCTGGCCCAGCTCCTCGAGCATGCAGATCTCCTCGTCCCGGCCGTCGAGCAGGCAGACGTAGCGGTCGGGATGGGAGAGGGGGGCGGCCCGGACCACCTTGACGCGGGTGTAGGAGCGATCCCCCTCGATGGTGAGCCGCAGGATCCAAGGCGGCTCGCGGAAGAGGCGGATCGCCGAGATCTCGACGTGCTCGGGATGGGTGACCGTGATCGGGGTGATCGACGGCTTCTGCTCCTCGGCCTTGGCCGGGGCCTCGGCGGTCTGGGTCGGTTCGGTCTGGGGCTGCTCGCTCGTCGTCATCTCCGCTCCTCTCCGGTTCCCGGCCTACTGCTCGTCCGCGCCGGTGACCATCACCGCCGTGGTCTCCTGCTGGGTTCTGACCAGCTTGTAGAAGACCCCCTCGCGGGCCATCAGCTCTTCGTGGGTGCCGACCTCGGCGACGCGCCCCTCGTCGATCACCACCAGCCGGTCGGCGTGCCGCAGGGTGGACAGCCGGTGGGCGATGGCAAAGGTGGTGCGTCCGGCCACCAGCCGGCCGATCGCTTCCTGGATCTTCCGCTCGGTCTGGGTGTCCAGCGACGAGGTCGCCTCGTCGAGGATGAGGATCCGCGGATCGTGGAGGATGGCCCGGGCGATGGCGAGCCGCTGCTTCTCGCCGCCGGAGAGCCGGTTCCCGTTCTCGCCGACCACCATGTCGTACCCGTCCGGCTTCTGCACGATGAACTCGTGGGCGTTGGCCGCCCGCGAGGCCCGCAGGATCTCGTCGAAGGTGGCCCCGGGCCGGCCGTAGCGGATGTTCTCGGCGATGGTGTCGTTGAACAGAAACGACTCCTGGGCCACCATCCCGATCTGGCACCGCAGGTCCTCCAGCCGGATGCGGCGGATATCGACCCCGTCGATGGACAAGGTGCCCCGGCTGACCTCGTAGAAGCGGCAGATCAGCTTGATGAGACTGCTCTTGCCGGCCCCCGACCGGCCGACCAGGCCGATCATCTCGCCCGGCGCCACCGCCAGGTCGATCTCCTTGAGCACCGGCTTCCCCGGGTCGTACCCGAAGGTGACCCCCTCGAAGGCGACCCGGCCGGAAATGGCCGGCATCGGCACGGCCTCCGGATCGGCGAACGGCTCGGGCCGGGCGTCGATCACCTCGAAGATCCGCTCGGCGCCGGCAAAGGCCCGGACCATGAAGCTGTAGAAGTCGCCGAACCAGCGGAGCGGACCGTAGAGCATCCAGAGGTAGGAGATGAAGGCCATCAAGGTGCCCAGGCTCAGGGTCTGGGCCAGGACCTGGCGCCCGCCGAAGTACCAGACGAAGAAGGCCCCGAAGCTCATGAAGAAGTTGGTGACCATGAAGAAGACCATCCAGACCCGCTCGGCGGTGACGGTCACGTCGCGCAGGGCCTGGTTACGCTCGTCGAAGCGCGCTCCCTCGCGCTCCTCCTGGGCGAATCCCTTGATCACCCGGATCCCGGTGATCGACTCGTTGAGGTGCGAGGACAGCCGGGACCAGCGGATCGACCAGCGCCGCCACGACCCCTGCAGCCGCTTCCAGACCAGGGAGCCGGTGATGACGATCAGCGGCACCGGCACCAGCACGTACATGGTTACTTGCCAGTTCATCGACAGGAGCAGGCCGATGATGGTGATCACCATCAGGCTGTTGGAAATCACGTACGGCAGGTCGAAGAGGAGGTACATCTCGACCAGGTCCGAGTCGTTGGTCATGCGGCTGATCAGCGAGCCCACCTTGCGACGGTCGTAGAACCGCAGCGGCAGGAACTGGAGGGCGCGGAACAGCTCGGACCGGATGGTTTCCACCGCCCGGAAGCCGACCCAGGTATTCAGCCAGCGGCGGGTCACCTCGGCGCCCCAGGAGAGGAGGCCGATCCCCAGCAGCCCGCCGACCAGGAGGACCAGCAGGCCGAACCCGTTCGGATCGGGCAAGGCCCGGTCGATGATCAGCTTGACCAGGTACGGCGGTATCAGGGACAGCAGCGAGGCGCCCACGGTCAGCAGCACCAGCACGGCGGCGCGCCCCCGGTAGGGACGGAGGTACCCCAGCAGCCGGCCGAAGGTGTCCCGCTTGCGCACGCAGGCCGGGCAGACCCCGCCCTTTTCGGGGAGCATGCGGCGGCAGCGCGGGCAGCGGCTGCGCTCCAGCTCGGTGGCCAGCACCAGCTCCTTCCCCTCGGCAAGCCGGCGGATCCCGTCGGCGACCTCGGCGAACTTGGCCGTCAGGGAGCTGGAGTAGTAGAGCTGGGTCGGTGGCCCCTCCTTGTGCTCCACCTCGAGCCGGCCCCCGCCGACCAGAGCCTCGATCCGGGCGCCGGCGATCTCGGGAAGGGGTACCTGAATCGCGCCGTCGGGACCCTCGCCGTGCAGCACCAGCACCTGCCGGTCGGTGACCACCAGCCAGCGCTCGCCGAACCGCTCGAGCCCGGACATGTCGGTGGCCACCTGCAGGCGCACCTCCTCGCCGGCCGCGCGCAGGGCGCTCAGCTTGGCGTCGACCTCGACGGGGATCGGCTCGATGAAGGGCGAGACGGTGCTCATTCAGAACTCATTCTTTGATGGCGATGATCTGGGCGGCTTCCTGTTGGAGCTGCACCAACTCCTGGAAGCGTCCCTTCCTGGCCATCAGCTCGGCATGGGTGCCCATCTCGACGATCCGGCCGCCCTCGAGCACGACCAGCCGACCCGCGTGCCGCAGGGTCGACAGGCGGTGGGCGATCGCCAGGGTGGTGCGGCCGTGGGTCAGCCGGCCGATCGCCTCCTGGATCTGCTTCTCGGTCTGCACGTCGACCGACGAGGTGGCCTCGTCGAGGATCAGCACCCGGGGGTCGTGCAGGATCGCCCGGGCGATGGCCAGCCGCTGCCGCTCGCCGCCCGAGAGCCCGCCCCCCCGCTCGCCGACCTGGGTGTCGTACCCGTCGGGCTTGGCCAGGATGAACCCGTGGGCGTTGGCCACGCGGGCCGCGGCCACGATCTCCTCGAAGGGAGCCCCTGGCTTGCCGTACCCGATGTTCTGGGCGATGGTGCCGGAGAAGAGCACCGGGTCCTGGGAGACGATCCCGATCTGGCGCCGCAGATCCCGCAGGTGCAGGTCGCGGATGTCGATCCCGTCGATCAGGAGCCGGCCGTGGTCAGCGTCGTAGAACCGGGCCACCAGGTTCACCGCGGTGGTCTTGCCGACCCCGGAGCGACCGACCAGACCGATCATCTCCCCTGCCTTGAGGTGCAGGTCCAGGTCGTGCAGGACCGGCTTGCTCTTGTCGTACCCGAAGGTGACGTGGTCGAAGCGGATGTCGCCCAGCATCGCCGGCAGGCGGATCGCGTCGGGGTTCTCGTACCCCTCGGGCTGGGTGTCGATCACCTCGAAGATCCGCTCGGCCCCGGCAAAGGACTGGGTCATCCAGGTGTTGACCTGGGCCACCCACTGGAGCGGGCCGTAGAACAGCCACATCAGGGAGTAGAAGGCCATCAGCGCGCCCAGGGTCATCTGGCCGCCGATGACCTGCCGGCCGCCGAGGAGCCAGAGCAGGAAGACCCCCGAGCTGGTCAGCAGGGTCATGGTGGCGAAGAAGACCCCCCGGTTCAACTGGGTGGCCACGGCCACGTCGCGGAGGCGGCGGTTGGGCACGGCAAAGGTCGCCATCTCCCGCTCCTCCTGGGCAAAGGCCTTGACCACCCGGATCCCCGACAGGGATTCGCTGGTCCGCTCGGTCAGCTTGGACCAGATCTCGCCCCAGCGATGGAAGAACCGCCGCATCCGCCGCCAGAACCACCCGCCCCAGAAGATCATGGCCGGCACGGGCAGGAGGATGTACAGGCTCAGCTTCCAGCTCATCGAGAAGAGCAGGCCCAGGATGCCGAAGATGATCAGGCCGTTGATCGTCAGGTAGGGCAGGCCGTTGACCAGGAAGTCCTGCAGCCGGCCCGCGTCCCGCGTGACCCGCGACATCAGGGACCCGACCTGGCGCTTGTCGTAGAACACCAGCGAGAGCATCTCCAGCCGCTGGTAGAGCTGGCTACGGATGTCGGAGGTCACCCGCGCCCCGAGCCAGGACATGTTCCAGCCGTGCACCCACTCGGCGCCCCAGCTCGCGACGCGGATCCCGACCAGGGCCAGGACCAGCAGGCCCAGAAGGACGATCCGCTCGTCCATGGTCAGGGCGGTCCCGGCGACCGGCACCAGCACCTCGTCGATGATCCGCTTGGTGATCAACGGCGGCGCCAGCTCGGCCGCGGTGGTGAGGATCGAGGCCAGGGCCAAGAGCACGACCCGACCGCGGTACGGCAGCATGTACCGGGCGATGCGGCCCAGGGTCGCCAGCTTGCGGATGCAGGCCGGGCAGATCCCGTTCTTCTCGGGAAGCAGGCGGCCGCAGCGGTCGCAGCGCAGCCGGTCCAGCTCGGACTTGATCTGCAGCGGCTGGCCCTGCCGCAACTGCTCCAGCCCCCGGGCCACCTCGGAGAACTTGGCCGCCATGGAGCTCGAGTAGGGCACCAGGATCGTCGGCGCTGACCGGCGCTCGATCTCCAACCGACCGCCGCCGACCAGGGGCTCGGTCTGGACCCGCGTCACCTCGGCCAGCGGCACCTCGACGGCGCCGTTGGCGCCGGTCACCGGCACGACCAGAGTCCGCTGGCCGGTGACCACGACCCACCCCTCGGCGTACACGCCGTCCGGAGCCAGGTCGGTGGCCACCTGGATCAGCACCTCCTCGTCGGGAGGGACCAGGGCCTGGATCTTGGCCAGCGCCTGAGGCGCCGGGGATTCGAGCAGCTTGGTCGGGCTGGTCATCCTGCTGTTGCTGCGACGGTAAACGGGAGCCGGGCTCCCGCAAGGCGATTCGCTGTGCCGGCCGCTGCGGCATCCACGAACCCGCGGGGTGTGGTCGGGGTGGGCTGCACCGCGAACTGGTCCGGCCGCCGTCAGAACCAGCGATGCCGGGCCGCGTGGGGTTGTTCGTCCGCCGGGCAGCGAAGGTGGCGCGCCGGGCGTGCCGGCAACTTATTCACCAGAGCAGGTTCTCGACAGGGACATAGGCGGTAAGTAATCGCCGCGTTTGCACCATGTCAAGGGCACGGACCCCGGCTGATCCCCATGGGCGCGGAGCCTCAGTCATCCTCGCGCACGAGGCGCTTGAATTCGTTCCCGCGCTCGCGGTAGCTGGCGAACATGCCGAAGCTGGCGCAGGCCGGCGACAGGAGCACGACCTCGCCAGGGCGGGCCCGGCTTCGCGCCTCGGCAACCGCCTCGGCCATGCTGGTGCAGTTGGTCACGATCTCCCCCCTGACCCCCCCGGCGCCGGTCAGGGCCGCCTGCAGACGAGGCGCCTCCTGGCCGATGAGGATCGCGGCGCGGATGGCGCGGCCGGCCGCGACCGTCCCGAGTGCGCTGAAGTCAGCGCCCTTGGCTGAACCTCCGGCGATCCAGACCAGGGGCTCGTCGAACGACTCCAGGGCGGCGATCGCCGAGTCAGGCGTGGTGGCCAGGGAGTCGTTGTAATAGGTCACACCCCGGTATTCACCGACCCGCTCCAGCCGATGCTCCAGACCCTGAAAGCGGGCCAGTCCCGCGGCGATCCGCGGTACCGAGGCGCCGGCGATTGCCGCGGCCAGGGCCGCGGCCGCGGCATTGGCCTGGTTGTGGCGCCCCCGGAGCGAGAGGTCGGTCACCGGGCAGACCGGTCGGGGCGGATCGTCTTCCTCTAGACGCAGCCAGATCACGCCATCGGCGACCCAGGCTCCGCGGGCGACCTCACCGCGCGCGCTGAAGCTGTGTACCTGAGCCGCCGAGCCGCGGGCAAAGGCCCTGGACCGCGGGCAGTCCGCGTTGACCATCAACAGGTCGCCGGCGCCCTGGTACCGGCAGAGGGACTCCTTGGCCCGGTGGTACTCCTCGACCGTGGCGTGGTAGTCGAGGTGATCCTGGGTCACGCTCAGGACCAGGGCCAGGTGCGGGCTGCGGGTCCAGTCCATGAGCTGGAAGCTCGACAGCTCGAGGATGACCAGATCCTCGGCGGTCAGCTCCTCAAGAAAGGCAAGGGGCGGCAGGCCGATGTTCCCGCCCACCAGAACGCGGCGATACGGTCCGTCGCGCAGGGCCTCGGCGACCAGCGAGGTGGTGGTCCCCTTCCCCTTGGTGCCGGTGATCCCCAGGATCGGGGCCGGGCAGAGGTCGAGGAACAGGCGGGTCTGGCTGGTGATCTCCGCGCCGTGCTCGCGAGCGCGGCAGAGCGCCGGGTGCAGGGCGCTGATCCCCGGGGTGCGGAAGACCACGTCGAATCGAGCGAGCGCCTCGAGGTGATCGGGACCGAGGTGCCACCCCTCGAGGGCGGCCCTGAACTCCTCCTGCATCGCCTCCTGGTCCTTGGGCTCCTGGCGATCGCACACGGAGAAAGGTAGTCCGTGGGCGTGCAGCCAGCGGGCCACGGCCCGGTTCTCGGCTCCGAAACCGGCCAGGGCAATCCGCCGGCCGCGCAGGGCGGATTCAGGTCCAGGGGACAGGGTCATGGGGTTTAGCGAGGGCAGGGGTGCGGCAGGACGACATCCGCGTCTCCGGAGCCGGGAATGAGCAGGAGCCAACTCGCGACAGGAATATAAGGCAATACCACGGGTACACGGCGGTTGATCCCATGGGCCTTCTCGCGGGTGATCAGGAACTTGACATTCGGAGGTCAGCGGAGTAGCGTCTTGCGCCAAGATATCGACCGATCTGCGGTACAGCGGGGATCACCGAAACACCAGGAGCAGGGCCGTGGCCGTCACCATCATGCGCACCGTGCGTCCCAGTCCGCAGTGGCAGGACACCCTGATCCGGCTGTACGCCGGCCAGCGGGTCGTCGTCGACGTGGAAGGGGTCTGGTCGCCGGACATGCGCGACCAGATCGTCTGGTGCGGCGCCGACGGGATCTACCGGTTGCCGGCCGGGGAGGGGCACCTCCTTCCCGGGGCCAGCGTCGGGGCCGTGGTGGCCAGGGTCGGCCAGGGTCCGGCCTTTGCCGTGGGGAGCCGCCACGACTTCGTCGCCGGCGAGGAGGGGGTCCTGTTCCTGGCCATGAACGAGGACCCGCAGCGCAACTGCCAGGCCGGGCAGGTTACGGCCCAGGTGATCGTCTTCGACGAACCGTGACCAGTGCCGGTTCCGCGGACCGGCACCTGGCGCTCGAACAGCATCTGGTCCAGGTCGCGACCCGGATCCTGACCGACCGGAGCGCGGTTCGATCGGTGACGCCCGTGGCCCCCGAGGTCTGGCGCCTGCAGTTGGACGACGGTGGCGCGGTCATCGCCAAGCATCACCCCTTCGCCTGGGCAGCGGCCGGGACGCCGCGCGACCCTTTGGTAGTCGAGGAGACGGTACTGGGGTTGCTGCACCGGGCCGGCTGCCCGGTGCCGGCGTTCCTCGGATCTGATCCCGAGACCCAGGTCGTCTTTCTGGAAGATCTCGGCAAGGAGACCCTCGACGACTGGCTGCAGGAGAACCCGTGCGCCGACCGCGCTCCGTACGCGCGAGCGGCTGTGACCGGAGTTCGTATTATTGAAGAAGCCCTGGCTCCTCATGCCACCGAGCTCGAGGAGCAGGTGGCCATCGGGGCCGGCCGCTTTGATCTGGAGGTAGCCTGGCGATCGGCCGTGCCTCGAGCGCGGGTGGGGCTGGCCTTCTTATTGGAGCACGCGCCGGAACGACGGCAGGCGGCCGAAGATCTGCTGGCCGCGGTCGGCGACGACCTGATCGAGCGCGCCCCGACCCTGGGGAGCGTGGACTACAACGCGCGCAACGTGATCTTGGACCACGACCGCGGCGCGCTCGGTTTCATCGAGTTCTCGGCGATCGGGTGGGATTGGCCCGAGCGCCGCCTGGTGCAGTACACCACCAGTCTGGGGGCGCACCGGCCGGCAGGATGCTTTGCCCCGCTGCTCGACCGCGCCAGTGCTGCCGGGTTCGGCGAAGCCGACGCGGACCTTCGCGCCCTCGACGGCCATCGGACGGTCTTCCTGCTCAACGCCGCCGGGCTGCTCGCCCAGGCCCTGGCAGGGCAGGCTGACCGATCCACGCTGCTGGCGGCGTGGACCGACCCGAACCGCCGGATCCGCGAGCTGCTCGCCGAACTGGTCCAGCCGTGGGCCCCTGATTCGTGGTCCGGCGAGCTGGGCAGGTGTTTCCAAGGGGTCTTGGCACCCCGTTGCGAGGAGATGAGATGAGCGATTCCAAGGTGCTGGACTTCAAGCCCCGGGCCCGGGGTCTGGTGATCGGCGGCATCCCCTGGCTGGCGCGGATCAGCGACAAGGCGCGGGCCAGATTGGCCGACCGGATCGGCGACTACGTCTACCCCTGCCCGGCCGATCAGCGGTTCCTCGAGGAGATGCGGATCTCGGCCGAGGAGTTCACCCGCCTGGTGGCCGCCAGCCCCACCGACGACGAGGTGATCGCCGGGATGAAGGCGCATCTGGCCGCCCGACCGGGCTGACCGTCGTGGCCCCAAAATCGCTCAACGCGGTGCTCGGCCAACGCACCGAGGTGGCCCCCGGTCTGCTCATCCTCCGAGTGGCGGCAGACGGCTGGAAACTGCCGGCATTCACCGCCGGCCAGTTCGCGGTCATCGGTCTGCCCGGCGCGGCGGCGCGGCTCCCCGAGGCCGACGCGGAGGAGCCTCCCCCTGACCCTGAGAAGATCATCTCCCGGGCTTACTCCATCGCCTCCTCGTCCCGCGCCCGCGAGTACCTCGAGTTCTACGTCACCCTGGTCCACTCCGGCGCCCTTACCCCCCGCCTGTTCTGCCTGGCCATCGGCGACCACCTCTGGCTCGGACCGCGGATCACCGGTCGCTTCACCCTGGACGAGGTGCCGGCCGAGGCCAACGTCGTCCTGCTGAGCACCGGTACCGGGATCGCCCCGTACATGAGTATGATCCGCACCGTGCTGAACCAGCAGGCCGCGCGGCGGGTGGCCGTGGTCCACGGTGCCCGCCATTCGTGGGATCTGGGGTACGGCGGCGAGCTGACGACCCTGGCCGGGATCAGCCCCACCCTGACCTATCTGCCGATCATCAGCCAGCCGACGCACGAGCCGGTCCCCTGGGGAGGGCTCACGGGGTACGTGCAGGACATCTGGACCCGCGGGTTGATCGACCAGGCCTGGGGGTTCCATCCCACGCCGGCCGACACCCACGTGCTGCTGTGCGGCAATCCCGTGATGATCGAGACCATGGAGGGACTGCTGCAGGGCGAGGGGTTCCTCGAGCACACCCCCCGCCGGGCCGGGCAGTATCACCTCGAACGGTATTGGTAGGCGCGTCCGGAACCGACGGCGGAAGGCCGCTCACTCCCCGGTCAGTCTGAGGATCGCGGGCGGGCGACAGCATATGGTGAGCGGACGGCGGTCGACCGGATGCTGCAGCGTCACCCGGTGGGCATGCAGGAGGTACCCCCCGTCGCCGGGCAGCGGCGTACGCCCAGGTTCGGGCGGAGCCGGCACCCCGCCGGCTCGATAGAGCGGATCGCCTGCCAGGGGCCATCCTGCCGCGGCCAGGTGGACGCGGACCTGGTGGGGCCGGCCGGTATGGATGATGACCTGCACCACGGCCTGACCCTCCGCCTGTCGTCGCTCGAGCACGGTGCACTCGCTCCGCGCCTCCCGCCCGTCCGGGGTGGCTGCGTGCAGGGACCCCAGCCCGGGGTATGGAACCGGCCCGATGCGCGCCGTGACCTCGAATCGATCCACCATCCCCGTTCCCTGAACCAGGGCCCGATAGACTCGCATCACCGCGTCGGTGGCGAAGTCGGCAGCCAACTGGGTCCGCGCCGGCCCGGTGCGCGCGAAGAGCATCACCCCCGAGGTACCCCGCCCCAGGCGATGCGCCGGTACCAGGGATGGACCGTATCGGGCCCGGGCCCGATACAGCAGGGTGCTCTCCAGAAAGCCGCCGCCGGGCAGGGACGGCAGACCGGCCGGCTTGGCCAGGGCCACCAGATCATCGTCCTCGTGGAGCACGGCAAAGCCAGCGGGCACCGGCTCCTCGCGCCACGGAGGTCGATGGTAGGTCAGCCGCTGGCCGGGCCGCAGCCGCGTTCCGATGTTGACCGGGTCACCGTCGAGCCGGATGAGCCCAGCCTCGATCCGCTGCCGCCAGTCGGTCGCGGAGAAGCGGGGATAGGCCCGGGCGTAGAAGGCCACCACCTCGACGCCGGCCGCCTCCCCGGGCACCTGGTCCTCGTAGACCCAGCCCTGGTTGAGGTGGCCGGACAGCTCATCCTCTTCAGCGGTCATGGACGATATCCTCCGCTTGACAACGCTCCTCGTCAAGCGGTGCTTTGGAAATGATGCAGACCGTGTCCCCCCGACCGGAGCGCGAGATGGCCAGACCGAGGATCTACATCGACGGACAGCAGGGCACCACCGGGTTGCGGATCCGCGAGATGCTGGCGTCCCGCGACGAGGTGGAGGTTCTGCTCATCCCGGCGGAAGAGCGGAAGAACCCGCGGGCGCGCGCCGAGTACCTGAACCAGGCCGACGTCGCCATCCTCTGCCTGCCCGACGACGCGGCCGGCGAGGCCGTGGCCCTGGTGCAGAGCCCGCGGACCCGGATCATCGACACCAGCACGGCGCGGCGGGTGGACCCGGCCTGGGTCTACGGTCTGCCCGAGCTTTCGCCCGAACAACGCCAGGCGATCCGCGACGGCCGGCGGGTGGCCAACACCGGCTGTTACCCGGTCGGCTTCACCCTGGCGGTGCGACCGCTGATCGCGGCCGGGCTCCTCGACCCGGAGGTGCAGCTCACGGTCAACGCCGTATCCGGGTTCTCGGGCGGCGGTCGCAAGATGGTCGAGGCGTACGAGGACCCGACCGCCGGCCGGGTGCCGCTGCGGCTCTACAGCCTCGGCAAGGTGCACAAGCACGTGGCCGAGATGCACGCCTTCAGCCTCACCCGACGGCCACCGCTTTTCGTCCCCTCGGTCAACGACGCCTTCTGCGGGATGCTGGTGTCCACCCCGGTCCCGGCGGCGCACCTGCCGGCGGACGCGGTCGAGCGGATCTCCGCGATCTGGCGCGACTATTACCGCGATTCCCCGATGGTGCGGGTGGGACCGCCCGAGGACGAGAGCGACCTGTGGCCCACCGGCACCTGGATCGACC
This sequence comes from Candidatus Latescibacterota bacterium, assembly GCA_041661365.1. Classification (GTDB taxonomy): domain Bacteria; phylum Latescibacterota; class UBA2968; order UBA8231; family UBA8231; genus CAITNQ01. The sequence continues at coordinate 24,716 of JBAZUN010000010.1, forward strand.
AGTCGTCCCGCAACCTGGGGAATCAGGTCGACCTGTGCGCCTTCGGCATCCCCGGGCAGGGGGTCGTGCTCGTGGGTCGCCTGGACAACCTGGGGAAAGGGGCGTCCGGGAACGCGGTGCAGTGCCTCAACCTGATGCTCGGGTTCCCGGAGACGGCCGGACTACTATAGTGCTCGGTTACGGAGATCATCTGGTATTCGGCCCCCGGGTCATCCCGGCCTACTGCGTTCCGCTCGCTCTGCGCATCTCCCCTCGATGCGCTGTCGCTCGCGCGCCTGGTAGTCCGGGCGCCCCGGGACCCTCGGTACTCAAGCTGATCTCCGTAACCGAGCACTAGGTGCTGGTCGACAGCCACTGCCACCTCGAGCAGTTGCCCGACGCGGGGATCGCCCTGGCCGAGGCCGCGTCCCGCGGGGTGAAGCGGGTGGTCGCGGTCAGCGAGGACCCCGACTCCATTCGGGCCGTGCTGGCGCTGAAGGCGCGCTTCCCCGACCAGGTAGTCGCCGGTCTGGGACTCCATCCCGTCTGGATCGTCCAGCGTTCCCCGAACGAGGTTGCTCAGGCCCTGGCCGAGCTGGAGGTCGTTGTCGACCGGGCCGAGGTGATCGCCGAGATCGGCCTGGACTACAAGTGGGCGGACACCGCGCCGCTCCAGTTGGTCCAAGAGGAAGCCCTGGCGGCCCAGCTCGACCTGGCCGGCCGCCGCTGTCTGCCGGTGAGCCTTCATTCCCGCCGCTGCCCGCGCCAGGTCCTCGAACGGGCCGTTGCCTTTCGCCGGCGCACCGGGCAGCAGGCCCACCTCCACTGGTTCACCCATTCCGAGAAGCTGGTCCGGCTGGCGAACGAGGACGGGCTCTTCGTCTCGGTCGGCCCCACGGTGCTGGACCACCCTCCCACCCAACGGGTCGCCCTGGCCGTGGCCGACGATCTGCTCCTGCTGGAGAGCGACGCGCCGGTGACGGTGTCCGGCGTTCCGGGGAATCCCGCCCGCGTGCGGGAGGTGGCCGAGGCCCTGGCCCGGCTCAAGGGGACCTCCGTCCCCGAGCTGGCCGCCTTGACCACGGCCAACCTGACGCGGTTCCTGGGCGCCTGATCCGCGGCCGGCGGTCCCTCCTTGACAGCGGTCCGGTCGGGCTCTATCGTAGTCGCGCGCCGCACCCGGAACCGCCTCTCCCAGTCCGATCTAGGAGCCGCGCGCCCCGCGACCCCGGGTCGTTCCCCGTTCTTCGGGCCAGGCGCGCCCCGTCTGCCGTTGCCCGCTTTCCGCAGAGCCAGCATGCCATGGAGGAGCAGATGGTGTTCAGCAACCAGGAGCGCGATCATCGGCCGCTCGGTCCCTCCCGCCGGTTCCCGACCCTTGCCGTCGGGCTGATCGCCCTGGTCCTGGCCTCGGCTCCGGCCACGGGACAGCGGTCCCTCGAGGAGCTGGTCGAGGAGAGCGTCCAGCAGGAGACCCAGTTCGAGCAGCAGCTCCCCGAGGGGATGGTCCCCGAGGAGCAGCCGATCATCGGCCGCGTCCGCCTGCCCCAGGGCGCCGAGGTCGAGAAGCTGCGGCTGAGCCAGGACCGGCGCATCGACCCGGACACCTACCTCGTGGGGCCCGGGGACGTGCTCGAGCTGTACGTCTGGGGCGAATTCGACCGCTCCTACCTGCTGCAGGTCGATCCCGAGGGGAACGTCCTCATCCCGACCGTGGGGGTCTACCACCTGGTCGATCAGCCCCTGAGCCGCTGCAAGGAGCTGATCGACGCCGCGGCCCGGGCCAAGTACCCCGGGGTGCCGATCACCATCACCCTGGCGAGCATGCGCTTCTTCACCGTCTACCTCAGCGGCGCGGTCCTGCGCGAGGGGAGCCAGGTGGTGCAGCCGACCACCCGCGTCTCGGACGTCATCGAGCGCGCCGGCGGGTACCTCGACGAGCTGCGCGGCGCCACCATCGAGGAGGAGATCGCCGGGAAGACGGTGCAGCGGCTGCGGCAGATCCAGAACCGGCCGGCCGGCCGCCGCTCCATCCGCCTGCAGCGCGGCGACGGTCGGGTGGAGCTGGTCGACCTGGACATGTTCCACGCCTCGGGCCGGGTCGACCTGAACCCGTACCTCCGCATGGGCGACGTCGTCCACGTGGGGTACCGCCAGGACGAGGTCTTCATCTACGGCGCCATCAACCGGGAAGGGGTCCAAGAATACCGTCCCGGCGACACGGTGGTCGACCTGGTGACCCTGGCCAACGGCCTGCGCTCGGACGCGCCCATGGAGCGGGCCGAGGTCTGGCGCTTCCGCGAGGGAACCGACAGCCTCGAGGTGCTGGTGCTGGGCGACAGCGAGGACCCGACCAAGCCCCTGGTCCTCGACGAGGTGCTGCGCTTCCCGCTCCGCCCCAAGGACACCGTGTACCTGCGCTCCCGCACCAACTGGCAGCGCTCCTCCCGGGTGGTGGTCTCGGGCGAGGTGCAATACCAGGGCCGGTACCAGATCTATCCGGGAATCACGCGGCTGCGCGATCTGATCGACGAGGCCGGCGGTCTCACCGAGCTGGCCTCCCTCTCCGGCGCGCGCGTCGTGCGGAGCAAGCTGCGCAAGGTCCTCGACCCGGAGCTGGAGCGGCTGCGCAAGCTGCAGGAGGTGACCGGACTGGCGGACATGAACCCCGAGGACCGGGCCTACCTCAAGACCAAGGGACGCCAGGAGGCCGGCCGGGCCGCGGTCGACTTCGAGCGTCTCTTCCTGCACGGCGACGAGTCGCAGAACGTCGTGCTCGAGGACGGAGACGTGGTCTTCATCCCGCCGGTGCGGCGGACCGTGACGATCAGCGGTCAGGTGCGCAAGCCCGGCCTGGTCGACTTCGAGGAGGGGAAGACCGTCGGGTACTACATGGAGAAGGCCGGCGGGTACGCCTACAGCGCCAACAAGTCCGGCTCGCGGTTGATCCGGTCCCGCACCGGCGAGCGCGAGATGCTGCGCAAGGGACAGGTGCTCGAGCCGGGCGACGAGATCTGGATCCCCGAGAAGGAATACCGCGACTGGTGGGCCTTCACCCAGGGGACCATGCGCACAGTCGCCGAGACCCTCACCCTGATCATCCTGATCCGGTCGTTCTAGCACGATTTCAGTGCGCCGGGGGCGCACCCAAGGAGCCTGGTTATGGACGGGAGAGATCCCGGAACCGGGGCTCAGCAGGTCAACATCCTCGACCTGCTGGCCGCCCTGAACGCGGGGAAGCGACTGATCCTCGGCGGCACCCTGTTCATCTGCGTCCTCGCCGGGGTGCTCAGCTTCGCCCTGCCCAACGAGTACCTGGGGACGGTGCAGATGCTCCCGCCCAAGGAGACCAAGCAGGGGTTCGGCTTCGCCGACCTGCTCTCGGCCCTGCCGATCCCCTCGCTGCGGCTGGGCGAGAAGGGGACCCCGGCCGATCTGTTCATCGCGACCCTCAAGAGCGCCACCGTGCGCCGTCAGATGGTCTCCTACTTCGACCTGCAGCGGATCTACGGGGTCGAGAGCCTGGTCGACGCGATGGAGGCCCTGGGCGAGCGGACCACGGTCGACATGAGCGAGGAGGGGACCATCGTCATCGAGGTGCTCGACCAGGATCCCCCGCGGGCCGCCGCGATCGCCAACCACTACGTGGCCCTGCTGGACAGCACCAACAAGCGCCTGGCGCAGACCTCCGCGGCCGAGCGGCTGGACTTCATCAAGTACCTGCTGGCCAACGAGGAAACCAAGCTGACCACGGTCATGGACCGGATGCAGGAGTTCCAGTCCGCCCACAACGCCATCTCGATCGAGGACCAGGCGCGCGCGGTCATCGGTGCCGCCGCCACCATGCAGACCGAGGCCATGGAGCTCGAGATCCAGCGCAAGGGACTGCTGGCCTCCGGGCTGGGCCCTGACCACGCCACGGTGAAGAAGCTCGAGCAGGAGATCGGCCTCCGGCAGCAGGCCCTGGCCTACCTGCGCGACGGACCGACCGGCGCCGGCGGCGTTCCGGATCTGCTGGCCGAGGTGAATCCGTTCCGCCTCAACCTGGAGGAGAACCTCTTCCTGCCGCTGCGGCAGATCCCGAAGGTGGCCCAGGAATACGCCACCAGGGAGAAGGACGTGCTGGTGCAGAAGGCGCTGATGCAGCTCCTGCTGCAGCAGGAGGCCGAGGCCCTGATCGAGGCCAATAACACCACCTCGACGGTCCAGGTCCTCGACGAGGCCACACCGGCCGAGGAGAAGGACCGGCCGCGGCGGTTCCTCATCGTCTTCGTTGCCGGGGTGCTCAGCCTGTTCGCCTCGATCAGCTACGTCCTCGGGGCCGCCTACGTCCGGGCCCTGAGCGCGCGGTGGCAGGCCGAGTATCGGCAGTGACCCGGTCGGCCGGAGAGACCACCTGATGCCCGCGCCCGCTCGCGTCCGGGTGATGCGCACCGGCCGGCAGCCCTTGCCGGCGTACGAGACCGACGGCAGCGCCGGGATGGACCTGCGCGCCGACCTGGCCGAAACCCTGACCCTCGGTCCGGGAGAGCGGATCCTGGTGCCCACGGGGCTCAAGCTCGAGATCCCCCCCGGGTACGAGGGACAGGTGCGGCCACGCAGCGGCCTGGCCTTGAAGCGCGGCCTCACCCTGCTCAACGCCCCGGGTACCATCGACTCCGATTACCGCGGCGAGGTGGGGGTGATCCTGATCAACCTGTCGGCGGAGCCGCAGCGGATCGAGCCGGGCGACCGGATCGCCCAGCTCCTCTTCGCCCCGGTCACCCGCGCCGAGCTGGTCGAGGTCGAGTCCCTGGCCGGGAGTGAGCGCGGGGCCGGGGGGTTCGGCTCCACCGGGGAGCGCTGACCGACCCCACTTCAACCGGCTGGTCCATCGCCCTCCGTGCGAAGCCACACGCGCGGGTGACAGTTCGGGACCGGCCCGGTGTTCAACAGCCCGTGAAGCCTCTGATCGCCTGGTCCAGCCGGCCATGCTCGGCGAGGATCGATTCACAGGAGCTGCCCGCCCGATGAACGTCCTTCCCCGCGCCGTCGCGGTCCTGCTGGTCCTGCTGCTGACCGCTGCCCAGGTGCCGGCAGCCGATCTCAGCGGCTTCGTCCGCGACGCCCGCACCCGCGAGAGCCTGCCGTTCGCCTCGATCTGGCTGCAGGACACCCGCTGGGGCACCATCACCAACGAGAGCGGGTTCTACGCCATCCCCGACGTCCCCCCGGGCACCTACACCCTCTCGGTCTCCAACGTCGGGTACCGCACCACGGCCGAGACCATCACCGTGGGCGAGCGCGATCTGGTGCACGACGTCCGGGTGACCGAGCAGGCCATCGAGGTGGAGGCCACGGTGATCGAGGCCTCGCGCGAGCGCGACGAGAGCTTCGACATCAGCCCCGGCCGCACCACCCTGCAGGTGCGGGAGCTGAAGATCGCTCCCGCGGCCATCGAGGCCGACCCGATCCGCACCATCCAGACCCTGCCGGGGGTGGCCAGCCTGTCCGACTACTCGGTCGGGCTCTACGTGCGCGGCGGCACCCCCGACCAGAACCTGATCCTGCTCGACGGCACCGACGTGTACAACGTCGACCACCTGTTCGGGCTGTTCAGCACCTTCCCGGCCGACGCGGCCAAGAGCACCGAGCTCCTCCGCGGCGGGTACCCGGCCCGGTACGGCGACCGCCTGTCCTCGGTCCTCAACGTCATCACCAACGAGGGGAACAAGGAGGAGTTCCAGGGCTCCGGAGGAGTCAGTCTCCTCGCCTCGCGGCTGACCGTGCAGGGTCCGGCGCTCAAGGGGTCGTACCTCGTCTCGGGTCGGCGCACCCACCTCGATCCCCTCCTGAAGGTGGCCGAGGACAAGCTGGACGCCAAGCGGTTCCGCTACAACTTCTACGACCTGCAGGGGAAGACCCACCAGGTCCTCTCCCACGACGACCAGGTGACCGTGGCCGCGTACCAGGGGAACGACGCCCTGCTCTACCGGTTCGACGAGTTCGACTTCGACCTGTCCTGGGGGAACCGGACGATCAGCACCAAGTGGACCCACGTCTTCGACGGCAACCTCTTCGGGAACTTCATGTTCACCGGCAGCCGGTTCAACGCCGAAACGATCTTCGACACCGAGGACGTCCGGCTGCGGGAAAGCAACCGCTTGACCGATCAGACCTTCAAGGGGGACCTCAGCTACTTCCTCGGCAAGGAACACGGGGTCGAGCTGGGTTGGCTCAGCAAGCGGCTGCGGACCCGGTACCTCTTCGGCGAGGCGACCCAGCAGTGGGTCAACGTCGAGGCCGAGGGGTACCAGCACGCCGCCTACCTGCAGGACAACTGGCGTCTGACCCACCTGCTGACCGTCCAGCCCGGGCTGCGGTACACCTACTTCGCCAACGGCGGGTATTCCGGTTGGGCGCCCCGTCTCTCGGCCCGGTACCAGGTCGGCGACGACACCTACCTGAAGGCCGCGATCGGGCAGTACCATCAGTACATCTTCCGCCTTGCCCGCGAGTTTCAGGGGATCTCCCTCCTCTCCAACGTCTGGGTCCTGGCGGACTCGACCGCGGCTCCTAGCCGGGCCGTCCACTACATCGCCGGCTTCGAGACCCGCCTCCTCGGCCTCGACCTGGACGCCGAGGCCTATTACAAGAACTACCACGGGCTGTACGAGCTGAACTACGACGAGGTCGAGTCGACCCGCATCGGCGACCTCCTCCGCCGCGGCAACGGCCGCGCCTACGGGGTCGACCTGCTGCTCAAGAAGCGCACCGGCCACCACACCGGCTGGCTCTCGGTCTCCACCGGGGTCAGCGAGCGGACCATCGCCGGGCTCAACCTCGACGCCGACGGGGACCCGCGGCCGTTCCATTCCAAGTTCGACCGCGAGGCTTCGGTGAACCTGGTCTACTCGTGGCGGTTCAGGAAGCGCTGGAGCCTGAACTCCAGCGCGGCCTATGCCACCGGCCAGCCCTATACCCAGATCCTGGGCCGCGGCGAGGTGGAGCTGCCTTCGGGGATACGCTGGACCTTCAACGATCAGGGCGAGCTGAACGCCGTGCGCCTGCCTTCGTACCAGCGGCTCGACCTGTCCCTGCAGCGGGAGTTCCGCTTCCGGGGCTGGGGGATGAAGGCCTATCTCCAGGTGGTCAACGCCACCAACCACAAGAACGTCTTCAACTACTTCTGGGATCCGGAAGGGAAGCCCGAACTGCGGCGTCCGGGCAAGCGGCACGAGATCCAGATGCTGCCGATCCTGCCGAGCTTCGGCCTCGACTTCGACTTCTGAGTGACCGGGAGGACGGACCATGAGCGCGCGCAGATGGAGGGATCTGGGGATCGGGGTCGCGCTGGCCCTGGCGACCGGGTGCAGCAACCCCAGCGAGGTGCAGGTCAGCGAGCAGGAGCTGGTCGCGGTCGGCTTCCTGGTCCCCGGCCAGGACACCGAGGTCCGCGTGCGCCAGACCGTGGCGCCCGAGCGGTACTACGACGGGCTGGAGGACACCCTCGCCGGGGCGACCGTCGAGATCGAGCACGCCGGCCGCGCGTATTCCCTGGTCGAGGACCGGAGCGAGCCCGGCACCTACCGGATCGACGAGGCCGATATGCCGGTGGTCTCAGGGGAGACCTATCGACTGCGCGTCGAACACGAGGGACGCGAGCTGCGGGCCACCACCACCGTCCCCGGCCCGCTTAGCATCACCGAGGTGAGCGAGGACACCATCATCTACCATCAGGAGTACGGTGACCTCTACGGAGAGCTGGTGCACCCCGGGCAGTTCCGCTGGGGCGCCAGCGACGGAGCCGCGGGGTACGTGGTGATCGTCGACGATCCGGAGATCCGCACCCTGGGCGAACCGTCCCTCCCCTTGACCGGCGAGCTGGACGCGCTCATCCGGCAACGCGCCGAGCTGGGGGACCAGGGGAACGCCGACTCCCTGGCAGCGCTGGACCGGCGGATCGAGGCGCTGCGTCGCTACCTCGCCGAGAACGTGACCTTGGTCCGGGCCCCGGGCGACACCATCCGCTGGCTGCGGGACCGCGAGCAGGAGGAGTGGGACGAGATCGAGGGGAAGAACTGGAGCGAGGCACGGAAGTGGCAGGAACGGATGGACCGGCTGTTCTGGTCAAGCCGCGTCGACTACTTCGTGCCGGTCGATTCCCTGCGCAGCGACTACTGGTGGGCCGGGGTGCGGTTCGAGGGGGAATG
>JBAZUN010000011.1:0-32327 GCA_041661365.1 Candidatus Latescibacterota bacterium
ATATTCGCTGGGGATCGAGGTCGACAACGCCGGGCAGTTGAGCTGTCGCGACGGGATTTACACCTCGTGGTTCGGCCAGGCGTTCCCCGAGTCCGAGGTGGTCTGGGCCGTGCACCGCAACCAGGTTCGGCAGACGCCGTGGCACCGGTACACCGTCGTGCAGGTGCACGTGGTCGAGGAGGTCTGCCGGCTGCTCGCCGAGGCCTACGGCATCCGCCATCTCCTCGGACACGAGGAGATCGCCCCCGAGCGCAAGGTGGACCCCGGGCCGGCCTTTCCCCTGGACGTGCTGCGGGGCCGGCTGTTGACCGGGCCGGCCGCGGCCGGCCGGTGCGTCCGGAGCGGTCAGATCACCCTGAGGGCCGCCCCTGGTCCCCGGGCCCCGCGGGTCGCGGGAGCGATTCGGCAGGGGACCCCGGTCCACCTGGTCGAGGAGCACGAGGGGTGGTGCCGGGTGGCCGTGACCCTCGAAGGATGGCTCCGCGGCAGCGAGCTCGAGGCGAGCGACCGGTCGTAGACGCGGGACCGAGAGGAGGAGAACCGTGACGGGAAGACTGCAGGAGCTGCTGGCGGCCGCGCCGGTGGTGACCGACGGTGCCTGGGGGACTCAACTGCAGAACCGCGGTCTGGGCCTGGGCGCCTCGGCCGAGGCTTGGAACCTCGACCGGCCGGCCGAGGTCGAGGCCGTGGCGCGGGCCTACGTCGAGGCGGGCAGCCGGGTGATCCTGAGCAATACCTTCGGCGCCAACCGCATCGCCCTGGAAAGACACGGCCTGGCCGCGCGGGCGGCCGAGCTCGCCCGACTCGGGGTCCGTCTCTCGCAACAAGCCGCGACCGGCCGAGCCCTGGTCTTCGCTTCCCTGGGACCGAGCACCAGGCTGCTGATGGCCGGGGAGGTCGAGGAGGCGGCCCTGCGGGACGCCTTCCGCGAGCAGGCCGAGGCCCTGGCCGAGGGCGGGGCCGACGCCATCGTGGTGGAGACCATGACCGACCTGGAGGAGGCCCGGCTGGCGGTGGCCGCGGCGCACGAGACCGGGTTGCCGGTGGTGGGATGCATGGTCTTCGATTCCGGACCAGAGCGCACCCGCACCATCATGGGCACCACCCCGGCCCAGGCTGCCGCGGCCCTGGAAGAGGCCGGCGCCGAGGTCATCGGGGCCAACTGCGGTCAGGGGATCGCCGGGTTCGTGCCGGTGTGCGAGCTATTGCGCGCGGCCACGACCAAGCCGATCTGGGTCAAGGCCAATGCCGGGCTGCCCGAGGTGGTCGGGGGAGAGATCCGCTATCGGACCACGCCGGCGGAGTTCGCCGCGTATGGACCTTCCCTGACGGCCGCCGGCGCGGCCTTTGTCGGCGGCTGCTGCGGGACGGATCCTGCCTTTATCCGGGCCCTGGCGGCCGCGGTCGCCGCCTCGCCGTGATCGACTCCTAACGGAAGAAGGCCGGGAAGATCCGGCTGAACAGGGTCGCGAAGCCCAAAAAGAACAGCCAGGGTGCGGCTAGCTCGACGGCCCAGTCGAGCCTGGATTTGCTCGGGTGGCGCATGGAACCTTCCCCTCCTCCTCAGGGTGTGGCGGAGTTGCCGGATACGGCCATCTCCACGATCGGCTTCAGGAGGTGAAAGCAAGCCCTATGCCATTGACGGCAGGAGCCCATCTCCCGTCCGGCCTCAGAGAGCGTCGCCTCGCGCGACCGGTCTGAGCCCGGTCACCCACGGTCGGTTTTTCCCCTCCCCTGACGGATTTCCGTCATCCGCCTGGCCAGACCGCGATCCGGGCCGGTTGCCGTCGCCGGCTTGCTGGCGTACGGAGCGCGCGTTATCATCACCACCGCGCCGTTCGCTCGGGCCGCCACGGCAGGTGGTCCGACTTGGCCGGCAATGAAAATCTCCAGCGGGGAGGTCGAGGTGGACTGGGTCATCAAGCGGCGAGGTCGGGTCACCTACTACACCAAGCGCACCAACCAGCACTTCTCGGACCTGGTGGTCGAGGAGCAGCTCAACGGCGATCTGAAGATCCACTTCGTCGGCATGACCGGGGCCCTGGCCGCCACCAACGAGCTGCACCTCGACGAGGTGGCGGAGATGGACCCGGACCGGGAGATCCCGCGGATTTTCGACACCTGGGAGCTCTACCTGCGCGAGGCCGGGATCTGCCAGACCCTGGCCGAGCTGGACTTCCTAGAGATGCATTCCTTCGGCGCCGCGCCCAAGAGCCCCAGCCCGATCGCCGATCCGGCCGGGTACGCGCAGGCCAAGCAGCGGATCCGCCAGGCCTATTCGCGGGCCTATGCCGAATACTGGTCCCGGCGTCTGCCGGAAAACGGCCTGCCGGTCCGGTTCACCGTGTATCTCGAGGAGCTGCCCGACACCAAGGCCAGCTATGAGTTCGGCGCCACCGCGCTCTGGCAGAGGAACCAGGGCGGTGCGCCGGGCTGACTCCGACCGCGGCGGTCGTCCGACGGCTGGCTGGCTGGTCGCGGTCACCCTGCTCCTCCTGGCCTGGCCGATCTTGGCGGCGGCCCAGGACCAGGAGCGGCCGGACCTGGGCGCCCGGATCGAGCGGTTGGAGCGGCTCTCCCTGGCCGCGGCGGCCGGCGCCGGCGCGGCCCTGGTCCTGGCTGGGGTGCTGCTGGTGCTGCGGCTGCGGCCGGGCATCCTGTCCGGTCGAGGCTTTCACCTGCTGGACCGCCAGGGCCGGCAGCGGGGATCCCTGCAGGTCCGCGACGAGGGCGCGACCGAGCTGGAGTTCCGCGACGAGACCGGCCGTACCCGAATCGCCGTCGGGATCGGGGCCGACGGTGACCCTGGGGTGCGGCTTCAAGACTCCGACGGCCGGACCCGGATGCGGCTGCAGGTCGGCGCCGCGGACGGCGCCCCCTTTATCGAGCTATACGACGAGCAGGGCCGGGTACGGGCCGGACTGGGCCTGACCGAGGACGGCGGCGCCGGCCTGGGGCTATACGACGAGGGGGGGCAGTCGCGCGCCGGGATCGGGATGGGCGAAGCCGGCGACGCCCGGCTGACCATCAGCGACGCCCAGGGAGAGCTGCGCCTGCGCCTGGGCACGGACGAGACCGGCGGCACCGGCCTCGAACTGCGGGACCCCCAGGGCCGACTGCGCGGCTCGCTGCGGGTCCGCGGCGACGGCATGGCGCTCCTCGAACTGCACGACCGGGACGGTCAGGTGCGCACGGTGAGCGGGGTGTTCGAGGACGGGTTGGCGTGGATCGGGGTGCTGGACCCCAAGCAGCGCTTCCGCGCCGGCCTGGGGATGCGGCAGGACGGCCGGCCGCGGATCGAGCTCTACGACGAGCAGGGCCGGACCCGCGCCAGCCTCAGCCTGGAGAACGGAGGCGCGGCGGGCCTGGAACTGCGCGATGCCAGCGAGCACGTGGTCTTCCACACGCCGTGAGGGCGCCAACCGGAGCGCGCCCGCTTCGGGGGACCTGGTCCTAGTGCGGAGAGGAGGGGGGTGCGGATGGACAAGGCGCTGATCCTGGCCCGCGGCCTGGGCACGCGCATGCGCCAGGATGCCCCGCAGGTCAAGCTGAGCCCGACCCAGGAACGGATCGCGGCCACCGGGGTCAAGGCGCTGATGCCGATCGACCGGCCCTTTCTCGACTACGTGCTGACGGCCGTGGCCGACGCCGGGTACCGTCGCCTCTGCCTGGTGGTGGGGCCGGAGCACCACGAGCTGCGCCAGTACTACGGCACCACGCTGAGCTACACCCGCCTCGAGCTGGAGTTCGCGGTGCAGGAGCAGCCCTTGGGAACGGCCGACGCCGTGGCCGCCGGGGAAGCCTTTGCCGCGGGCGAGCCGTTCCTGATGATCAACTCCGACAACTACTACCCCGTGCCGGCCCTGGTGGCCCTGCGGCAGCTCGACGGCCCGGGCCTGGCCCTGTTCGACCGGGAGAGCATGCTGGCCGGAAGCAACATCCCGGCCGAGCGGCTGCTGCGCTTCGCCGTGGTCGAGGTCGGGCCGGACCAGTACATGAAGCGGATCATCGAGAAGCCGGCGCTCGAGGTGGTCGAGGCCCTCCCCGCGCCGATCGGGGTCAGCATGAATTGCTGGCGCTTCGGCCCGGAGATCTTTCCCGCCTGCCGGGCGATCCCGCCGTCGCCGCGCGGCGAGCTGGAGATCACCGACGCGGTGCAGTACGCGATCGACCGGCTCGGGGTCCGGTTCCGCGCCCTGCCCTTTGCCGCGGCCGTGCTCGATCTGTCCAGCCGGGAGGACGTCGAGGGCGTGGCCCAGCGACTGGCGGGGATGGAGGTCAGACTGTGACCCTCGGCGAGCTGGACCGCAACCCCGCGCCGGCGCGGCAGCGGCTGCAGACCGCCGGTCTGGGACCCCTAGCCGTGGAGGCCAAGATCGGCCTGTTCGCCGCCGCGGCCGGCGCGCTGCTGGAGCAGGGAGCCCCGGCCGACGGTCCGGTCCACGGCTTTTTCGTGCCGGGCCGGATCGAGGTGCTCGGCAAGCACACCGACTACGCCGGCGGCCGCAGTATCGTGACCGCGGTGGAGCAGGGGTTCTGCATGGTCGCCGCGCCGCGGTTCGACGCCCTGGTCACGGTGCGGGCCGTCGGCCTGGGGGAAACGGCCGCCTTCGACCTGGGGCCGGAGCTGACCGCGCGCCACGGCCACTGGTCGAACTACCCGATGACCGCCTGCCGTCGTCTGGTCCGCAACTTCAGGGCGGACCAGGGCGCGGACCTGGCCTTTGCCAGCGATCTGCCGGTGGCCTCCGGGATGAGCAGCTCGAGCGCGCTGATCGTGGCCACGGCCCTGGTGGTGATGGCGGTCAACGGACTGTTCCGCCACCCGCGCTTCCGGCGCCAGCTCCCCGATGCCCTGTCCCTGGCCGCGTACCTGGGCACGGTGGAGAACGGCCAGACCTTCGGCGAGCTTCCCGGCGACCGGGGCGTGGGCACCTTCGGCGGCAGCGAAGACCACACGGCCATGCTCTGCTCGCGGGCCGGTCACCTGGGCCAGTTCGCCTACTGCCCGGCTCGGTTCCAGCGGTACCTGCCAGTGCCGGCCGGTCACCTGTTCGCGGTGGCCTTCAGCGGGGTGGTGGCGGAGAAGACCGGCGCGGCCCAGGAGCTGTACAACCGGGCCTCGCTCCGGGCTGCGGCCGCGGTGCAGGCCTGGCGCGAGGCCACCGGCGGGACCGAGGTCTACCTCGCCGAGGTGGTCGCGGGCGGTTCCGCGGCCCGCGACCGCCTGCGCCAGGTGCTGGGTCGGGTCACCGGGCCGCCGTTCTCCGGCGCCGAGCTGGTCCGGCGGGTGGAGCACTTCATCGCCGAGGACGGCGAGATTCTCGAGGCCGCGGGCGAGGCTCTGGCCCACGGTGACCTGACCCGGTTCGGGGAACTGGTCGATCGCTCGCAGGAGCTGACCGACACCCTGCTGCAGAACCAGGTTCCCCAGACCGTGGTCCTGGCGCGTCTTGCCCGGCAGGCCGGGGCGGTCGCGGCCTCGGCCTTTGGTGCCGGCTTTGGCGGGAGCGTCTGGGCCCTGGTCGAGCAGTCCAGGGCCGAGGAGTTCGTCTCCCAATGGCGAGCTGGGTACGCCCAGGCCTACCCGGCGGAGGCGGACCGCGCCGAGATCTTCCTCACCCAGGCCGGCCCGGCGGTGGTCGGCCTGAGCGAGGATCTGGGACTTCCCCTGCCGCCCCAGGGAGACCGGCCGCCGGCCGCTGGTCCCGGGTCGTCTCGATGAACCGGTGGCTGGCCGGTCTCTCCCTGCTCCTGGTCCTGAGCGGGTGCGGCGACGACGGCCACGGTTCACCGTTCGGGCCGGCCGCGGCCCTGCAGGCATGGCGGGACCAGGTCAGTGCGGTCATCGACGAGGTCAACGCGGTCCAGACCGAGCTCGAGCGGCTGGCGGTCGGGTCCGCGGGCCAGGCCACCGGGGAGAACCTGGCCGCGGCGGCCGATCTCCTCCGTCCCCGGCTTCAAAGGGCGGCCGCGGATTTTGCCCTCATCGGCCCGCCTCCGGAGCTAGCCGAGCTGCATCTGAGCATGCTCCGGCTGGTGGCCCTCCGGCTGGAAGGGCTGGAGCTGGCGGTTCAGGGGTGGCAGGCGGAGCAGGCCAGCACCTATACCCAGGCCGAACCGATCTACGCGGCGGCCGAGGCCCGCTTTGAAGAAGCGCGCCTCCTGGCCGTCCAGATCAATGATCTCCTGGCCCAGGTCGACGCGGAACTGGCCGATCAGGAAGGCTGCCGCCTGGTGGTCTGACCCCGCAAACCCGGTGGTTGGGACAACGGCAGCCGCGAGCTGGATGCCGGTCCGGCCGCGCCCATTTCCAAGAAATCACTGGAGCATGCTCCTGGTGGCGGCTCGCGGAAAGCGGCCTGCCTCCGTGGCCGGGCTATGCCTGCTCCCCGATCGGACTGCCCGCGGACCGGAAGGTCAGGGAGCGCCGCAGTTGCCGTCGGCCAGGCCCCGCGGCCTGGGCCACAGGGCGGTGGCGGCCGCCGCCTCAACCCGTTCCTGAGCCGCCACCGGCAGCTCGGCCAGCAGGTTGAGGCCGGTCGCCGCCTCGATGGCGTTGACGCTGGCCAGGAAGCGGGCATGCGGGTAGGGTCGGTCGACGTAGGCCGGGTCTTCCTGCGGGTAGACAAAGCCCAGGACCGCCGGCCTGTCCCGCTCCCCGGTCTGCCGGACCACGACCTTGAACAGGGCGTCGGGGATGGCCACCCGCCGCTCCTCGCGCGCCGGCTCGCCCAGCCAGTCGTGCGGGGTCCGGTCCCGGAAGATCGGGCCGGTGATGATCCACACCCGACCGTAGTGGTCGGCCCAGGCCGCGGTCAGGCACTCCAGGTCCTGCCAGATCCCGCCGTTGAAGCCGGGGCGCTGGGGCACCGCGTTGAGCAGGGTGTGGGTCTCCCGGCCGGCCTCGGGTCCCAGGCGCTCGGCGTGGAACTTCATGGCCAGATGGCCGCGGACGTACCAGTCCGGGTGGAGGACGCGGAAGGCCGCCGGATACTGATACGAGTCGTCGTCCGGGGCCAGGCCGAGGGCGAACAGTTCGGGATCGGTGGTCCAGCGCGACGGCCGCTTCCCTGGATGCAGCGGCCCCTCCTGCCGGCGGAGCTCGTACGCGACCCACTGGGGCACGGCCAGGGTGTCGGCCACGCCGTCCCCCGAATCGTCGTCGTCGCCGTCGAAGCTGACGACGAAGGCCGCGAATGGGCGGAACTGCTCCCGCGGCAGGGTGCCGAAGCGGTCGTGGTCATAAGCCGGCGCTACCCCCTCGTCGCGGGCTGGCCCGATCCGGCGGAGCTCGGGCTCGAGGAGCACCGCCGCGACCAGGGCGGCCAGCAGGAGCAGCCCGGCCAGCCAGCGGCGTCTGGACGAGCCGGAGCGGCGGCGCGCCATCAGCGGTTCATCCGGGCCGTCGCCGGCCGGGCCGGGCCGACGATGGCCGGCCAGTCGGTCATAGCTCCTCGTACCGCGGCAGGCGGTCGAGGAAGCGATGGGTCGGCCGCTCCAGGTCCAGGGCGCAGCAGTAGTGTTCCAGGCCGTTGGTGACCAGGAGGTACCGGGCCTTCAGGACGCGGTTGTAGGTGGTGAGCTGGCCGAAGGTCTCCGGCCCGACGCGGACCCCGGGCTCCTTGCACTCGGCCGCGAGCAGGGCCGCGCCATTGCGGGCGTGGACCACCACGTCGGCCCGGAACGGCTTGCCGTGGAGCTCGAGGTACCGCTCCACCGTGGTCAGGCCGGCCGGACATCCCAGGTCCTGGATCAGGTGCTGCACCAGGTTCTGGCGCACCCATTCCTCGGGGGTCAGCGGCACGAACCGCCGGCGGAGTGGGTCGAAGATCGACGGCCGGCCATCGATCAGGCGGAGGTCGAAGGGGTATTCCCGCGGGAAGTTCAGCCGCTTCATCTCGGCCACGGCACCTCGACTCGGCGGCGGCGGCCGTGGCTGACCGCAGCCCGAACGGGGTTCTCCGACCGGCGTCTAGCGGCACACCTGACGCGACAGGGCGTAGGCGGTGTCAAAGGCCAGGATCAGCTCCTCGATGGTGCAGTGGTCCTGCACGAAGTGCGAGGTGCAGAAGAGCAGGCCGCCGTCGGCGAAGAGACGCATGACCCGCTCGATCTCGGCCCGCAGGAGGTCGTGGCGACCGAAGCCGATGGTGGTCTGCACGTCCAGGCCGCCCATGACCACGAAGGTTCCCCAGTACCGGGCCCGGTACTCCTGCAGGTCCATCCCGGCCGACTCCTGGAAGGGATGCACCACGTCGAAGCCCAGCTCGACGACCCCGTCGAGCACCTCGCGGATGTTCCCGTCGCTGTGGAAGCTCAGGTACGCGCCCCGCCGCTTCACCGCTTCGCAGGTGGGCTTGTGGTAGGGATAGATGAGCCGTTGCCAGACCTGGGGACTGAAGAGGAGTCCGTGCTGGCCGCCCCAGTCGTCGGAGACGTGGATCATGTCCACGCCCAGGTCCAGGCAGTGGTGCGCGAAGGCCTGGTTCCAGGCCGCCTGCCGGCGGTAGACCTCGTGCAACTCGCGTTCGTGCAGCAGCAGGTATCCCAGGTGGGCCTCGATCCCGAAGACCCCGTTCAGACACTCGAAGATCCCGGGGGTCTGCACGTACACGAACCGGCCGCGCTCCTCCTTGTGGTGGCGGACCTGGTCGACGATCCCCTGATACGCCGCCAGGTCGTGGGGATCCTCCAGGGGCAGGTCGAGCAGATGGCCGGGCTCGAGTGGGCCGCTCAGCTCGCGGCGCAACGCCTCCAGGCGCTCGCCCGAATACGGCCCTGGACCGCCGAAGATATGGGCGTAGTCGAACTCGTACCGGTCCTCGAAGGCCTCCACCGAGCCAAAGGCCTGCCGGATCGGGGCCTCGAGGTTGGCGCGCACCCAGCCGTAGAGCGGGATGCGGTCCGGTCGGCGGTGCTCGATGACGGCGATGACCCGTTCGCGGGGCAGCATCGTTTAGCCGGTCTCCTGGGTTAGGGCTTGGTCAAGGGCACGGCGTGGGCCTTGACGTAGCGGTCGACCAGCTCGGCCGTGCCGAACTGTTCGAACGGGCCGCCCGGACCGACGTAGTAGAAGCGCTCCCCGTACTCCACGCCGTACTGAGCCCCCACGGCGCGCTCGGTCTCCAGGCCAAAGCGCCGGAGGTAGGACCGGTCGGCCTCTTCCTCGGTGCCGTCGAGCTCAGGCAGGCGCAGGCCTTGGCTGGCCAGGTGGGCCCTTAGGCGACGGCCGCTGGCCCCGGCCGGGCCTTGGGTCTTGTTGACGCTCATCGAGGCGACCTTGGCCTCGAGGTGGCCGGAGATGTCGACCACCCGGTTGCACGGCTGTCCAGGGCGGAAGACCCAGTAGTACCGCTCGCGCACCGAGTGGGGCTGCAGGCCGCAGGCGAGCTGCTCCGGGTAGTCCTTGTCCATGCCGGCCATCCAGGCCGCGGCCTCGACCGCCTGGGCCGTGACGTAGTGGTCGGGGTTCTCCTCGTTGTGGCCCCAGGGGTTGAAGGTCAGCACGGTGTCGATCCTCAGGGCGCGGATGAGGTAGATCAGGCGGACCCGCAGCTCGAGCGGGGCGGCCTCGTCGAGCAGGTGGTTGCGGTACCCCAGGTTGATCACCTTCCTGAGCCCGAGGACCCGGGCCAACTCGTCGACCTCGCGCTCGTTGCGCAGGATGGTGTCGCCGAGGCTGGGGGTGGGGCCGCACTTCTCGTCGTTGGTGGTCTGGATCAGGTACCCGGTGTACCCCTCGGCGATCAGCTTGGCCACGGTGCCGGCGCAGAAGAAGGGGATATCGTCCGCATGGGCCTGGATGGCGGCGAGAACCTTGCCCCGATGGGGTTGGTTCGAGGCGAAGCGCTCCACGGTCACCGGGCCGACTTCCTGGTGTTCGAGTGGCATGGGCAAGCCTCCTGGTTTGGGCTCAGCAGGTGCGAAAATCAAAGGCGTACAGGGTAGCGCGGGTGAGTTCGAACTCTGCGGTCAGGGATGTCCCCGCCGCCGGTCGGGGCAGGCGGTCCTGGCCCTGCCAGCGGAGCTCGGCCTCGAGGACGTCGCCGGCTACCGGCGCGCACTCCTCCAGGCCGAACCCGGGCAGCGGCTTCAGCTCGTGGTCGAGGAGCGCCGCGCGGATGCACCCGCCGGGATCGGTGACCGCGTTGACGGCCAGACGTCCCGGTCCGTCGATCGCCGGACGCGGGGACAACTGCAGACGCTCGGGCAGGTGGGCGCGATATCCAATCAGGCGATTGCGGCGCCAGCGGAGCAGGCCGATGCGGCAAAAACCGCCGCGCCCGCCCTGCGAGCGGTACCAGGTACTCGCGTCGACTCCGTGACCGCCGCGGCCGTGCTGGTCCTGGGTGCCGGTGAAGTAGAGCCAGGTCTCGTCGCCCACGTCCAGGGGCGAGGCCGCGGTGTACAGGGCCCCGCGGGCCCATTCCGGCGCCTCGGCCGCCGCCAGCCAGTCCGGCCGGCCCGGCAGGTGCAGCCACCGGCCGCCCCGCTCGGGCTGGCAGACCAGGGATAGGTCAACGCTGCCGATCCCGCCGTAGTGCAACATTTCCGGCGGGTACTGTCCTAGCGGGGGGAGGTGGCGGAAGTTCCAGAGGAACCCCAGGGTCGGACCCTCGGTGGGATACAAACCGACCCCGTAGTAATCGGCGCTGCAGCAGCCGCGACCGCGGGCGTGCAGGTCGTCCAGCTCGTCGGGGAAGAGCGCGCTTACCGGTTCGCTGGCCCGGCCCGCGGTCCAGGTGGCGGTGTAGAATCGCCGACGGTGCTGTCCGGCGGTATGGCCGTTGCGCTTGAGGGCGATGCGCGCACAGCTCGACCAGGGGTCCCAGACCGAGGTGATCACGTCCCCGAACGGCCAGACCGGGGCCGTGCTGTCCAGGTGCCAGTGGAGACCGTCGGCCGAATGCGCCGTGTAGTACCCGGCCGATTCCACGCGGTGGCTGAACCGGTCGTCGAGCTTGGCCGGCGCGGTGTACCCGAAGGCCCGGTACCGAGCTTTCTCACCGGCCATGGGATCGAGGAAGACCGAGGGGCAGTGGAACGGCAGGTCGGTCAGGTGGTTGGCCCGGGTGCCGGCGCACTCCAATACCCCGTACGCCGGGCGTTCCCAGTGGATCCCGTCGTCGCTCTCGGCGCAGGCCACGGTGACCACGTCGCGGTAGTCCCAGGTGCGTGGCCAGGCCTGGTACCACATGCGGAAGCGGCCGCCGTCCCGGAGCACCGAGCCGTAGATCGAGGCCCCGGAGCCGTCGGCCTCCGACTCGCCGAACAACACCGGCTCCGGGAGTACCGTCGGGTGATTCACCACCAACTGCAGTCCGGCGGATACGCCGCGTACCTGTGGGTGTGCTTCGCAGAGCGGCTGCATATCCGGAGCTCCTCTGCTGACGGTGATGGTCAGGGAAGGTATCGGCCAGATCTCCCGGTCGAGGGCGACAAGGCGCTAATCTACGGTCTGGCCGTTGGCGCTGAAAGACAGGAGGCCTAGATTCGGCGTCGTCCCGGCCCGACCCACAACCCCAAGCGGGCTCCTTGGGTCGGCTCCCCTGCCCGGCAGCGGTGACGCGGGTGCAGGTCAACCGATCGAGATAGGGTGTTGCCATGGACCTGGAGCTGGACCTGGTCGAGGCGCGGGTGCTGGGGGCCCTGGTGGAGAAGCAGCTCACCACCCCGGACTACTACCCGCTGACCCTGAACGGCCTGACCCTGGCCTGCAATCAGCGCTCGAACCGCGACCCGGTGGTCGCCTTCGAGGAGAAGGCCGTGGCCCGGGCCCTGGAGAGTCTGCGGGAGAAGCAACTGGCCCGGGTGGTCAGCGGCGCCGAGATGCGGGTGCCGCGGTACTACCACCTGGCCGCCGAGCGCCTGGGGCTGAGCCCGCCGGAGGGCGCCGTCCTGGGCCTGCTCCTCCTGCGCGGCCCGCAGACCGTCGGCGAGCTCCGCGGTCGGAGCGGCCGGCTCCACGCCTTCGCCGACCTGGCCGAGGTGGAGGCGACCCTGCGCGGCCTGGCCGGCCGGTCGGATGGGGCCCTGGTGATCGAGCTGCCCCGCCAGCCGGGCCGTAAGGAGCCGCGCTTCGCCCACCTGCTGTGCGGCCAGCCCGAGATCCCCGTGGAAGCGGTCGAGCCTCGGGTCGAGCCGGCGGTCCTGGCGGTCCGGGCCGAGAACGAACGCCTGGCGCAACTCGAGGAGGAGATGGACGAGCTGCGCCAGGCGCTCCAGGCCTTGCGCCAGGAGTTCGCCCAGTTCCGCACGCAGTTCGATTAGTCGCGTAGTCGCGCCAGGTCGACGGGTCGGGACCTGCGGTCACGGCTGTAGGGTGCGGTCGGCGCGGTGCTGTTGCCGATACGCGCGCGGTGAAATCCCCACCTGTCCGGCGAAGATCCGGCTGAAGTGCTGCACCGTGGCGAAGCCGGTCCGGTCCGCGATCTCGGCGATGGACAGGTCCGTGGCCTCCAGCAGACCGCGGGCCCGGCTGACCCGGCAGGCCAGCAGGAACCGGCGGAAGAACTGCCCGGTGACCTCTCTCACCCGGGCCGACACCTCCTCCACGGTCAAGCCCAGAATCTCGGCCACCTGTTGCCGGGACCGGATCTCGGTGGCGTGCTCTTCGATATAGGCGACCACCGGGTCAATCGGCTTGCCGCGACGGTCGCCGGTGCGCCGGTCTGCATCCTGACGGCGGTCCAGGGCGATCCGTCGGTCCCCGCCGATCCGCCGCTCCGACGGTGGCGCCGCGGCCGGGGGAACCTCGGTCACGGCAGCCGGGCCGGGTTCGGCCGGAGCCAGCAGCCGCTCGATGCGGGTCAGGAGCTGGGCCACCTGGAACGGCTTGCCGATGAAGTCCGTGGCCCCGGCTCGCATCGCCGCCACGGCGGTGTCCACGTCATTGGCCCCGGTGACCATCAGGACCGGCAGGGTGTGCCCCAGGTGGCGCAGGCGGTGCAGGCAGGCGATCCCGTCGAGGACCGGCATCCTCACGTCGAGCAGGAGCAGGCAGTATTCGGCTCGTTCGAGCATGGCCAGCACCTCGGCGCCGTCGGCGGCCTGCTCGACGGTGTATCCGACCGCGCTGAGGATCCGGGCACAGACTTTACGGACCGCATCTTCATCGTCGGCGACTAGGATTGGGGTGCGGACCTGGGGCCCTAGCACCCCTGCGGCGAGGGTGACCTTGCTTTCCGGGACATGGCGGTCCATGCGAACGGGCTCCTTCAGGCTTGGGACCCTCCGGCGCGGTCAACGGCCAGAAGAAACGCGAAAAAGGGACAATCCGAAAGCGGCGGCTTCCCGGGGGTCTCCCCGGTCGTCCCCCTGATAGAGCCCTGGGTTGCCCCTGCCGTCCGTCCGGCGTGCTGATCGGCTCCAGAGAGCGGTTGCCGTGCCAGAGCGATAACTCCAGGACCTGTATGGCTCAATCCCCATCCACCGCGCAAGCCAATAATAGGCAAATTTGCCCGTTTTTGCCCAATGAAGACCGTGGATGGCTTTTTTTCTCCCCTGTCTTGACAGTCATTCTTTTTCCGTTATATATATAGCGCTGAACCAGATGGCAGAAAATTGTCTATTTTCTCTCGTGTTCCTGTCGGAGGTCATCTATCATGGTTTTCCCTCCTGGGCTTCGCACCCTCATCCGCGGTTCCCTTGCCTTGGTCGTACTCGTCGCCGTCGATTGGGCGGGGATGGCCGCACCTGCGGCCGCCGCCACGGTGTCGACGCCCGCCGCTCAGGTCATTCCGGAGGGCGTGGCCGGCAGCGAGGTGCCGCTCTCGGTGACCGGCCCGGTTTCCGGGGTCCTGGGCGTTGACCTCGTCCTCCGCTACAACGGGGGGGGCGACGGGGACGTTCTCAGTGTTCCCTCCGCGGCAGAGGTGCTGCTCGCCGGCGACCTGGCAGGGTGGACGGTGGCCACCAACCTGGTGCCCAACGTCGACGGATTTGGCACCGACGAGATCCGCGTCTCGGCCGCGGCCCCGACCTCCAGCCTGGCACTGGCCGTGGCCGATGGGGTGACGGAGCCGATCCTGCGCGTGCGATTCACCGCCATTGCGACCGTCTCGCCCAAGGCCTCGCCCTTCACCGTGGTGTCCGCGGCCCTCAACGAGGGCGCGATCGCGGTTACCACGGCCAGTGGCACGGTCGTGCTCGGGGGAACGACCGGCACCCTCAGCCTCTCCCCCAATCCGGTGAGGCCGACGCAGCCGGTGCGGATCACCGTGACCGACGCGGACCTGAACCAGGCCGCCGGCACGGCCGAGACGGTGACCGTGTCCGTCTCCACGGGCGGCGAAACCCAGTCGGTCCAGCTCACTGAAACCGGGTTGAACACCGGGGTCTTCGCCGGCCAGATCGCCACCGCCTACGGAGCGGCGGCCCAGGGGACGGTCCCCCTGGAGATCGTCTCCGGCAACCAGATCCAGGCCACCTACGGGGATGCCCTCAACGGGGTCGGAACCGCGCTGGCGGTGACCTCCACCATCGCGGTCAGTCCCAACGTGAACGGCACGGCCAGCAGTTCGCCGGCCGTGCTGACCATCGGCGCTCCCGTTACCGTGCAGGTGATCGACGCTGACCTGAACGCCGACCCGACGGTAGCCGAGTCGGTCACCGTTACGGTCATCAACGCCAGCACCGGGGAAACCGAGACCCTGGTGCTGGTGGAGACCGGACCCGACACCGGGATCTTCCAGGCCCAGAGCCCGACCGCGGCTGGCGCGGGAACCTCGGGGAACGGCACCCTTTCGGTGAACGGCGGCGATCGGCTGGCGGTCTCCTATACCGATGCCATCGGGGCGAACGGCCAGCCGGGCGGGATGGTCCTCTCGGTGACGCCGGCCACTGCCTCCTTTGCCTCGCTGCCGGCCGACCTGAACGTCGGCGAGACCTTGTCGATCCAGGTCAATGACCTCTTCACCTCCTTTACCGGCGGCACCCGCGTGGCCGGGCTCCACCAGATCGCGGTGACGGTGACCAACACCACGACCGGGGAGCAGGAGTTGGTGTCCCTCTCCGAATCCGTGGCGGGGAGCGGTCAGTACAGCGGCTCGGTGCCGAGCCGGTTCGACGCCGATCCCCTGGTGGCCGCGGTGGCCGGCACCCTGGAGCTGCGGCCGGGGAACGCGGTGTCGGTTCGCTACGCCGACCCGATGGCGACGGGGGGCACGCCGCTCAACGTGGATTCTGCCGCCATCCCGGTGCTGGGCACGGACGGAACCGTGGCCACGGCACCGGCCGCGGTCGCCGCCGGCGGCTCGGCCCTGACCTTGACCGTTCAGGATATCGATCTCTCGGGCGCCGGTTCGGTGGCGGTGCAGGTGCAGGTCCGCCGTGGCGGCCAGCTCCAGGAATCCGAGAACGCCACCCTGACCGAGGGGGCGCTGGGCACCTTCACGGGCACGCTCAACACGGCCAACAGCGCCATCCCGGCGCCCAACGGCCTCCTCGACGTGCAGGCCGGCGATCAACTGGTGGCGCTCTACACCGATGCCACCGGCCAGGACCTGGCGTCCCACCTGCGCCGTTCGGTGACCCCGGCGACCGCGGCCTTCGGTGCCCTGCCCGCCGCGATCGACGTCGGCGACGGGCTGACGATCACGGTCGCCGACGCGGACCTGGCCGCCGGCACGCGGGTGACCGGCAACGGCATCCTGTCGGTCACCGTCAGTACCACCGGCGGCGCGGGCGACACCGAGACCCTCACCCTCACCGAGACGGTCGGCGGTACCTTTGTCGGCATTCTGCCCACGGTCTACGACGCCGTTCCCGGCGCAGCCGGGACCGTGGCCGGGGCGCTCGAGCTGCGGCCTGATCCGGCGTACGGCATCACCGTCGCCTATACCGACGGCTTTGGCGTCAACGGCGCGCCGGCCACCATCGTCGCCACCGTGGCCGTGGACGCCGGCACCACCGGCGCAGTCGTCATCGTCAACGCCGGGATCATCGCCGTCGGGGGCTCGGCAAGCCTGCGGCTCACCGATGCTGATCTGAACAACGACGCCGGCCTGGCCGAAAGCGCGACGGTCGCGGTGCGGAACGTCACCACCGGCGGGGTGGAATCGGTGGTGTTGACCGAGACCGGCCAGAGCACCGAGATCTTCGTCGGGACCCTGGCCACCGCCGGTGTCGATCCGGGCGCCGGGGTGCTGGGCGCGGTCGCCGGCGATCAGCTCGTGGCCCGGTACGACGACGTCATCGGCAGCGACGGCCAGCCCCATCCCGGCCTGCTGTCGGTGACCCCGACCACGGCGGCCTTCACCAGCGCGCCCACCCAGGTCAAGGTGTCCCTGCCCCTGGTCCTGGAGCTGACCGACCTCGACATGAGCACGGCCGCCGGCGCCACCCGGATCAGCGGCCCGGGGACCCTGCTCGCGGTGGTGAGCACGGCGGGGGGCGGCGGGGACAGCGAATCGATCCTCCTGACCGAGACCGGGACCGGCACCGGGGTCTTCACCGGCTCGCTGGTCACGATCTACGACGCGGATGCCGGCAGTGTCGGGACCGTGGTCGGGGCGCTCGAGCTGCGACCTGGCGCGGCGTACCAGATCGCGGTCTCCTATGCCGATCCCCTGGCCGCGGGCGGCGGCACCGCGGATGCAACGGCCAGCGTCGAGCCGATCGGCGGGGCCAGCGGCGTGCTGGCGGCCAGCGATGGGGTGCAGGTCGGCGACTCGCTGCGGATCCAGCTTGCGGACAGCGACCTGGACCTTACCGCGACAGCCGACACGGTTCGCGTCCGGGTGGGCGCCGCGAACCTCGCCTATCCGGACAGTGAAACCGTGGCCCTGATCGAGACCGGCGCGGCCTCGGGGGTGTTCCGCGGCAAGGTGGGCACGGTTGCCGGGCCGGCCAGCCGCGGGGACGGGATCCTGCAGATGGAGGTCAATGCCACCCTCGACCGGATCTCGGTCCGCTATGCCGATGCGGTCACCGCGAGCGGCGGCCCGGCCCAGGTTACCGCCCTGACCACCCCGGTGGTCTGGGGCGACGCCAGCAGGAACTCCATCCTCGGCGCGTACGACGCCTCGCTGATCCTGCGGCACAGCGTGAACGATACCAGTCTGGCCGCCTACTCCGCGCTGGTCGCCGACGTGGAACCGGCCGGGGTCAACGGGATCAACTCGTGGGACGCCACCCTGGTGCTCCGGAAGGTGGTCCTGCTCCCGCCGGATCCGACCAACCTTGCCGAGCCGCGCTTCCCGGTGCAGTACAGCACGACGAGCAATCACCCCTTCAAGCCGGTCAGCGACACCCGCCTGGTCGCCTTCGGTCCGGTGGTCCGGCAGGGAGCCCTGGTGAATCTGCCGGTGACCCTGGACGAGACCGCCGGGGTCCTTTCGGGGGATCTGACCCTCAGGTTCGACCCGGCGCAGTACCGAGTGGTCGCGGTGCGGCCCACGCCGCGCACGGCCGGGTTCCTGATGGCCAGCCGGGTGACCGGCGGCGAGTTGCGGATCGCCTGGGCCGCGGCCCAGGCCGAAGGAGACGGCCCCGGCGCCATCCTGGAGGTTCAGCTCCAGGCCCTCGCGGGCGAGTCGACCCGCGGCGCCCTGGAGTTTAGCGAGGTGGTTCTAAACAACGGCCAGCTTCAGGTCAGCCTTCCCGGTCAGGCCTTGGTGCTGGGGCGGCCCACGGGGTACGAGTTGGCGCAGAACTGGCCGAACCCGTTCAACCCCGAGACCTCGGTCCGGTATTCACTCGCCGAACCCGGGCTGGTGCACTTGACGATATACGGCCTGCTCGGGCAGCAGGTACGGGTGCTGGTCAACGGCCTGCAGGGCGTCGGGACCTATGCAGCGGTTTGGGACGGACGGGATGAGCAGGGCCGGGCCGTGGCCACCGGCACCTATATCTACCGGCTCGAGGCCGGCTCGTACACGCAGACGCGGAAGATGACCCTGGTGCGCTGAGGCGGGATCGCCGCACCGGACGACCCAGCAAGGGGGTGAGGTCAGCGACCTCGCCCCTTCTTGCGCTCGGGTGAAGACCCTCGAAAGGGTATATTCGAGGGGGCCGACCTATTTCGGCCGCAGGGATGCGGTCGCAGTGCATTGGGCAGGAGGCAAGATGGCAAGACCCTGGCTGGCGGGAGTGCTCACCGCGATCCTGGCCCTGGCCACCCCGGTGGCTGGTGCCATCCGGGTCAGCCTGCCGACGGTGACGGCAGGCCCGGGAGAGCGGGTCCGGGTGCCGGTGCAGGTCGAGGGCCTGGCCGGGGAGAGCATCTATTCGGCCAACCTGGAGATCCGCCTGGCGCTGTCGGCGGTCACGATCGCGGCCACCCAGATCGACGCCCGCGGGGCCCTAGCCTCGGGCTGGTCGCTGATCGGCAATCCGCGGCCCTACCCCGAAAACCCGCAGGAACAGGCCCAGATCCTCGTCGGGGCCGCCACCGGCACCGCGCCGATCACCACCTCGGGGATCTTCCTCTACCTGGACCTGGAGATCCCCGCGACCGCGGCGGCCGGGACCAGCACGCCGTTGCGGCTGATGCGGGCCACGCTCAACAACGGCACCCCGACGGCGACCCTCCAGGACGGGTTGCTCACCATTGCCGCGCCGCAGCAGCAGGCCGACTTCGCCGCCAGTCCGTTGAGCGGCACCGCGCCGCTGGCGGTGAACTTCGAGGACTACTCCACCGAGGGGGTCCAGAGCTGGAGCTGGGACTTCGGCGACGGCGGCACCAGCGCGCAGCCGAACCCGATCCACCAGTACGAGCGACCCGGCACCTACACCGTGTCCCTGACGGTGACCTGGGCCGAGGGCGCGGACACCGAGACCAAGCCGGCCTACATCCTGGTCACGCCGGACCTGCTCCCGCCCGACATCGTCGAAGGCCCCATTGCCCTGGGCACCACCCACAACGCCACGACGATCTACTGGAAGACCAACGAGGAGGCCACCAGTCAGGTGCAGTACTGCGGCCTGAAACTGCGGCCGCGCTGGGGCAGCCTGGACGAGCTGGGCGGGGCTCTGGCCGAGGAGCTGGTGACCCACGGCGACCTGAGCGGCTGCCGCCAGGACGACGACCAGGAGGGGGCCACCGCCGAGTCGTGCGGCGAGGCGGCCCAGCGATGGATCCTGCGCGGCCTGCTGCCCCACTTCAACGACGAGGCGGCCGCGCAGTTCCCGCTGCTGGGCGCGTGCGGCGAGGTCGCCGGCGAGGATCTGGTGCTCTCGCACGAGGTGCGGCTGACCGGACTTTCACCGTTCACCTTCTACGTGTACCGCGTCCGTTCCGCGGACGAGGACGGCAATGCCTCGGCCTGGAGGGGCGGGTACTTCGTGACCCAGGCCCGTCCCGACGACGTGCCGCCGCGGATCGTCGTCGGACCGCGGGCCACCCCGTCCGAGCATCGGGCCTGGATCGCCTGGGAGACCGACGAACCTTCGAACAGCCTAGTCCAGTACAGCCTGGGCCCCTGGTTTACCGCCTTCGAGCGGGTGCTGGAGGAGCGCCTGGTCCACGCGCACGAGGTCTGGCTCGAGGGGTTGGCCGCGAACACCCTCTACTACTACCGGGTTCGGTCCGGGGATGCCAGCGGCAACCTCTCGGCCTTCAAGACCGGGCAGTTCCGCACCACCGCGCCCGATGCCACCCCACCGGTGATCTGGAACGGCCCGCGGGTGACCCAGCGGACCCCGTATACCGCCCTGATCGAATGGGAGACCGACGAACCCGGCTCCTCGCGGGTCGAGTTCGGCACCAGCGAGGAGTACGACCGTCACGCCGACGGCGAGGCCCTGCAGCAGCGCCACCGCGTGCTGCTGACCCATCTCGACCCGCAGACCCTGTACCACTTCCGGGTGCGGTCGGCGGACATGAGCGACAACCAGACGGTCAGCGGCGACGGCACCTTTGTCACCCGTGGTCAGCGGGACGAGCAACCCCCGGGGATCGTCCGCCAACCCTACGTCATCTGCCGGTTCCACGACCGGATCACCCTGGGCTGGATCGCCGATGAGGTCTGTCAGGGCCGGATCGAGTACGGCACCACGGCAGACCTCGGTCAGGTGGTCGAGGTGCCGGAGTTCCAGCGCGAGCACGTGGTCTCCCTGACCGGGCTGGCACCGGGCACCACCTACCACTGCCGGGTGAGCCTGGTCGACCTGGACGGGAACGGACCGACCCGCACAGAGCGCTTCACCGTGGCCACCCAGACGGCGCGTGACACCCGGGCGCCGATCATCGAGGGCCAACCGGTGGTGCAGGAACGGACCGACACCCAGGTCTCCCTGGCGTGGACCACGGACGAAGCCGGCGACAGCTTCGTCGAGTACGGGGTTACCCCGGAGTACGGCCATACCGCCGGCAGCGTCGACCTGGTGCGGCGTCACCAGCTTCGGCTGACCGGGCTGCAGCCGGGGACCCTGTATTACTATCGCGTTGCCTCGACCGACGCGGCCGCCAACGGCCCCACCACCAGCGCCGGGTACACCTTCACCACCCAACCGACCGCGGACGGGCGGCCGCCGGTGATCCTGGCCGGACCGGCGGTCACGGCCGTGACCGAATCCTCGGCCGAGGTCGAGTGGCAGACCGACGAGCCGGCGGACAGCTTCGTCGACTACGGAACGGATACCGCTTACGGGCAGGAGGCTCTCAGCGACGGGTACGACAAGGTCCACCGGGTTCGACTGACCGGTCTGCGGCCCGCCACCCAATACCACCTCCAGGTGGCCTCCTCGGACCCGGCCGGAAACGGCCCGACCGTCAGCCAGCCCCTGAGCTTCACCACCCACGGCACCAGTGACCGCCAGGGCCCCGCGATCCGGGGGGTCAGCCTGCGCAAGGCCACGGCCGGGGCGGTGCTGCTCGAGTGGTGGACCGACGAGCCGGCCGACTGCTACGTCGAATACGGGACCACCGCGGTCTATGGCCAGCGGTTGGAGAACCCGACCTTTGCGCGTCAACGGGTCGAGCGGCTGTCCGGGCTGGACGCCGATCGCGAGTATCACTTCCGGATCGGGGCCCGCGACATCTCGGGAAACCAGACCGTTACCGCGGACTACACCTGCCGCACCCAGGCCGAGCCGGATCGGCTGCCGCCGGTGGTGGTGGCCGGCCCCGAGGTGGTGGTTTCCCACGCCACCGCCACCTTCCTCTGGCGAACCAACGAGCCCTGCTTTGCCGCGGTGGCCGTGGGCACCGAGAGTACCCTCGGCACCCCGGCCGAGCAGCTCTTCGAGGAAGAGGAGGCCGGCGAGGAACACCGGGTCACCATCACCGGGCTGGACCGCGCCACCCGGTACCTGTTTGCCCTGGTGTCCCGCGATCTCGAGGGGAACGAGACCGTGCTGGGGAGCCGCGGCCGCCGGGCCGGCAAGGTGGTCCGGCCGCTGACCAGCGACGGCGCGCTGAGCTTTGTCACCACCACCGAGTCCGACTTCGAGGCGCCGGCGATCGTCGATGGTCCCCGCCTGATTTCGCGGACCGACCGCGAGGCGATCCTCGCCTGGACCACCAACGAGATCGGCGACAGCCGGGTCTACCTGGAGCAAGGAGGCGGCCTTGAGCTGATCGAGTTCGTGCCGCAGCACGACTTCGAACACCGGGTCCTGCTTACCGGCCTGGAGCCCGGGCAGGCCTATCGCGTCCGCGTCGGCTCGGCCGACCCGGCCGGAAACGGTCCAGGGCAAAGCGGGCTGCTGGCCTTCACCACCACCACCGTCCCGGACGCGACGCCGCCGACGCTGGTCCAGGCGCCGACGGCGGTGGGGATCGCGACGCAGATGGCCACCATCGTCTGGGAAACCGATGAGGCCAGCAGTTCGGAGGTCAGCTTCGGGACCGGGGAACTCGCCCAATCCGTGGCCGACCCATCGCTGGTCACGCAGCACCGGGTCGACCTGGTCGACCTGGCCCCGGGAACGGCCTACCGCTTCCAGGTCCGTTCGCGCGACGCCCAGGAGAACGGCCCGACCGAGAGCGCGGTCCTGAGCTTCACCACGGCCGCGACGGCCGATCTCCAACCGCCGCTCCTGGTCGGGGCTCCGGCGGTGGCCCAGCTTACCGATCGAAGCGCCGTGATCCGCTGGTCCACCGACGAGGCCGCGGACGGGTTCGTCCAGTTCGGCACCTCGTCCGGCAATTTCGACCAGGTCTTCGGCCGGGCCGAGCTGACCCGCGAGCACGAGGTGACCCTGGCCCTGCTGCAGCCGGCCACCACCTACTATCTCAAGGCGGCTTCGGCCGACCGCGGCGGCAACGGCCCGACCGAGAGCGCGGTGTTCGCCCTGACCACCCTCTCCCGGGCCGATCAGACGCCGCCCCCGGCCCCTGCCGGGCTGAGCGCCTCGCTGGCCGGGGGCGGCCAGGCGATCCTGACCTGGGCGGCGCCGACCGCGACCGACGTGGCCGGTTATCTGGTCTACCGGGCCGCGGCCGGCGGAGTCTTCCTGCCGATCGCCGGACCGTTGGCCGAGACCGCGTACCGCGACGTGGCCCTGGCCGCGACCGGCGAATTCGCCTACCGGGTCTCGGCCGTCGACCTCAGCGGGAACGAGGGAACCCCCTCGGTTGCGGTCTCCCTGGCCGGGGCCAGCCGCTCGCCCGGGGATTTCCAGGGCGACGGCGAGGTCGGGTTCGACGACTTCTTCCTCCTGGCCGAGCGCTTCGGGCTGTCGTCCGGCGATTCCCAGTTCGGCGTAGAATACGACCTGGACGAGGATGGCCACATCGGGTTCAGCGACTTCTTCGCCTTTGTCGATCTCTTCGGCACCCGGTACGGGGCAGCCCGGTCGGTCGCGGTGGCGTCTACCCCGGCCCCCTACCGCGTCGTGCTGGGCACCGCGACCGGGGACCGTCCCGGCGAGGTGGTGGTCACGGTCCGCGCCGCTGACGCGCACCGGTTGCGTGGCTTTGGGATGAGCCTCGCGTACGACGCGGATCGGGCCCGCTTCCTCGGGGCCCGCTTCGACGGCACGGCCTTTGATCCGGCTGGTGATTCCGGGGCCCTCCACGGGGTGCTCGAGGACGGGCCGGGCCGGCTCGCCGTGGCCGGCTTCCTGCCCTCCGCGCGCGCGCTCTCAGGCGAGGGCCGGCTGGTGGAGCTGGTCTTCGAACCGGCCCCCGGGAAGGCCCCGGCCGAGGTGCGGCTGGAGGCCGTGGCCGGAACCGAGGTGGACGGGCAGTACAGCGCGGCCCTGACCGGTGAGGAGGCGTGGGTCGCGCTCCTGCCCGAGCGGTTCGGCCTGCACCGGAACTGGCCCAACCCGTTCAATCCAAGCACCGCGATCGGCTTCCAGCTTCCGGTCGCCGGGCCGGTATCCCTGCGGGTCTACAACGTGCTGGGCCAGGAGGTCGCCGTGCTGGTCGACGCAGTCCTGCCTGCCGGGTTCCACCGCGTGACCTGGGAGGGGCGGGAAACCGGCGGCGGACCGGCCGGAACCGGGGTCTACCTCTGCGTCCTGGAGGCCGGAGGGTTCCGCCAGGTCAACAAGCTCCTGCTGGTCCGCTGAGCCGGGATGCGATCGAACCGGGATGCGATGAGGGAACGAGGGAGACAGCGCGCGGGGCGGCGGACCATCGCCTTGATGGCGGTGGGGCTGCTGCTGGCGGCAGCCGGGGCCCAGGCCCAGGTCACCGTGCGGCTCCCCGACACCACGGCGGTGCGGGGGACTACCCTCACCCTGCCCGTAAGACTCGAGGGCCTGGGTGGGGCCCGGCTCGTCTCCACCGAGCTGTTCCTGCGCTACGACCCGGCCCAGCTTGCCTATGCCGGGGCGCAGTTCGACGGCAGCCTGCTGGCGAGCTGGCTGGTCGATACGGCCGGCGGACTGGAGGGGCTGCACGGGTACCTCGACAGCAGCCGGGTGACCGCGGCCGGAAGCGAAACCCTGAAGGTTGTCGGCGCCACGGTCCAGGATACCATCGCCGCGGACGGCCTGCTCTTCGCGGTCCGGTTCCAGGTGGCCGACCGGCGCGACGCCGGCGCGCTGCCGGTGATCCTCGAGCACGTGCTGCTCAACGACGGGGTCCCGGCCGTGGTCGCGGTCTCCGGCTCTATCCGGCCTACCGGTATCGACGGGGCGATCCAGAGCCGCCCCGAGCTGCTGGTGCGGAACCAGGCCCTGCAGGTCACCGTGGCGGACGCCGACGAGGACCGGACCGCCGGGACCGATGCCGTGGTGGTGACCGTCACCTGCGCCGGCCAGACCGAGGCGCTGACCGCCACCGAGGACGCCACCCCGGGGATCTTCACCGGCAGCATCGGCGTGGTCTTTACCTCCGGGAGTACGGCCTCGGGGGACGGTCAGGTCCAGGTGCGGCAGGGGGACCAGGTCGAGGTCTGCTACGAGGACCGGCTCGACGCCAGCGGGTATGCGTCCGCCCGCTGCGTAACCTCGGCGGTGGACGTGGGGGTCCTGGGCGCGGTGGTCGGCTCGACGGTGGTCCAGACCGGGGATTCGGTGCGGGTGCGGGTGACCGACCCGGACCTCAATGCCGACCCGGCAAGCCGCGACACGGCCAGCGTGGTGCTGACCAACCGCCGCACCGGGGAGATCGCTCAGGTCCTCCTCCGGGAGACCGACGTGGCCACCGGGGTCCTGTTCGGGTGCGGCCTGACCCGGTACGGCACCGGGGCCGGCAGCCCGCTGGACGCGGAGGTCAACGCCCAGCGGGGCGATACCCTGTGGGTGGCGTACCAGGACGCGGCCACCGGCACCGGGACGCCGCTGCTGCTGCGGGACACCTGCCTGGTCGTCGACCCCTGGGGGGATGCCAGCGGGAACGGGATCATGGGCGGACTCGACGCGGCGAAGATCCTGCAGCACTCGGTCGGCGCCCTGGTGCTGGCCGGGGTGGATTCCCTGTCGGCCAATGTCGACTCCCTGGCCCCGCTCGGGCCGATCGATTCCTACGACGCCAGCCTGGTGCTGCGCCGCCGCGTCGGGCTGATCGACCGGTTTCCCGTGCAGTCGGGCGGGGCGGCCGTTCATCCCCAGCCCGAAAGCGGCGCGGCCGGGCCCAAGGAGGTCGCCGTCTCGCGTCGCGTGACCCTGGTGCCGCTGGCCGATCACCTGGCCGTCTCGCTCGACGACCGGACCGGGATCCTCGCCGGGGAGCTGCTCTTGCGCGGTTTTTCCGGCAGCCTGAGCATGGCCCCCGAGCTGGCCGATCATCTGCTGTCGTGGAGGAGGACCCCGGCTGGCACCCGGGTAGCCTTTGCCGGCGTCGGCGACGTGGCCGGCCCGGGCGAGCTGATCCGGCTGGTGCCGGCCACGGGCGACCGGGTAGAGTTGAAGGCGGTCCGCTTTAACGGGGGAGGTATCCCCGGCCTGATCCTCGACGGTGACCAGTCCGGTCTGCCCGGGCGCTTCGGCCTGGAGCCGAACACCCCCAACCCCTTCAATCCCGAGACCCTGATCCGCTATGCACTGCCGCGGGACGGGGAGATGCAGCTGGTCATCCTCAACGCGGCCGGTCAGCGTCTTCGCACCCTGGAGCAGGGCCACCGGCCGGCCGGCCTTCATCGGCTTCGCTGGGACGGCCGCGACGAGCAGGGCGCGGCCGTGGCCGGCGGGGTCTACTTCGCCGAGTTGACCGCCGGAGAGTTGCGGGCGGTCAGTCGCATGGTGCTGGTCAAGTGAGGCGAGCGACGCGGCTTCCCTTGGGACCCCGTTCCGACATGGCCCGCCGGGCTCAGGAACGCGTCCGGGCACCGTGGGTGCGCGCCTGGGTGGGGGTCCTGGGGTTGATCCTCGCCGCGGGATCGGCTGCGGCCCAGACGGTGAACCTCAACCTGGCGACGCAGGCGCCCGACGTGCGGCTGAGCGGCAGTGCGACCAACGATCGCATCGGCAACGCCGTGGCCAGCGGGGACCTCAACGGCGACGGCGTCGAGGACCTGATCATCGGCGCTTCGGCGGCCTCGCCGTCGAGCCGGACCCGAGCCGGCAAGGTCTACGTGGTGCTGGGGGGATCCCAGTTGCCGGCCGCGGGAGTGCTGGAGGCCGAGGCCGATCTCATCGTCTGGGGGGCCGTGGCCGGGGACGGGCTGGGAACCGCGGTGGCCAGCGGGGACCTCAACGGCGACGGGTATGACGACCTCGCGATCGGCGCCTCGGGGGCCAGCCCGGCCGGCAGGACGAGGGCCGGTGCCGTGTACGTGCTGCTCGGGGGGCCGACGCTACCCGCCTCTCCGGTCGATCTGTCGACCAGGACGGCTGATCTGGCGGTGTGGGGCGCCGGCGCCGGCGACGCGCTCGGGCAGTCCCTGGCCCTGGGGCGGATCAACGCGGACGCGGTTGACGACGTGATCGCCGGGGCCTACCTGGCCTCTCCCGACGGACGGACCAACGCGGGCAAGACCTACGTCTTCATGGGTTCGAGCAGCGCCACCTACCCCCGGCAGGTGGACCTCACCGCGACCGCCGCCGACCTGGAGGTATGGGGGAAGCGAGCCAACGACCGCAGCGGGTACGCCGTGGACAGCGGCGACTTCAACGGAGATGGCCGCGGCGACCTGGTGATCGGGGCGATCTACGCCCCGGGCGGGTTGTTCTACGGCGAGGCGGTGGTCCTCTTCAGCGCCGCCAGTCAGACCAGTCCCGTGGATCTGCTGGCCGGGGCCGACATCATCGTCCGCGGCCGCGTGGCCCAGGGGGTGGGGGACAACCTGGGATGGTCGGTGCGGCGCGGGAACGTGAACCGCGACCGATACGACGATCTGCTGATCGGCGCCCCGGCGACGACGCGCGGCACGCTGACCCGCATCGGCGCCACCTACGTGGTCTACGGGGATACCCTGGAGACGGATCAGGATAGCCTGGTGGTCGACCTGGGGGTGCTCGAGTCCATCGGTCCTGACCTGGAGGTGCGCGGGGACAGCACCCAGATCGGGGGCGGGCTCGGGACCGCGGTGGCCGCCCTCAATCTCAACGGTGACGGCTTTGACGACCTGATCGCCAGTGCGCCTTACACCGGTTCCGGCGGCACGGTCTACGGGATCTACGGCTATCCGGGGTTGGGCGGCACCGTCGATCTGACCGGGGGGGCCGAGATCCAGATCGCGGGCGCGGCCCCGGGGTACCGGACCGGTGTGGCCGTTGCCGGTGGCGACCTCAGCGGGGACGGCCTTGACGACCTCATCCTCGGTGCCCCGCTGGCGGTCGGCACGGCCGGGGAGGTCTACGTCGTCTTCGGCCGGCCGCCGCACGTGGAGATCTCCTTTGCCGCCACGCCGTCGGTCCGCTACAACCAGCCGCTGCCGATCGCCGTGACGGTGGACGTCAACGAGGGCCTCAGGATGGTCGAGGCCGAGCTGCGGCTGTCCTTCAATCCGGCGCTGCTGGCCTACCACGAGGTGCAGACCGCCGGGCTGCTCACCGCGACCTGGACGGTTACGGACACGGTGCGGTCCGGGGGACAGGCCGGGATCGACACCCTGGTGGTCCACGCCACCAACCCCGGCCCTCCCTTGACCCAGGAGGGAGGATTGCTGGTCCTGGACTTCTCCGTGCGGGATATCCGCCGGGCGATGAACGGCGAGCTGGGGATCGAGCGACTCGGCTTCAACGGCGGCCGGACCGAGTGGTATACCGTGAACCTGCCGCCGATCGTGCTCACCGGCACCGACGGCCGTCAGGCGGTCACGGTGGTCTCCGAGCCCGGCGATACCGTGCGGGTGCGGGTCGTGGACGTGGATCTGGATGCCCATCCCGACCAGGTGGACACCGTGCTGGTCGTGGCGGCCAATCCCCGGTCAGGCGAGGCCGAGGTTCTTCGACTGGCAGAGCGGGCCGTGGCGGACAGCGAGTTCAGCGGACAGCTCGTCACGGTTCGAGGCGTGGACCCGGGTCCTTCCGGTGACGGCCTGCTCCATACCCTCGAAGGGGATTCGCTCCTGGTGACCTACCTCGACTCCCTGAGCGCCCTTGGTCCCGAGGTGGCCCGGGCGGACACCCATCTCGTCCTTACCCTGGGCGATGCCGACGGCAACGGCGCGCGCCAGGCCTTTGACGCGGCGCGGATCCTGGGGCACGCGGTCGGGCATCTGACCCTGACCGGGCGGGACTCCCTGGCGGCCAACGTCGATTCCCTGGCCCCGTACGGCGCGATCACCTCCTACGACGCGGCCCTGGTGATCCGCCGGCGGCTCGGCCTGCTGCCGCGATTCCCGGTACAGGAGTCGGGCTCGGCCAACCATCCCGGGTCCGCCTCGGGGGCGGCCAAGGCAGCCGCGGCCGAGCGCCTGCTGAGCTTGGTCACGGCAGACGGATACCTGGTTCTGTGGGCCGACGACCGGAGCGCCATCCTCTCGGGCGACCTGGAGCTGGAGGGCGTCGGCGAGGTGGTGCAGCTCGATCCGGAGCTGGCCCGGTTCCAGCTTGCCAGCCGCGTCACCAATCAGGGGGTGAGGGTGGCCTTTGCCGGCGACACCCCCCTCTCCGGCAGCGGCCCCCTGCTGCGGTTCCTTCGGTCCGGCGGTGACCCGTCCGCCCCGATAGTACGGGGAACCTTCAACGGCGGCGCCTTGCAGGCTCGGGTGGCGGCCGGTGCAGCGCCCGTGGTCCTGCCGCGGCGTCTGGCCCTGTATCCGAGCGCGCCCAACCCCTTCAACGCTGCCACGCTGGTTCGCTTCGACCTTCCCGAAGCCCAGGAGGTGCAGGTGGCGGTCTACAACGTCCTCGGCCAGCGGGTCCGCACCCTGGTCTCCGGACCGACCGTCGCGGGTCGCCACGAGGTGCCGTGGGACGGCCGCGACGACGAGGGGCGCCCCGCGGCCACCGGGGTGTACGTGGCGCGGCTGTCGACCGCTCAACAGGTTCTGGTGCAGCCGATGGTGCTGCTGAGGTAAACTCCCCTGTCCGCCGGCGCTCTTCCCCGCCCGAGGTCCTGCCACCCGGCTCCTCTTGGTCCGAACCTTCACCCGACTCAAGCTGCCTGGCCGGATGCCGATATCCCGAATACGGGAGAAATCGGGTCTCATATATAGATTTGGCGCTTGTCGGGCGTTCGCGCGCGGGGAAGACCAGCATGAGTTGCGATCGGGCCAGCGGCTGGCTGCGGGTGGTCGGGGAGGGTGCGGTACTCGGCCTGGCCGGGGTCCTGCTGGCCGGTGCCGGTGCCGCGATCTCCCTGGCGGTGCGCTGGCTGCTCCAGTGACCCGGCAGGCCATGACGAGGAGATGGGGCGCGTGCGGCGGTGGATGACCAGCCCGGGCGGCCGGTTCCTGTTCGGCTTTGCCGGGTGCCTGATCCTGCTGGCAGGGGTATTCGAGGGACTGCGACCGCTGCTGGTCCACGGGTACATGCGGCCGGTATCGCGCGCGGCGGCCCTGGGGCTGAACCTGCTGGGGATCTCCGCGCGCCTGGGGGAGGCCGAGCCCCAGGTCGGAGTCTGTCGGCTGGCGGTGCACGGGGTGGTCTACCTGGTCACCTTCGAGTGCACCGGGATCTTTGCCCTCTTTCTCTGCCTGGCCGCGGTGCTGGCCTTCCCGGTTCCCTTCGGCCACCGGGTGCGAGGGGTGCTGCTGGTCGTGCCGGCCTTTGCCACCTATAGCGCGGCCCGGCTGGTGGTCATGGGACTGGTGGCCCGGTTCGCCCCAGAGCAGATCGAGCTGTTCCACCTCTACGTCATGGTGCTGGTCAACATCGGGTTCGTCCTCTTGCTGTGGCTCTACTGGGCCCGCGCCGCCGGTGGTCTGCCGGCCAGGGGGCCGTCGTGACCTCGGCGCTGCTTTTCCTCCTGCGGTTCACCGCCGCGGCCGGACTCCTCTACGGCGTCTGGCCGGTGCTGGCGCCGGTCTACCTGGTCACCGTTACCCCGGTGGTGAACGGGATCTGCGACTTGGCGCACCTGCCGGTGCAGCTCGAGGTCCGCGGCCAGGCCCTGGTCGTGGTCTATGCCCTCGGGGGGGCGGTGCTGCGGCTGGAGGCCCAGCAGTACCAGGTCGCCTGTCTGAATCTGATCGCGGCCCTGGCCCTGGTGGCGGCCACGCCGTCCCGCTCCTCGGGATGGCGGCTGCGGTGGGCGGCCGGGGTGGTCGGGATCCTCTGGCTCACCCACGTGATCGGCTTCTTCGCCGAAACCCAGATCGCGGTCTGGCGCTACCTGGACAGCCTTCCTGCCGGACCGGATCGGGGCGCCCTGACCCAGGCGGCCCAGGCCCACCTTGCCCGCGGCTGGTCCGAGCTGGTGGCCCAGGCCGTGTCCCGGTGGAACCTCTGGGGCCGGTACGCCGTGCCCCTGGTCCTCTGGTTTGCCTCGGTGCGCGGCGAGGTGGCCGCGTGGAGCGCCGGGTTCGGTCTGGCACAGGTTCCCGCCGCGGGCTTGGCGAGGCCCGCGACCAGGCCGACGGTCCGGCCGCGGCCGCAGCCCCGACGACTGGCCGGGGAAGCGCCCGAGTTCACCGTGGTCACCGGGGCATGAGCCGGCTCCTCGCGGGGTTCCTCGGGGTCCTGCTCCTGGGCGGCATCGGCTGCGAATCGCCGCCCAGTGCCCCCCTGCTCCCCCCGATCGCCGAGGCGGGCGCGGACCAGCAGCTCCTCGCCGGGCAGACCGTCCTGCTCGACGGCGACGGGAGCCGCACCGTCGAATCCGGTGGCCAGTTGGCGTACGCCTGGGTCCAGGTCAGCGGTCCCGTGGCCGTGGCGCTCCAGGGCGCCGACTCGGTGCGAGCCACGGCCGTCCTCGGCCGCGGCGGCGTCTATGCCTTCCGCTTGACCGTCACCGACGCGGCAGGCCTGAGTGCCGACGACCAGGTGCACGTGCTGGTCGCCGATCCCGGCGGAGGTGCAGGCCCGGAACCGGTCAACGCGGCGCCGCGGGCCGAGGCCGGCAACGACCAGCAACTCCTACTCGGCCAGACGGTCCTCTTGGACGGCAGCGGCAGCCGCGACCCGGAGGCCGAGCCCCTGCAGTATTCCTGGGTCCAATCCAGCGGGGAGGCGGTGGCCCTGCGGGCCGCGGACACGGCCAGGCCGATGGTGACGCCCACGATCGCCGGGGAGTACGCCTTCCGCCTGACCGTCATCGACCCGGGCGGCCTGAGCGCCAGCGACGAGGTGCACCTTGGGGTGCTGCCGACCTCGGTCCAGGACCCGCCGACCGCGAACCAGGCGCCGATGGCCGATGCGGGAAGCGACCGGGTGGTCCGTGCCGGCGAATCGGTGAGCGTGGACGGCGGGGGTAGCCGCGACCCGGAAGCAGGGTCCCTGGCCTATGCCTGGGTCCAGCTCGACGGACCGCGGGCCGTGGCCATTGCCGGGGCTGACCGGTCAACGGCCACCGTGGTGCTGCCCGAGGGGGGGGAGTACCGCTTCCGGCTCACGGTGACCGACAGCAGCGGGCTCAGCGCCAGCGACGAGGTGCGGTTGACGGCCGCGGCCGCGGCGGGCGACGGCACCGTGAGGCTGACCGTCACTTCCCTCGGCCCGGAGGTGGCGCGAGTCGAGTTCCGCCTGGCCGCGGTGGGGGCGGACACCCTATCCGGAACCCTGGTGATCACCGCCGACGGCGTGGCCACCCGGACCCTGCTGGGGGTGCCCTCTGGCCCGCTGCGCCTGGTGGAGGTGTTCGGCTACGACCGGCGCGACCGGCTCGTCGGTTTTGCCTCCGAGCTGGTGGAGATCCTGGCCAACCGGGTCAACGCGGTCGAGCTGCAGGTCAAGTCCGTGCCGATCCCGGAGGGTCGGATCGAGGTCGAGGCGGTCTTTGAGGACGAGGCCGGATGAAACGGGTGATGGCAGCGAGCCGGACATCGGTTGACCTCAGGGGCGCCAGGGAGTGGCTGGTCCTGCTGCTGCCGGCCCTGGTCTGGCTGGCCATGAGCGCTTGTGGCCGACCCGCGGCCGTGGCGCCCGAGGACCGGGAGACCGGGGAACTGGCCCTGGTGCTCGCCCTGCCGAAGGCCTTGGCGGGTCAGGTGGCCTGGGTCGAGTATCAGGTCACCGACGGCGTGGGCGATACCCTGCGCGGGAACCTGGTCATCGGGGCTGACCAGATCGCTCGGGGGACCATCGTCGGGGTGCCGGCCCAGGTGCCCGTGGTCGTTCGGTTGACCGCGTACGACGGGCAGGGAACGGCGCGGTACAGCGGTGCGGCCACGGCCGAGGTGGGGCCGGGGGAGACCGCCCGGCTACGCCTCGTGCTCAGGCCCGTGGCCGACACCACGGGAACGGGGGGGACCGGGACGGAGCCGGACACCACGGGGACGGGTGGAACCGGGATCGAGCCAGATACCACGGGGACAGGGGGAACCGGGACGGAGCCGGACACCACGGGGACAGGCGGAATTGGGACCGAGCCAGATACGACCGGGACGGGGGGGACCGGGACGGAGCCGGACACCACGGGGGCGGGTGGAACCGGGACCGAG
>JBAZUN010000012.1:0-27967 GCA_041661365.1 Candidatus Latescibacterota bacterium
CAGCACCGACAGGTTGGCATACTGCACCTTGCTCCGCCCCACGTCGCTCTTGATCGCAATGAAATCCTCGATGTCCGGATGATCGACCCGCAAGGTCAGCATCAACGCCCCCCGACGGCCCGCCTGCGACACCGCGTTGGTGCTCTCCGACAGCAGATTCATGAACGCCGTGCACCCCGGCGACTTGTCCACCGTGGCGTTCACCGCCGCCCCCTTCGGCCGCAACACCGACAGGTCCGTCCCTACCCCCCCGCCGGTCCGATACACCAGCGCCGACTCGCTCAAACACCGGTAGATCCCCTCCAGACTGTCCTCGGTGATCGGAATCACGTAACAGTTCGACAGCGTCGGCTTCCGCCTGGCCTCCTCCCGCCCCGCCCCGTGCATCACCCGACCCCCAGGGATAAACCGAAAGTCGGTCAGCAACTCCAGGAATCGCCCATACCACACCGCCGACTCCGCCTCCACCGACGACACCGCCCGCGCAATCCGCTCCCACAGCTGCCGCGGACCGGTCTCCCCAGGCGCCAGATACTTGCTCCGCAAGACGTCAATCGCCAGCTCGTTGTCCCCGTAATACCCCGACGCCGTCAACCCGAGATCCTCCTGAACCGACGACGGGTCCCGGTGGCTATACCCGAGTCCCGACCGCCCCCCAAGCCCATCCAGATCCTGCACCATCACCCTGGCCGGCCTGTCGGCAACCATCGGCTTCACTCGGGGCTTCACTCGATCAGACGCCATCCTGCCCTCCCGTTGGGAATAACAAGGTCCGCTGCGGCGAGAGGGGAGCTCGCCGGGACCGTTCGA
Organism: Candidatus Latescibacterota bacterium; assembly: GCA_041661365.1. Lineage (GTDB taxonomy): Bacteria > Latescibacterota > UBA2968 > UBA8231 > UBA8231 > CAITNQ01. The sequence continues at coordinate 811 of JBAZUN010000012.1, forward strand.
CCACGTTGTTTACTAAGGACTTACTCGAGGCGGGGAGCTAACGCGAAGTGGAGCGCGAGACCACACCATCTCGGCACTCCACAGCGGCGTTCCCACAAGATCTTGTGGGCGGTCTAAGATAGCGAGACCGTCGAGCTTGTCAAGGATTTTCCTGCTCTTCAGGGAGGCGAGGCCCAGCCCGAGAGGATCAGCGGGCCAACTGCTCCAGCTCGCGCACGAAATCGCTCTTGTCCTTGAACTGGCGGTAGACCGAGGCGAACCGGACGTAGGCCACCTCGTTCAGGTGCTTGAGGTGCTCCATCACCCATTCCCCGATCTTCTTGCTGCTGACTTCCTTCTCGGTCAATCCGCCCAGCTCGGCCTCGAGCCGGTCCACCAGTTCCTCGATCTGCTCCATGGAGACCGTGGTCTTGTAGCAGGCGAGCTGGATCTTTTCGAGCAGTTTCCCCCGGTCGAACGGCTCGCGCCGGCCGTCGGTCTTGATGACGGTCAGCGGCACGTTCTCGATGTATTCGTAGGTCGTGAAGCGACGGCCACACTGCAGGCATTCCCGCCGCCGCCGGATCGCCATCCCCTCGCGGCAGGCGCGGGAATCCACCACCTTGTCCTCGACGTGGGCGCAATACGGACAGCGCATACGAACCTTACCTCCGACTGGGTCCGGGGAGGGACAGGATCCGGCGGGGAGACGCGCCCGACAACGTGGCGCATTGAGGCAAGGATAACGGAAACAGGAAGATGTGGCAACCCGACCGGTCTGGCAGACCACTGCGACTCGAGACGCTGCGAAAGAGGCTCGGCTTGGATCACCTCTATCTCTCGCGGTCCGTAGAGAAACTCACCCGCAGCGGCGCGATCGGAGCGATGGCAGTTCGGACGGCCTCAGTCCGTGAGCTTGAACTTCACCGGATACGCCACCCAGACGGCTACTGGCCTCTTATTCTGTATGGCCGGACGCCAGACGCTCTTCCAGGCCGCCTGCAGCGCAGCGTCACACAGCACCTTGGGCCCCTTCAGGATCCGAACATCCCGCACGGCCCCGGTCTTGTCGACCAGGATCTGGACGAACACCGTCCCCTCGATGCCGGCCTTGATGGCCATCGCCGGGTATTCCGGGGCGGGCCTGTCCACGGCCACCGGCGTCTCCTCGACCGGGACGTATTGATCGGGCGTGGGTAGCACTTCCTCTTCCACGGGCGGTGGCTCGGGCGGCTTCTCGACGGGCGCTTCGACCTGGAGCGCCGCCCCGTCCCCCGTTCCTTCACTCGGAACGAGCGAGGACAGCGCGCTCATCTCGGCCTGCGTGCTGATGGTCGCCTCGGGGGCCGCCTCTTCGTCCGGCACCGGCTCCGGGATACCCACCGTGGGAGGCGCCACCGGCACCGAGACCTGAATCTGAGGCGCCGCGGCCTGGTTGGTCAGCGATGGCGGAGGCCCGAGCTCGGCATAAGTGACCAACCGAACCTTCGCCGGGCCATGGTTCTCCTCAAGGAGCCTGAGCCCCAGGAAATAGAGCAGGGCCACCACCAGGTGACCCACCGCCGCGAGGAGGAAAGCCCTCTTGAGATGCCGCTGGTACGCGGCCTTGAGCGCGGCCGCGCCATATGCAAGAAGGGGGCTCGTCACGACAGTCATCGGCGGTTACCCATGGGTTACGCCTGTGCGGGCGACTACGGGACCGGACCTTCCCTTGCACCGGAGCCGGGCGGTCGGGAACACGACGGCTCTGTCACAGAGCCGCCAGCGTCTCCTTGTCTTTATCACTGAGGGCGGCCACGCTGAAGCGGGTCACGTTGGCCACGTTCAACTCGTCCAGCAGGTCGACCATCATGCGGTACCGCGCCTTGCGGTCGAGCTTGACCAAGGTGATCAAGGCCGGGTTCTCGCGGTTCTTCTGGGTCAGCAGCTCGGGCAGCTCCCGGATGGAGGTGCTCTGAGGCTTGGCGAAACCGATGCCCCAGAACAGCGAGTCGGCGGCCGTGACGTACAGAACCATCAGATTCGACTCGGCGACCTCGACCTTCTGCTCCGCGGGCGGCAGGTTGATCTCCATCGCCTGTGGCGCCCGGAACACGGTAGTCACCATGAAAAAAATCAGCAGGAGGAAGGCCACGTCGACCATCGGCGTCATGTCGATACGGACCCCGGTACGCCTCCTGTACCTGTGACCACCGGTGTTGCGGCGCGGTCTGGCGCTCTCGACCTCGGCCATGCCCTGTCCTCTCCCCGCGGCTACGGGTTGCTCTGGTCGTCCTGCTCGAGCAGCGTCACCATGTTGAAGCGGGTGTTCCCGGTGCGCTGCAGGATCTCCATCAGATCGCTCACCACGCCGAAGTCGGCGTTCTCGTCGGCCTTGATCGCCAGCCGCAGCCTGGGGTTACGGACGCGAGCCGCGATCACGGCGTCCTCGAGATCGGCCAGGGAAGCTGCCTCCTGCACGGCGGCGCCGCCCGTTCGATGGAACAGCCGACCGTCCTTGTCGACCGCCAAGACCATGACGTCGGCGTCGGGCAGCTTGATCTCGGAGCGCGAAGAGGGCAGATCGATGTCGGCCTCCTCGGGCGGCTTGAATTGGGTCGTACTCATGAAGAAGATGAGCAGCAGGAAGGCCACGTCGACCATCGGCGTCATGTCGATCTTGACGCCTACCCGCCCTTTCCGGTGTACAGCCATGTCCGTTTCCTTCGCGGGCTTACTGCTTCCGCCCCGTCAGGATCTGCACGACGTGGTGAGTGGCCTCCTCGATATCGTAGCTCAGCCCATCGACCTGGTTGACGAAGAAGTTATAGGCCACGATGCCGGCGATCGCCGCGAACAGCCCCCCGGCGGTGTTGATCAGGGCCTCGGAGATGCCGACGGCCAGCTGGATGGCGTCCGGCGCACCGGTCCTGGCCACGGCCTTGAAGCACCGGATCATCCCGATGACGGTGCCCAGCAACCCCACCAGTGTGGCGATGGAGGCGAGCGTTGACAGCGCGATCAGGTTGCGCTCCAGGAGCGGTATCTCCAGACCGGTAGCCGAGTCGAAGGCCTCCTGGATCTCGGCGACCTTGCGGTCCTCTGACAGGCTCGCATCGTTGCTCACGCCGCGGTAGCGCTCCAGCCCGGCGCGCATGATGCTGGCACAGGAGCCCGACTGGGCGTCGCACAGCGCCAGGGCGCCGTTGACGTCCCGCTCGCGCACGCGGTTCAGCAGGTCGGCGGCGAACCGCGCCATCGACCCTCGCCCCTTGGCCTTAGCGAGCGTCAGGCCGCGCTCGATGATGAAGGTGACCTGCATGATGGTGATGACCATCAACCCGACCACCAGCGGCCCGCCGTCGCGGATGAAGTCGGGAAGGAGGTACCAGTAGATCGCCAGAGATACGCCGAAGGCGGCGACCAGCAGGACGGTGATGAAGGTCGACTGCCGCATGGACTCATCCTCCCTTGAGCCGGTCGAGACCCGACCGGGCTTCCTGATTATTGGGGTCCAGCCTGAGAACCCTGTCGAACTCCTCCCTGGCCTTCTCTATCTGCCTGGAGAGAGCGAGTCCCTGGGCCAGCCACAGGTGGGTCTGCACATCGTCGCGCCGTTCCAGCGCCCGCTCCAGGTACCGCACTGCCCGACCCGCCTGTGCCTGGGACTCCTCGTGCTTCCCGGCTCGCTGCAGCGACTGGGAGACCAGCAGGCAGGACAGGCCCACCTGCTGCAGCGCCTCGACGTTGTCGGGCTCCAACTCCAGTGCTTTGAGGAAAGACGCCAATGCCTGCGGGTGCTTGCCGGCGAACCGATAGCAGACGCCCTGGAGGAAGTGCGCCTGAGCGTTGTCCGGCTGCAGGCGGGTGGCTTGCCTGAGGGCCACCAGGGCGCTGTCATATTGCTTCTGGGCGTACCGCGCGAAACCGATGTTGAGGTAGGCACTGCCGTTTTCCGGGTCCCCCTTCAGCCGCTCCTGGAAGAAAACTACTGCCGCATCGTACTGGCCGGCCCGGTAGAGCTCGCTCCCCAAGGTGCTGTATTCGGCGCTCAAGGTCCGCACGTCGGGATAGGCGGCCACGGCCTGGTCCAGGGCGGGCTTCACCTCTGACAGGATGGCCGCATACTCCTGCTTCTGCAGGTAGCATTGCGCCAGCAGGCGATAGAGCACCGGTACGCTCGGTGAGCTCGCTATCTTCTGTTTCAGGTACGGCACCGCCTCTTCGTACCGTTTCTGCTGGTACAGCAGCACCCCCAGCGCTCCGGCCACATCGTCCCTGCCCGACGTGTCGCTGCCCGCGAGCTCCAGCAGCGTGGCGATGGTGGCCGCGGTGTCGCCCGATGCCTTCTGAGCCTCCGCGAGCCCCTGGCGTGCCCCCTCGAGTCCCGGTTCGAGTCGAACCGCCTGCCCAAAGGCTACCACGGCCCGGGTATAGTTCCCCTGCTCTAGCGAGAGACGGCCGATGAGCGCGTGCAGCCTGGCGTCCTCGGGCAGCCGCTGCGCCTGAACCTCCAGCAGCGGCAGGGCTTCCTGCCGGTAGCTTGGCGACAAGGCAGTGGCCCCGGCCAAGTCGGCAGCCACCGAGGAGTCATCCGGCCGCAATCGGGCCAGGCGCCGGAGTGCAAGCACCGCCTCGTCGTAGCGCGGCGGAGTGGAGGCCAGGTAGAAAGACGCCAGGTCGGCGCAGGCCGGCGCGTAGCTCGTGTCGGCCGTCAGCGCGCGCTCCCAGGACGCCACGGCTGCTGGCCACTGACGCGCGCGCGCATGCAGCCTGCCCATGGCGTAATGGATCTGCGCCGGCGCGGCAATGCCCAGCTCAAGAGTCCGGCCATATTCGGCCAGGGCCAGCTCCGACACCTCCTGTCGGGCGTAGACATCGGCCAGGGTCTTGTGGTACGCTGGTTCGTCCGGTTCAGCGGTCACCGCCCGGATCAGCCACACGGTAGCCGGGGTCAGCGAATCGGTTGCGGCCTTCACCAACCCCAACGCGTGGCAAAAAGGTCCCCGTCTGGCCGGATTCCGTTCGAGGGCCTTCTGCAAGATGGTTTCCGCTTCGCGATAGCGCCCATCCGCCAGGTACAGCAGCCCGACCTCCAGCGACGCCTCTGGATATTTTGGCTGGCGCTTGAGGGCCTCCTGGAAGGCAGTGATCGCCTCTTGGGAGCGCCCGGTGCCCTTGAGGGCCAGCCCTAACAGGTATTGCCCCTCCGCCGACTTGACGCCTGCGGCGCCCGCGTTCTGCAGCGCGGCCAGCGCCGCCCCGAAATCCTGCCTAGCCAGGGCTTCGCGGGCCGCCGCCATAGGGTCGGCGCCTTCTACGGCCACGCCGACCAGCAACGGGAACACGATCAGGAGAACCGCAACAGCGCCGGTCCATCCGCGTGGCCTCATCGCGCCCATATCTCTTCAATGCCCAAGGTAGATCGACACGCTACTCCCCTTCGCGTCATTCGCCGCTCAGCACCACCGGACGTTCCGGAACCGTATCTGGCACCAGGCCTTGCGACTCGACGATGATCTGGCCCTTCGTGCTGGTCAGAAAGGAGATGAACCCCGACGCCAAAGGGGATTCGGCCGGGGTCAGCACCTCATAGGCCATCAGCGGGCGGCACACAGGATAGCGATTGGCGAACACCTCTGCCGCCCGCGGGGGCACGAAGGGCCCGGCCGAGTCCTGGGCCAGCCGCACCGCCTTCACTTGGTCGCCGAGCCAGGCCATCCCAATGCAGCCGACTGCTCCGGGCTCGGTCGCCACGCGCGCCAGCACCTCGGACGAGCTGACGCAGTATTGGCCGCGACCGAACTCGCCCCCCTGCAGCACCTGCGACCGCACCGTCTCGTAGGTCCCCGAGTCCCGGCCGCGAAGGACCGGGGTCACCGGCAGGTCAGCGCCTCCTACCGTCCGCCACGATACGACGCGGCCGGAGAGCAGGCCGGCGACCTCGTCTACCGTGAGACTATCGACCACGTTGCCCGGATTCACCACGATCGCGACCGCGTCGATCGCGATGCGGAAACCCCGTAGGCTCACTCCCGCTGCCTGGGCCGCTGCCTGTTCGTCGTCCGCGATAGGACGCGCCAGCACGGCCAGGCCCGCTTCTCCCCCGAACAGCCGCGCCAAGGCACCCCGCGAGTCGGTAGCCAGCACCTCGATCCTCGCCGCCGGGTACAAGGCCTGGAAGGCGCGAGCCTGTCGCTGCAGCAGGGGCACGGCGCTGTCGGCACACGCCACCTTCAGGTGCCCACTCAGCGGGGTCTCGAGGCCCGGCTCGCAGCCCACCACCAGTGCGGCTGCTACGGCCACCCGGGGCCAGAGGCGACCCAACCATCGGCATGGGCGTCGCAGCCTGCAGAGCCGCCCGTCCGCAGCACCCACGCTAGGGGTCCTCCTCTTCCTGGCAACTGTGGGTCCAGGTGAGCACGATACGGAGCAGGCCGTACAAGCCGACGACCACGCCAAAAGGAACGCGGACGTGCTCAAGGCCGGCGGGCCGTGGTACCAGGATACCGCTGACGAGGGCCAACCCGCAGCAACAGAGTGCCCCCCCCACCGCGTACCGAACCCAGCGGCCGGCCGTCCCCATTCGCGGTTACCTTGAGGAATTATCCCCGGGCTAGCACCCCTGCGCCACGTGGCCCGGGGTCACACTAATTCCCGCAACCAAAATATACTAAGGTTCGGCGCCGGACTCGTAAAGCCCCCGCCGGCGCGCGAAACGACCCGGATGGTGGGCGATCTCCCTGCGCCGCAAAGGCCAGGTCTGCTCGCAGGGTGCCCGTATCCCATCGGCCTCGAGGGCACCCCGGGCCGCGCTGACGAACACTCGGTGCAGGCCCGGACGGCGGCAGGCAGACGTGCTTGGCTTGACACCCCTAGCAGAGCACCCAGATTCCCTGGATACACCCGGCCGACCGAACACGGCCGCGGATCCGGTGTCTGTACTCGCGTGCCGGCAGTGGCCGGGATCGGGATGAGCATGAGCGTCTCCCCGCAGGACCCGCTGCAGGCTTCGCGGGACCAGGACCGCCGCCGCGTCTGCCTGATCCTGGGCGGGGACGTCGCCGAGTTCCGGGCCCTGGTAAACGAGCACTACCCGCTGGCCCACGAGGTGGCCTTCCGGGTCCTGGGCGACCCGCAGGACGCCGAGGAGGTGGTCCAGGACGCCTTCGTCAAGATCCACCAGGCCCTGGACACCTTCCGCGGGGAAGCCTCGCTGAAGACCTGGATCCTGCGGATCGTCATGCGCCTGAGCCTGAACCGGCGGCGCGACCGGGCCCGCGGCTCCTGGCGTCGGCTCGGGTTGCACCGCCGCGAGCCGGCCGCCGAGTTCCTCCCCGAGGTGCCGGCACCGGCAACGGAAACGCCGGAGGCCAGGTACCTGTCCGAGGAAACGCGCCGGCGGGTGCGCGAACTGATCGATCAGCTCCCCGATCCCCTGCGCGAGGCGCTGATCCTGAACAGCTTCCAGGAGCTGTCCTACGGCGAGATCGCCCGAATCCTGGGCGTCCCGCTGGGCACGGTCAGCTCGAGGATCTTCAGCGCGCGCCGGAAACTCCTGAGCGCGCTCGAGCAGCAGGAGCTGCTCTGACCGCGGGCTGGCCCCGCATGCAGTGGAGAAGTCACCATGTCGTTCCTCTCCCCGCCCCAGCGGAGTCTTGAAGAGGCGCTGTCCTCGTACGTGGACGGCGAGCTCGATCCCGACGCGACCGCGACCCTCGGCGAACGGCTGGTCTTCCAGCCCGAGCTGCGCGGACAGCTCCACGCCTACGAGCGGCTGGACCTGGTCGCGCGGACGGCCCTGGCCGCCGATCGGCTCCCCGACCAGGCCAAGGCGGTCGAGGCCGTGATCCAGCGCGTGCAGGCGGTCGCCGCCGCGCCCGTGCGCCCCGCGCCCCGTCCGGTCCGTCGCCCGCTCTACCGGCGACCGGTCTTCCTGGCCTCTCTTGGTCTGGTGGTCACCGCCGGCATCACCCTGGTCGAGCTGCGCCGGCGTCGGCTGGTCTGAAGGATCGTCCGGTGAACTGGCTCGAGCGGATGAAGTCCGGCCTGAGAACCCAGATCAAGCGCGAGATCCCCGAGGGGATCTGGAGCAAGTGCCCGCGGTGCGGGCATGCCAGCTACCAGGCCGCGCTCGAGCGGCAACGCTGGATCTGCGCGGAGTGCGAATACCACTTCCCCCTCCGCAGCGACCAGTACGTCGACCTCCTGTCCGACCCGGGGAGCTTCGTCGAGCTCGACGCCCGCCTGACCTCCACCGATCCGCTGCACTTCCGCGACACCAAGCGGTACGCCGACCGGCTCAAGGCCAGTCGCAAAGAGAGCGGCCTCAACGAGGCGGTGCTGACCGGGGTGGCGACCATCGGCGGTCAGCCGGTGGCCCTGGCGGTAATGGACACCCGCTTCATCATGGGCACCCTGGGCAGCGCCACCGGCGAGAAGCTGGCCCGCCTGATCGACCGGGCCATGGTCGACCGGCGCGTGCTGATCATCGTCTGTCAGTCGGGCGGCGCCCGGATGATGGAGGGGACCCTCTCGCTCATGCAGATGGCCAAGGTCAGCGCCAAGCTGGGACAGTTGGCCCAGGCCGAGCTGCTCTACATCACCCTCCTCACCGACCCCACCTACGGCGGGGTCACCGCCAGCTTCGGCATGCTCGGTGACGTCATCCTGGCCGAACCCGGCGCCCGCGTCGGCTTCGCCGGCCAGTCCGTCATCAAGCAGTTCCTCGGCACCGACGCCCTGCCGGCCGGGTTCCAGGTCGCCGAGACGGTCCTCAAGCACGGCTTCATCGACCGCATCGTGCGGCGCGACCAACTGGCCTCCGAGCTGGCCCGGCTCATGGCCTTCCTCTCGCCCCCCGCCGCCACGCCGATCTCTTGACCGGCAGCCGGCTCCCGATCCGTTCAGCCCGCGGCCTGGCGGCGGCCTCGCTCATGGCGGGGCTGACCGCGGTCGGCGCCCTCCTCCACCTGCCCGTCCCGTACGTCCCCTTTACCCTGCAGCCGGTCTTCGTCTGCCTGGCCGGCGCCTGGCTTGGAGCCCGGCTCGGGGCGGTCAGCCAGGTCGTGTACGTGGCCGCGGGTCTGGTCGGCTTCCCGGTCTTCGTCGGCGGGGGAGGGGTGCACTACCTGCTGGAACCGACCTTCGGGTACCTGCTCGGCTTTCCCCTGGCGGCCTGGACGGTGGGCACCCTGGCCGACCAGGCGACCTCCTACCGCCGCCACCTCGTCGCCGTCGAGGCCGGCCTGACGGTCCTCTACCTGACCGGGGTGCCTTGGCTTTACCTCAACCTGCGGTACCTCGCCGGACAACCCCTCTCCCCGGTAGCCACCCTGGCCCTGGGCCTGGCCCCCTGGCCCAAGGACCTGCTCCTCGGACTAGGGGTGGCCTGGCTGGCCTGCCGGGTGCAGCGACTCCGGCGAACGGCAGGATAATCCTGCTCAGAAGATGTTGCGGTACTTGATCGGGATGTAGACCTGCTCCCGCGACAGGCCGAACGCGGTGCTGATGACGAAATCGTCGTTCCAGTACAGCCGCAGGCCCAGGCCGCCGGAAAGGTGCATGCCGCGCGGAGTGATGGATTGGAGATCGGGCCAGACGCGACCGGCGTCGACGAAGACGACGCCGGTCCACTCCAGGTGCTGCCGGTGGAAGCGGGCCGTGCGCAGTTGGTAGCGTAGCTCGGTGTTGGTGAAGAAGCGCACGTTGTCGGTGAATCGCTGGGTGTCGTACCCGCGCAGGGTGTCGCCGCCCCCCAGCCCCTTGATCCGCCGGCCGCCGCCCATCTCCCCGTAGGCGTAGAGCGGGACCGACCCGCTGAGGTTCTCGAAGACGGTCCGGTGCGCCAGGTTCAGACGGTTGGTGAGGGGGATGTACCGGGCGTCGGTGACGGTGTGGCGGCGGAAGTCGATCTCCTCGAAGAACAGGCCGAGAACCGAGTTCCGCGAGGTCTCGTACGACCACTCGTGGAAGACCCCGGTCTTGGGGATGATCTCGTCGTCCCGGGTGTCCCAGCTCGCCGTCAGGCTGATGAAGCCGGTGAGGCCGTCCTTGACCCCGTCCGGGGTACCCTGATCCTGGTAGAAGGAGGCCTGCCCGTGGGGACTGATACTGGTCCGTTCGAGGCCGAATCCCGCCGACAGCCCCACGGGACCCCAGACCTGCCGCAGCAGACTCAGGATGAAACGCGGCCGGCGGAGCACGTAGAAGTAGTAGCTCCGGTCGCGGTATTCGGGGCTATGGGGATCGGTGAACTCCTGGTGGAATTCGCTGTCGTTGCCAAGACCGTAGTACCGGGCGCGGATGTCACGCAGGTCGCTGGCCAGGAGCAGGACCCCGTAGCCGGTGCCGGAGATGCGGGGGACCTTGAGCCGGAGGAAGGTGTCCGAGCGATCGGCGGTGGAGTTGAGGAACTGGACCGTGGCCCGGTAGCGGTACGGCCGGCGGCCGTAGTCGGTCACCTGCACCCGGGCCCCGTAGTTCCACCCCGTGTTGGGACCATAGTAGAAGATCGGCAGACCGGTGACGCCGTAGTCGGTGTCGTTGACGGTGAACTGGCGGCGCTTGGCCATCCACCGCACCGCGTCGACCGTCTGCTCGGTCGCCGCCCTGGCCGCCCCCTCCAGCGGCGTGGCAGGACCTGCCGGCCTCGCCGCGGAATCGGCCGGCGCTTCCGCGGCCCACCCCGGACCGACGGCCGGCGCCAGGCAGGTTGCGGCGGCGACCGCCAGGATCTTCCACCGGAATCGGCAGGGGGACATGACCGGCCGGGCTTCTCAGCAGGCCGCGCGGCGGCCCGACTCCCCGGGCCGCTCGAACCGCGCCCGATCCACCTCCCCGGGCACGGCTCCCATGGACAGGCGGACCGCGGTCATGGCCGCCTCACCTCGGCCCAGAACGGCCAGGTCGCCGGCCGGATCCTCGGCCGTGACCCGCAGACCGGAGAAGCGGTACCGGTATCGACCGTCCCCGTCCGCCGGCGCGAAGTACGGGCCGTAGGCCGTGCGGGTCACCGGCGCGAACCGACGGGCGGTGTCCGGGCCGAGGGTCGCCGGCAGGTTGACGTTGAGCAGGTCCGCACCGGCGGGCAGACCGCCGGCCAACACCTCGGCCGCGATCTCCGCCGTGGTCCTGGCCGCCTGGTCCAGCAGCCGTCCCACGGCCGGGCTCAGCTCGCGGTGCCCGCGCCACCGCGCGTAGTCCTGGTCGTCGAGCTGGACCGAGAAGGCGGCGGCGGGAATCCCGGCCAGCGCCCCCTCGAGGGCGGCGCCCACGGTTCCGGAGCTGAGGAGATAGGCCAGGCCGGCGTTGTTTCCCATGTTCACTCCAGAGACGACCAGGGCCGGAGGGGTGGTGAAGAGGGTATGTACTCCCAGATTGGCGCAGTCGGCCGGGTATCCGGTGACCGCCCAGACGGAATCCCCGGTCTGCTCGGATCGGGTCACCTCGACCGGCCGGAAGCGGCTCATGACCTTGGCGGTCCAACTGCATTCCGCGGCCGGGACCACGGCCCGCACCTCGACGAACCGCCCCAACTCGGTCAGCAGCGGCGTCAACGCCGGTGAGTCAACGCCATCGTCGTTGGTCACCAGAACCCAGGTCTCGGCCACGCTCTGCCAACCCCCTTTGCACGGTCGCCGGGTCCGGCGGCGGGTGGACGGATAGACCGCATCGCTGATCCGCGTGCTCGACGCGGCGCCTGGTGCAGCAAGGCTCCAGGATATGCCCAATATAGAAGGAGGACATCAGGGGCACCAAGACCGGCGACTTGTCCACCTGCCCGGACCGTGGCTATCTTAGCATCACTCCTCTATCCTCTCCCTGCCCGGCACGGCCTCCCCTGGGCTATAATCCCGCCCGGCGACCCATGGACCTCACGACGGTGCTGCAGGAGTTGGAGACCCTGGCCGAATCCCTGGCCGTGGAGATGCGGTACGACGACCTGGAGGGGCGCGGGGGGTTGTGCCGGTATGGCGGACGCACCTGCCTGATCGTCAACCGAGCCCTGCCCGTGGGCGAGCGCGTGAGGGTCATCAGCGATGCCCTGGCCCGGCTGCCGCTCGAGGACATCTTTGTCCGTCCCCAGGTACGTGAACTGCTGGAGCGCCATTCGGTCGGACAAGGCTCGAAACGATCATAAGTTCTTGACACTCCTTAGCCTTTGTTGATTATTTAGGCTATTGCGCTCCGCCGCGGCGTGTCCCTGCAGTCCCTGCCTTCGCGGAGCAGGCAAGAAGAGGGTTCCGCCTATGCGACCCCGTATCCTCCTCGTGTTCGTGCTGGTGCTGGCCTGTACCCGGCACGCCTCAGGTCTGCACTTCTACGTCGACGGTACGCCCGGGGGGAACGGGGACGACCGCCGCTCGGTGCAAAGCGCTCAGGACCGCACCACCCCCTTCCGCACCATCGGGCACGCCCTCCGCATCGCCCATCTGGAGAGGCGTGGCCGGCCGCACCTCATCAGCGTGGCCGCCGGCACCTACTCGACCGCCACCAACGGCGAGCAGTTCCCGCTCACCGTAACCCAGTCCGGCATCTATCTCGAAGCCCAGGGTCGCGTGGTCTTCGACGCCGAGGGTCGGTCCGGCTTCTTCAGCATCACCGGGCGAACGAGCGATTTCCTGGTCAGCGGCATCGAGTTCATCAACGGGCGCGCCTCCCTCGGAGGCGCCATCTACTGCGACGGCTGCTCGCTCAGGGTCGTCAACAACCGGTTCACCGGGCTGCAGGCCACCGACGGCGGCCACGTGATCTATGCCCGCAACGGCCGGGTGCGCTTCTACAACAACCTGGTGCGGGACTGCGGCAGTTCGGCCAGCCCGGTCCCGGTCATCGAGCTGCACGACACCTTCGTCGATCTGACCCAGCGCGACGAGGTGCGGAACAACACCTTCTACCGCAATCCCTCGCCCCATCTCCTGACCTCGGGAAACCGGACCGACGTCCAGAACAACCTGTTCGTCGACCCGGAGCAGCCCGTCCTGCTCGATTCGGGTTCGGTCGAGCCGCCCCTGGTGCGGTACAATCTGTTCTGGAACGCGGAGATCCTCCTGCTCTCCGCCCGCACCGACACCATCAACGTCCGCCGCACGGTTAGAGATACCCTGACCCTGGCCGAACAGGGCGCGGTGGTCCCGGCGATGGTCACCTCCCCGCCTCCCACGCTGGCCAAGGTGGGGGTACCGTATCGCTACACCATTCAGGTCTCCGGCACTCGCTCGCTCTATTCCTTCGAGACCTACGCCCTGCCCGCCGCCGCCACCGCCGACAGCGGCAGGATCTCCTGGACGCCGTCCCTGGCCGATACGGGCTCTCACTCCATCAACATCGGCGTGCGCGACCCCAGCGGGAACCTCGCGACGCTCTACTACAAGCTGCTGGTCTACGCCGCCGACCGCTTCCCGGACACCACGGCCCAGGGATTGCCGGTGTCCATCTCGTTCACGCCCGACACCACGGGCGCGATCAATCGGTTGAACGCGCTGGTGCCCAGCTTCTCCACGGCCGCCAGTGCCGGTCACAACCTCTACACCGACCCCAAGCTCCTCGATCCGGCCGCCACCCGCTTTGAGCTGCTGCCCGGTTCGCCGGCCCTGGACAGTGGTAATCCGGTGGTCAGCCTGCAGGATCCGCGCGGCGGCCGGCTTTCGGCCGACGACGGCGACACCTGCAACGTCGGCATGTATGGCGGACCCCGGAACAGTGGTGCCCCCCTGCCCGACACCTCGTTCGCGCAACTGAAGATCACCAACCTGCCGGACAGCGTTGCCGTGGAGGGCCGTCCGTTCGTCTACGACCCGGTCCTTTCTCCGACCCAGCGGGTGACCCTGGTCGACCTCGTGTCGGGATCGGGGGCACCGACCATGGATCCGTACCGGGTCTTCGGCAAGGCGCCACCGATCACCTGGACCCCCACCGCCGCCGACATCGGCACCTACCTGCTCGGGATGACGGTATACACCAACGGCGGGCAAGGCGTCCACTACTTCCCGCTGCGGGTGCGGCCGGCCAACGTGCCCCCGGTGTTTGCCAGCACGCCCGACACCACCGCGGCCGAGGAATCGGCCTATACCTACGCGGTCCGAACCACCGACGACGATGGGGATCCCGTCAACCTGACGCTGCAGACCGGCCCCACGGCGATGAGCCTGGATCCAGCCACGGGTGCCTTGCGGTGGACGCCGACCCAGGCGGACGTGGGTCGGGTGTCGGTGACCTTGGCGGCCGACGATGGTCGCGGCGGCAGCGCCACCCAGTCGTTCATCCTCGTGGTGAGCAACGTCAACGACCCACCGGTCATCGTTTCCACACCGGATACCCTGGCGGCCGAGGACCACCTCTACACCTATAGCGTGACGATCAGCGATCCCGATCCGGGAGACTCGCTGGCGGTTTCGCTCCCCACGGTGCCGGTCGGGATGAGCCTCGACTCGACGCGAACGATCCGGTGGACGCCGACCGCGGCCCAGGTCGGCGCGCACAACGTGATCCTTACCGTTCGCGACCGGGCCGGGGTCACCGCCACCCAGCGGTACCGCATCCGCGTCAGCGCGACCAACGACCCACCGGTGGTGCTGACCTCGCCCGATACCGTCGCCTTCGAGGACCGGCCGTACCGGTACGCCGTGCAGGCGACCGACGAGGAGGGGGACGCGCTGAGCTACTCCCTGACCACCGGTCCCTCGGGGATGGCCGTCGACCGGCTGGGGCTGCTCACCTGGACCCCGGCCGCAGCCGATACCGGTCGGAAGACCGTGACCATCCGCGTCGCCGACGCGCGCGGAGCCGCGACCGAGCAGGCCTTCGTCCTGCAGGTCAGCCCGGTGAACGACGTGCCGCTGATCGCCGCGATCATCCCCTCTCCGGAGGTGCCGGTACCCGCCGTGATCCGCCAACCCGTTCTCCTCTCCGTCACCGTGACGGACGAGGACGGGGACTCCCTGAGCTATCTCTGGCGCCTGAACGGCCAGGTGATGCCGCAGGCCGGGACTCCGAGTCTGGCCTACACGCCGCTCGCGGCCGGACTGGATACCGTCAGGGTGCGGGTCTCGGACCGGACGGATACCGTGACCGTCTCGTGGGTCGTCGACAGCCGGCGAGCCCCGGTGATCGTCGTGAATCCGGACACCGTGCGGTTCGGCAGCGTAGCCCTGGGCGACACCGGCCGGACCGAACTCATCGTCGGCAACCAGGGCGACGCCGACCTTCGGATCACCGGCGTCACCGTGGGCGACAGCCGGTTCTGGGCCGACACCGCGGCCGTGGTGGTGCCTCCCGGGCAGACCGCTTCGCTCGAGGTACTCTTCGCGCCGCAGACCCGCCGGGCCCGGACCACCACCCTGACCCTGGCCACCAATGATCCCGAGCACTTTGAGGTGCAGGTCGCCGCCTCAGGAAACGGGATCGTGCCCACCGAGGTCGGCCTCGACTTCGATCCGGCCGCCGGCAACCAGGGGGTAAGCGCCGGCGGGATCGGCAGCGGCGAGCAAGTGGAGGTCTACCTCCACGCCCGCCGGGCCGTGGACCTGGTGGCCTGCACCGTGGTATTGGCCTTCGATCCCGCTCTGCTGACCACCGACACCCTGCTGGCCCGCACCGACCGCGAGCCCAACCTGCTGGACCTGGGTCTGGCCCGGGGCTCGGTCTCCCGGTCGCTCCCGGCCGACACCCTGATCCAGGTCGAGCTCACCGGACCAGAATCCGGGTCCGGGGACGGTCTGCTGGCCGTGGCCCGCTTTACGGCCCGGGCCGGCTTCGGGTCAAGTGCCACCACCCGGATCCGCGTGGTGCAGGCCCTGGCCCGCAGCCGCGGTATCCAACAGCCGGACACCTTGACCGCCGGAGCCGAGGTGGTGCTGACCGGCCGGCAGACGAAGAGCGCCGACTTCGACGGCAGCGGCAAGGTGGACTTGGCGGACTTCTTCCTGTTCGCCGACTACTTCGGCGAGGTCGACGCCCGCTTCGACCTGGACGACAGCGGCGGCCCGATCGACTTCGCCGACTTCTTCGACTTCGCCGACCACTTCGGGGAGCGGACGACCACCGCCGCCCAGAGGGCCAGCCAGGGGAGCGACCCCGCGCCGGGCGGGGCGGATCCCCCCCCTTGGGCCCGGTAGAACAGCCGGCAGCCATCGAATCCCATCTCCCGCTCCGGGGGCGACCACCGCTTCCCGCGCCCCGGGAGATGGGGTGTCGGTTGCTTGACAGTACCCATCGCGTGGGTTAGATTTACGCCCTTCTGTCACCTATTCTGAAGCCCCCCGGCCGGATATCCTGCCCTGCCGAGCGGGCGGCTGCTAAGTCCCGAGAGGCACCCGAAATGCCCAAGATCAAGACCCACAAGGCCTCGGCCAAGCGCTACAAGCTGCGCGGGTCAGGCAGCCTCAAGCGCCGCAACGCCAACGCCACCCATCTGCTCGGTGGTCGCTCGACCAAGCGCAAGCGGAGCTTCCGCAAGAGCAGCGCCGTGGCCCAGGCCAACATGAAAAACGTCAGGCGCGCCCTCGGGCTGAAGTAGAGCGCGCGGCCTGTTCGCCGTTCCCGGCTGCCACGCGGCCGGGGTGGTCCGAGACGAGGAGATACACCGGATGCCAAGGGTCAAGCACGGCGTCGCCACGCGCCGACGCAAGAAGAAGGTCCTCAAGCAGACCAAGGGGTTCTGGGGGGCGCGCAGCCGGCTCTTCCGCACGGCGCAGGAAGCCCTCGACCGGGCCCAGGTCTACGCCTACCGCGACCGCCGCAACCGGAAGCGGGACTTCCGGCGTCTCTGGATCATCCGCATCAACGCCGCTGCCCGGCTCAACGGCCTGAACTACAACCAGTTGATCTTCGGCCTGGGCAAGGCAGGGGTCGAGATCGATCGCCGCAACCTGGCCAACATCGCGGTCCGGGATCCCAAGGCCTTCGCTGCGGTGGCCGAGCAGGCCAAAGCGCACCTCTAGGAGCCGGTCGAGACCCCTGTTCGGCGCGGCCACCGGAAGCCGGCCTGACCGATAGGGGTCGTCCGACCCGCTTCTGGTCACCTTCCCGTCCGTACCCCGAGCAGCGGGGGCCCTCTCGCTTCGTCGGAGAGGCGCCTGGCCGCTGCTCCTCGTTTACGCCGATGCGAGGGCTTGCCCCGTGGACACCCTGGAGGAGTTGGCGTCGCTGCAGCAAGCCGCCCTGGCCGAGGTAGCCTCGGCCGCCACCGTCGCCGAGGTCGAGGAGCTGCGGGTCCGACATCTGGGTCGCAAGAGCCGGCTGCGGGCGATCATGAGCCGGATCGGGGAGCTGCCGGCCGCTGACCGCCCTGCCCTGGGCAAGGCGGCCGGCATTGCACAGAAGGCGCTGCAGGAGGCCCTGGACGGTCGCGCCGCCGTCCTGTTCGCGGCCTCGAGCGGCCGAGCCTTCGACGTGACCCTCCCGGGCCGCCGCCCGAGGCTGGGCCGGCTCCACCCGCTTGCCCGCCTGGGCGACGAGCTGGTCGAGATCTTCCGCGGCATGGGATTCGACCTGGCCGACGGCCCGGAGGTCGAGGACGAGTACCACAACTTCGACGCCCTCAACACCCCGGCCGACCACCCGGCCCGCGACCTGCACGACACCTTCTACCTCGAGCGCGGTCTGCTCCTGCGGACCCACACCTCCACGGTCCAGATCCGGGTGATGGAGCGGACCCCGCCGCCGGTCCGGGTGATCTCGCTGGGGCGGGTCTACCGCAAGGAGGCGGTCGACGCCACCCACCACTTCGCCTTTCATCAGATCGAGGGGCTGTACGTCGACCGCGGGGTCTCCTTCGCCGACCTCAAGGGGACCATCGAGATGATGGGTCGTCAACTGCTGGGGGAACGGACCCGGGTGCGTTTCCGCCCCCATTTCTTCCCCTTCACCGAGCCCAGTGTCGAGTACGATTTCTCGTGCTCGCTGTGCGACGGCGGGGTCGCCGGCTGCCGGGTCTGCAAGGGAACCGGCTGGATCGAGATCGCCGGGGCCGGGATGGTCGATCCGGCCGTGTTCGAGGCCGTGGGGTACGACCCCGAGGCCTACACCGGGTTCGCCTTCGGCATGGGGATCGAGCGGATCGCCATGATCCGCCACGGGATCGACGACATCCGGCTGTTCCTCGAGAGCGATCTGCGCTTCACCCGACAGCTCTGAGTCGGCCTCCGGCGGTACCGCGTCAGCCCCCGGACCGGGCCTGCGCGGCACCGCGTCACCGTGGGAACCACCGATGAAGGTCACCTGCAACTGGCTCAAGGAATACGTCGACTGCTCCTGGGACTGGCCCGAGCTGGTCGAACGGCTGACCCTGTCCGGCACCGAGCTGGAAGGAGCCGACGACCTGGGCGCGCGCTTCGCCGGGATCGTCGTCGGCCACGTCCTGGAATGCGGCCGGCATCCGGGGGCGGACCGGCTGTCGGTCTGTCGCGTCGACGCGGGGGACGAGGTGCGCACCGTGGTCTGCGGCGCGCCCAACGTGGCAGCGGGCCAGAAGGTGGCCCTGGCCCTGCCCGGCGCCCGGCTCCCGGGAGGGATGGAGATCCGCCCGGCGAAGATCCGCGGCGTCGAGTCCTCGGGGATGATCTGCGCCGAGGACGAGCTGGGGCTCGGCGAGGACCACGCGGGGATCCTGGTCCTCGACCCTGCCCTCGAACCGGGGCAGCCCTTGGCCGTGGCGCTCGGCCTGGACGACGTGGCCCTCGACTTCGAGGTGACCCCGAACCGGCCCGACTGCCTGAGCGTGCTGGGGATCGCCCGCGAGGTCCGGGCCCTGAACGGGGCGTCCCTCCGCCTGCCGCCCTCCGTGGTCGACGAAGACGGCGCCGCGGCCGGAACGAGTATCTCGGTCAGGGTGGAAACCCCGGCCGACTGCCCCAGGTACGTGGCCCGCGTCGTCCGGGGGGTGAGGATCGGTCCCTCCCCGGGCTGGCTCCAGCGCCGGCTGCGGGCCGTGGGCCTGCGGCCGATCAACAACGTCGTCGACGTGACCAACTACGTCCTCATGGAGCTGGGCCAGCCCCTGCACGCCTTTGACCTGGCACGCCTGACCGACGCGAGCATCGTCGTGCGCCGGGCCAGGCCCGGCGAATCCCTGGAGACCCTGGACGGGGTGTCCCGCGAGCTGACCGAGGAGATCCTGGTGATCGCCGACGGCCGACGGCCGGTGGCGGTGGCCGGGGTGATGGGCGGGGCCGCCTCGGAGGTCACGGAGCAGACCACCGACCTCCTGCTCGAGAGCGCCTGCTTCGAGCCGCGGCGGGTGCGGTGCGGCAGGTCGCTGCTGCAGATGCAGACCGAGGCCTCGATGCGGTTCGAGCGGGGGGTGGACCGGGAGATGACCCCGCTGGCCGCCGACCGCGCGGCCCGCCTGATCGCCGAGCTGGCCGGGGGCAAGGTCGCCCCGGGAGCCGTGGACGTGGCCGCCGAGCCGCCGACCCCGGTCCTGGTGCACGCCCGCGTCAGCCGGGTGAACCAGATCCTGAGCACCCGGCACACCGCCGCCGCGATCACCCGCGTCCTGGAGCTGCTGGGATGCCGGGTTACGGTGCAGGGCGATCTGCTGGAGGTGGCGGTGCCGAGCTTCCGGCCCGACCTGCGGCGGGAAGCCGACCTGATCGAGGAGGTGGGCCGAATCCAAGGCTACGACGGCATCCCCGGCTCCAGCCAGGCCAGGGCCCCGTGGCTGAGACCACTCGAACGACCCTTCGCCCTGCGCCGGACCCTCCGAGAGCACCTGGCCGGACTGGGGTTCGACGAGGCGATGACCAACACGGTGGTGGAAAGCCGCTGGCTGCGCCTGATCGACGAAGAGGCCGCCGCGGTCCGACTGACCAATCCCCCCACCGAGGGCCAGGCCTGCCTGCGCACCTCCCTGATCCCCAGCCTGCTCGACGTGGCCCGGCGGAACCTGAACCAGCGCCTGGACGCGGTGCGCGTCTTCGAGCTGGGCCGCTGTTTCCGCCAGGCTCCTTCCCAGGAGCGGCCGGGCGAGGAGCTGCGCCTGGCCGCGCTGTGGACCGGCCGACGGTCTGCCTCGCCCTGGCAGGCCGACCGGCAGGAGGCCGATCTGCTCGATCTGAAGGGCGCCCTGGAGGCCCTGCTCGAGGATCCGTCGCTCGCCTTCGCCGCCGAGGAACACCCCTGCCTGCGGCGCGGCCGGGCGGCCCGCATCGAGCTGGCCGGGGAAGCCTGCGGCTATCTGGGCGAGGCCGCGCCGACCCTGTGCGCGGGCTTTGATATTGACCGCCCCGTATATATCTTTGAGCTGCGGTTCCAATCCCTGCTGGAGCACTGGCAGACCCAGGTCCCCACCGCTGTCCCGCTCCCGCGGTTCCCGGCCATCGCGCGGGATCTGGCCCTCGTGCTGAGCGAGGAC
Organism: Candidatus Latescibacterota bacterium; assembly: GCA_041661365.1. Lineage (GTDB taxonomy): Bacteria > Latescibacterota > UBA2968 > UBA8231 > UBA8231 > CAITNQ01. Next base: position 21,125 of record JBAZUN010000012.1, read on the forward strand.
ACGGCTGCGGCGCGGGTGGCCGTCGAGATCCGGGCCGCCTGCCCCGACCTCATCGAAGAGGTTGAGCTTTTCGACCTGTACCAAGGCGACCAGATTCCGGACGGGCACAAGAGCCTGGCCTTCGCGTTGCGCTTCCGGGCGCCGGATCGGACACTGGCCGACGAGGAAGCCGACGCCGCCGTCCGCGAGGTGCTGGAGCGCCTGAAGGAGCGGTGCGGGGCCGTGCTGCGCTGACCGCCGGGTTCTCGGAACCGCTGCGATTCACCCACCCGCGAGAGGAGTTTTACCCTCCCATGGCAGTCGACACCAACTTTGAGCGCCTGGAACAGGAGGTCACCCGTCTGGTCGATCTGCTGGGCCGGATGCGGCAGGACAACGCCGAGCTGAAACACCAGGTCGATGAACTCACGACCGAGACCGGGCAGTTGAAGAGTCAGTGCGTCCGGCTGGCCCAGGTCGAGACCGAGTTGAAGGAGATGGGCCAGAACCGCGAGGTCATCCGGGGTCGCATCGTCGACCTGCTGGCCAAGCTGGAGTCGGTGGAGGCGTGAGTCCGGCCCGGCGCCCCACCGGGCGTCCGGCCGCGGCCGACACCGCGGGGATGGGCGGGGATTAGACACCGGAGAGCGACAGGATGCTGAAACCGGTAACCAGCGTCGTCGTCAACATCCACGGGAAGAACTATCAGATCGCCCTGGGTCCCGGGCAGACCCCTGAAGGGGTCAGCGCGGTAGCCCGACTCGTGGACGAAGGCATGCGCCAGGTCGAGCAGTCCCAGCCGTCCACGGCCGCGAGGCAGATTGCGGTGCTGGCCGGCCTCAACCTGGTGGACGAGCTGTTCAGGCTGCAGTCCGAATACCGGGAGACCGAGAACGACATCGGCCAGCGGGCCGGACGACTGGCCAGCTCCCTTGGCCGGCTGTTCGAGCAGACGCAGCCCGGGCATCCTCGACCCGCAGCCCCGGTGACGACCGCCGGGGCATGACCCCGGCCGCTCGCCCGCGTCTGTCTCACCGGTTCCGCTGGGACGGGCGGCCGTTCCCGCTGGACGTCGGCCTGGAGCACGGCTTCCGGGCCGCGTCCGCGATCCCCACCCCGACACCCGCCTTTCCCTCTACCGCGCCTTCGGACCCGTCCGGGGAGCGGCAACCGAGACAGGAGATACCGTATGCCCCTGGTGGGCATCATCGCCCTGGTTCTGACGGCCTTCGCGGCCGGGATCCTGCTGGGGTGGCTCGTCTGCGACCGCGCCCGCCGCCGGAAGCTGGACACCGCCCAGGCGGCGGCGCGCAAGCTGGTGGAGCAGGCCGCCCTGGAGGCCGAGGCCCTCAAGCGGACGGCCGTGCTCGAGGCCCGGGACGAGTGGCGCAGCGAGCGGGAGCCGCTGGAGCGGGAGCTGGAGGCCGACCGGCGGGCCCTGCGCGAGCTGGAGGCCAGGCTGGTGGAGCGCGAGCAGCAGCTCGACCGCAAGGTCGACCTGCTCGAGAGCAAGGAAGCCACCCTGGTCAAGACCGAGCAGGAGCAGGAGCAGCGCGAGGCCACCATCGCCGCGGACGAGACCCGGCTGACCGAGCTGGTGCGCCAGCAGAACCAGCGGCTGGAGGAGCTGGCCGGGCTGACCCAGGCCGAGGCGCGCCAGACCCTGATCCGCCAGCTCGAGCACAGCGCCCGGCAGTTCGCCTCGCGCAAGGTCCGCGAGATCAAGGACAGCGCCATCGCCCTGGCCAACCTCGAGGCCAAGGAGATCATCGTGCGCTCGGTGCAGCGATTCGCCGGCGAGCTGGCCGTCGAGAGCACGGTGACCGTGGTCCCGATCCCCTCCGACGACATGAAGGGTCGCATCATCGGCCGCGACGGCCGCAACATCCGCTCCTTCGAGATGATCACCGGGGTCGAGGTGATCGTCGACGACACCCCCGGGATCGTCATGCTCTCGGGGTTCGATCCGCTGCGCCGCGAGATCGCCATGAACACCCTGCTGCGCCTGATCCAGGACGGCCGCATCCACCCCGGCCGGATCGAGGAGGTCTACGCCAAGGCGAGCCAGGACACCGAGGAGATGATCCGCGAATCCGGCTCCAAGGCGGCCTTCGACCTGGGGATCCACGACCTGGCCGAGCCCCTGCTCGAGGCCCTCGGCCAGCTCCGCTTCCGCACCAGCTACGGCCAGAACCTGCTGGAGCACAGCAAGGAGGTCGGGTTGTTGGCCGGGATGATGGCCGAGGAGCTGGACCTGGACGCGGCCCTGGCCCGGCGGGCCGGCCTGCTCCACGACATCGGCAAGGCCTTCAGCTACGAGGTGGGGACCGACGCGGGTCAGGCCAGCGCGGCCCTGGCCCGCAAATCGGGCGAGGGCGCCGAGGTGGTGCAGGTCATCGAGACCCTCAACCAGAACCTGCCGGTCCGCTCGGCCATCGCGGTGCTGGTCTCCGCCGCCAACGAGATCTCGCGCAGCCGGCCCGGCGCCCGCAAGGAGAAGATCGAGGACTACCTCCGGCGGCTGCGGCAGATCGAGGAGATCGCCCAGCGCCAGACCGGGGTGCGGCAGGCCTTCGCCCTGCAGAACGGCAAGGAGATCCGCGTCCTGGTCGACAGCGAGACGGTGGACGACGCCTACGCCGACCAGCTCGCCGACGAGATCACCGACCAGCTCGAGAAGGAGCTGGACCACCCCGGCCAGATCCGGGTCTGCGTGATCCGCGAGGTCCGCGCGGTCCACTATGCCCGCTGATCCGCTCGCTGAGCCGGCTGCGGCGACCGCCCCCGAGGGCGACGGCGACCGACCGCTGCGGATCCTCTTCGTCGCCGACATCTTCGCCCGGCCGGGCCGCCGGGCCGCGGCCGAGCTGATCCCCCTGCTGGTGCAGGAGCGGCAGGTCGACCTGGTGGTCGCCAACGGGGAGAACGCGGCCGGCGGTTTCGGCATCACCGAGAGCATCGTCCGCAAGCTCCACGCCTACGGCGTCGACGTGGTCACCACCGGGAACCACGTCTGGGACCGGCCCGAGTTCGCGGCCGTCCTGCAGCGCACCGACCGGGTCCTACGGCCGCTGAACTACCCGGTAGAGGCGCCCGGCCGAGGCTCGGTGGTCCTCCCCTCGCGCTCCGGCGTCCCGGTGGCGGTCATCAGCCTGCAGGGCCGCACCCTGATGCAGGCGATCGACTGCCCCTTTCACGCCGGCCGGTCCGAGGCCGAGCGCCTGCGGCGCCTCACCCCGGTGATCCTCGTCGACTTCCACGCCGAGGCCACGGCCGAGAAGATGGCGCTGGCCTGGTACCTCGACGGGCAGGTATCGGCGATCATCGGCACCCACACCCACGTGCAGACCGCCGACGAGCGGCTCCTCCCCGGGGGTACCGCGTACCTGACCGACGCCGGCATGACCGGCGCCCACGACTCGGTGATCGGGGTCCGCGCCGAGATCGCCATCGGCCGCTTCCTCAGCCAGGTGCCGGCCCGGTTCAAGCCGGCCGACGGGAACGTCCGGCTCAACGGGGTGCTCCTCGAGGTCTGCCCGCGGACCGGGCGCGGCCTGGCCATCGAGCGGCTGCAACTGCCGGTCCAGTCCGCTGCCGGTCCGCACGACGAGCAGGAGCCCTGATCCTCTATCCGTTCCAGAACCCCGATGCGGCCTCCCTCCCCTGCCGATCCCGCCGACTCCCTGGACCTTGGAGGCCGGCCCCTGACCGTCTCCGAGATCACGGCCATGGTCAAGGCCACCCTCGAGGCCAGCCTGCCGATGTGCTGGATCGTCGGCGAGGTGTCGGGGTACACCCACCACGCCTCGGGGCATCGCTACTTCACCCTCAAGGACGAGGGGAGCCAACTCAGCGCCGTGATCTTCAAGTGGCAGGCCCGCTCCCTGGCCTTCGAGCCCGAGGCCGGGATGCAGGTGATGGCCTACGGCCACATCACCGTATACGAACGAGGCGGTCGGTACCAGCTTCTGGTCTCCCAACTACAGCCGGCCGGGGTCGGCGAGCTGGCGGCCGCCTTCGAGCGGCTGAAGAACCGGCTGGAGGCCGAGGGGCTCTTCGCGCCGGAGCGCAAGCGCCCCCTGCCGCCGTACCCGCGGACCGTCGGGATCGTCACCTCCCCCACCGGGGCGGCCATCCGCGACGTGATCCAGATCCTGCGCCGGCGGGCCCCGGGGGTGCAGCTCGTCCTTCGTCCGGCGCGGGTCCAGGGACCGGGCGCGGCCGAGGAGATCGCCGCCGGGATCGCCGACTTGAACCGCCTTCCGGGGGTGGATATATTGATCGTCGGCCGGGGCGGCGGTTCGCCGGAGGACCTCTGGCCGTTCAACGAGGAGATCGTGGCCCGGGCCATCTATCGCTCGGCCCGGCCGGTGATCTCCGCGGTCGGTCACGAGGTCGACTACACCATCGCCGACTACGTGGCCGACTACCGGGCGCCGACGCCGTCGGCCGCGGCCGAGATCGTCGCCCAGGAGCACGGGCAGTTGCGGCGGCACGTCGTCGAGCACCGGCGCCGGCTCCGCTACGCCCTCGGAACCCTGCTGGGCCGGCACGAGCAGCGGCTGCGCGACCTGGACCCCGAGCGGCTGGGACGCCGGCTCTGCGACCGGCTCGACCAGCTCAGCCTGCGCGTCGACGAGCGGACCCGCGACCTGACCCGTTCGTTGGACTGGGACCTGCGGTCGCGGCTCCAGGCCTTTCGCCAGGCGGCCGGGCGGCTGGCGGCCCTCAGCCCCCTCGGGCAGCTAGCCCGTGGGTACTGCGTCTGTGAACGCCCGGAGGACGGACTGCTGGTCCGGCGCGCCGGCGACCTGAAGCCCGGGGATCGGCTCCGGCTGCGGTTCCACCAGGGAAGCGCCACCACCGTGGTCGAGGAGACCGGCGATGCCTGAACCCGCGTCGTTCGAGGAGGCCCTGGAGACCCTGGAAAGCGCGGTGGCGCGGCTGGAGACCGGGGACCTGAAACTCGAAGAGGCCCTGACCGTCTTCGAGCAGGGGATCGCCGCCTCGCGGGCCTGCAACCGCTGGCTCGAGGAGACCCGCAAGCGGGTCCAGGTCCTGACCACCGACGAGGCCGGCGAGCTTCACCTGTCCTTCCTCGACGAGGAGGACGAGCCCGAGGCCGACGCCGAGGGTTCCTGAGCCCGGCCATGCTCTCGCGCCTCTTCATCCGCAACTTCGCGCTCATCGAAGAAACCTCGATCGAGTTCGGCCCGGGGCTCAACGTCATCACCGGCGAGACCGGGGCCGGCAAGTCGATCCTCATGGGCGCCCTCTACTCGATCCTGGGCGGGCCGGCCGGGGCCGACCTGGTCCGGAGCGGGGCTGACCGCTGCCAGGTCGAGGGCCTGTTCGAGTTCGCCGCGGACGATCCGGTGGCCGGTCGTCTGGCCGCGCTCGACTGCCCGCTCGAGGACGGCCAGCTCGTGCTCCGCCGCGAGATCCTCGCCGAGGGGCGCTCCCGCGCCTTGGCCAACGGCCTGTCCGTGCCGCAGAAGCGCCTGCGACAACTCGGGGCCCTGCTCGTCGACCTGCACGGCCAGCACGAGCATCAGTACCTGCTCGACCCGGAGCGCCACGCGGCCTTCCTCGACGCCTTCGGGGGGCTGCAGGAAGCCGCGGCGGCCGTGGCCTCCCTTCACCGCCAGTGGCGCGAGGCCGAGCAGCATCACGACCGTCTCCGGGCCGAACGGCAGGCCCTGGCCGAGGAGGAGTCCCTGCGGCGGCAGCAGCTCGAGGAGATCCGAGCCCTGGCGCCCGAGCCGGACGAGGAGGACCGCCTGGCCGCCGAGCTGAAGGTCCTGGAGAACGCCGAGACCCTGGCCCAGCTCAGCGCCGAGCTGAACGACCTCCTGTACGAGGCCGACGGCTCGGTGGTGGAGCAGCTCGGGCGGGCCCGGCGCCAGCTCGAGCGCCTGGTCGAGATCGACCCCTCCCTCGAGGGATGGTCGACCGCTCTCGAGGAACTGCGGGTGCGGCTCGAGGACCTGGCCTCGGCCGTGGGCCGATACGGCCACGGCCTGGAGTTCCAGCCCGAGCGGACCGAGGCCCTGCGCCTGCGGGGGGAGGCGCTCCGCCGTCTGCGGCGCAAGTACGGGGGGACCCTGGGCGAGGTGCTGACCAGGGCCGACGACCTCGAGCGACAACAGAATCGCTCCGGGGAGCTCGATGCCGAGGTGGACGAGGCCAAGGTCCGGGTCGAGGAGAGCCGCCGCCGCTTTGCCGAGGCCTGCGCCGCCCTGACGGCCGGGCGGACGCGCGCGGCCCGGGATCTGGCCAAGGCCGTGGCGCACGGCCTGGCCGACCTCGGGATGCCCCAGGTCGGCTTCCGCGCCGAGCTACGCAGCCAGGAGGACCCCGAGGGGCCGGTCGAGCTGGACGGCAAGCACTGGCGGGCGGACCAGGACGGGATGGAGCGGGTCGAGTTCGCCATCGCTCCGAACCAGGGCGAGGAGCTGCGGCCCCTGGCCCGGATCGCCTCGGGGGGGGAGATCTCGCGGGTGATGCTGGTCCTCAAGGAGGCGATCGCCGCCAAGGACGCCGTCTCCACCCTGGTCTTCGACGAGATCGACGTGGGGATCTCCGGCCGGATCGCCGCGGCGGTCGGCCGCAAGCTGCGTCAGCTCTCGGCCTCGCACCAGACCATCGCCATCACCCACCTGCCGCAGATCGCCGGGCTGGCCGAGCACCACTTCTCGGTGCGCAAGCGTCAGGCCAAGGGCCGCACCTTCACCGAGGTCCATCCGCTGGCTCCCGAGGAGCGCGCCGAGGAGATCGCGGCCCTGCTGGCCGGGGACACGGTCTCCGACACGGCCCGTCAGCACGCCCAGGAGATGCTCCGCTAGGCTTCGTCCGCCATGCTGC
>JBAZUN010000012.1:27977-32016 GCA_041661365.1 Candidatus Latescibacterota bacterium
CCATGCTGCCCAACCTGGTCAGCCTTTACCGCGTCGTGACCCTGCCGGCGCTCCTCTGGTCGCTCCGGCGCGACGGCGAGGACCTTTCGGCGCTGACCCTGGCGCTGCTCGGCACCGCCGCGGTCAGCGACCTGGTCGACGGCTGGCTGGCTCGCCGCCTGGGTCGGTCTTCCCGCCTCGGCCAGATCCTCGATCCCCTGGCCGACAAGCTCTTCCTCGGCGGCTTGGCCCTCGGCTTGGTCCTCTGGCGGGACTTCCCGGCCTGGCTGCTGGTCCTGCTGCTGGTACGGGACGCGGCGATCGTGGGGGCAGGAGCGCTGCTGCTGCGGCGCCAGGGGCTGATCATCCCGGCCAACCACCTGGGGAAGGCGAGCACCGTGGCGATGACCCTGACGGCCGTGGCCCACGTGCTGGCCACGCCGCTCTTCCTGCGTCAGGGGCTGGCCGTGGCCTCTGCCGTCCTCCTGGCGATCTCCGGCCTCGGGTATCTCTACGCGCTGAGGCGGGAGACCGGTCCGACGGACGGTTCACGGTCCGGGGAACAGGACGACGCCGCGGAGATCGAGGCCCGGCACCAGCGTCGCGCCGCCGGTGGTCCCTGAGCTACTGCTGCCCTTGGGCCTGCGCTGCGGCCGGTGCCGACCCGGCGGCCAATTGCTGCAGCCGGTCCTTGACGTACTCGCTGTGCTGGCCGGTGTCGCTGAAGCGCTCGAGGTAGGCCCGTAGGGCCTCGGTCTCGGGGGCGGGCTGTTTCTGCTCGCGGAAGATCATGGCCAGGTTGACGTAGGCCTCGGCGAACCGCGGGTTGAGGGCGATGGCGCGCTGGTACAGGGCCACCGCGTCGCCGATCCGTTCCTGGAGCTTGTAGAGCTGCCCGAGGTTGTTGTAGGCCTCGGCAAAGGTCGAATCCGCGGCGATGGCCTTCAGGTAGGCCTGCTCGGCCCGGTCGAGCTGCCCGAGCTTCTTGTACACGAACCCCAGGTTGTTCAGGGCCCAGGAGTGGTCCGGCCGCAGTCGGGCGACCTCCTCAAAGGAGCGGGCCGCCTCCTCCAGCCGCCCCTGGCCGTAGTGGATCTTGGCCAGCTCGAAGTGGGCGTCGAGGTAGCCCCCGTCCAGGGCCACGCAGGTCTCGAACTCGGTCCGCGCCGAGTCGACCATGTTGTACCGGGCGAAGACCTGCCCAAGCTGGAAATGCGGCAGCGCCGCCTCCGGCCGCTCGGTGATGGCCCGGCGCGGCTCGCTGGCTTCGGCCTCGAAACGGGCCCGATCTGGGTCGACCGGCTCCTCCTTGCCGCCGCAGCCGGCGAGTCCCAGCACCCCACCCGCCACCAATACCGCCCATGCGCGCACGCCTGTCCGGAACACCGGGCTTCTCCTCGGAATAGGGATCTTGGTCTCGACTCAGGGGGTCGCCACGGCCGGCGACCGACGCCAGAACACCCGCACCGAATACCGCCAGCCGTAGGTGGCGAAGTGATCGCGGCGCATCAGCGGCCGCTCGAGCGCGTGGGTGGTGATGAGGGTCTTCCAGTTGGGGACCACCGCGAAGGGGATCGACTCCTCTTCCGGAACGACCAGGCCGAACATGCACCCGCGGGTGACCGGGATCGGTTCGGGCAGGACGAACCGGTTGATCCCCTTGCGCCGCGGCACCACGGTCTCGCTCTCCCCGACCAGCTCGAACTGCTCGCGCTCGGGGTCGGCGCGGACGACGATCAGCTTGACCGGACGGATCTGGCTGGCCTGGAACTCCCAGCCGACCGCCTCGCCGTCGCCGAAGGTGCGGGTGGTCTCGATGATGACCAAGCCGCGCTCGCCGCTGGTGGTGTCCCCCTCGGCCAGGTTGCGCGCCCCGACCGTGTCGACCTCGCCGGGCTGCCACTGGGGCTCCGGACCGCTCTGCTGCGCCGGGGGGGACTCGGAGCGGCCGCACCCGGCCAGCAGAGCGGCGACCAGAAGCAGGATCAGACGCATGAGGTTCCCCCTTCGGTCCACGGTCCGGCCATCGAGCGGCGGAACTCCCGCCAGAAGCGCCGGAAGAGATCCTCGACCTCGGTCATGTCCACCTCCTCGGCCGCAACCTCGGTCGGACGCCGGAGGGTACGGTTGCGGTTGGTGCCGCGCGGCAGCCGCATGAGCCTGAGCATGGCTTCCTCAGTTGGGCAGGATGAGCCGCCGCCAGTGCCGCCGGGCCTCTTCGGCGAGCAGACGGTGATGGGTGAGGGCCTGCAGCATCTCGAGGACCTTCAGGCGCAGGGCCAGCAGACGGTGGTCGATTCCGGTCATTCCATCTCCCCGTTTACAGCCCGAAGCCGAAGTAGTACCGCCACCGGTCAGGACGGGGTTCGTCCGGAGCCAGCGGCAGGCGGTCGCGGTTGAACGGCCGGGCCACCTGGAAGAAGGCGGTCATCGGCACCCGGTAGAAGCTGAACAACTGCAGGCGCAGCTCGGCCCCGGCATCGGTCAGGAAGTGGTTCTCCAGGCGTTGCGGCTTGAGGTCGCCCCATTCGGCGTTGCCGAAGTTGCCGACCGCGCCTGCCTCGGCGAACAGCTCGGCGTAGAGCTTGGAGGCGGTGAAGTTGAGGAAGCGCCGGCTGATCCGCGGGAGGACCGGGAAGGAGTACCCCACCCGACTGTAGAAGAGCTTGCTCCCCCAGGTCGAGAAGTAGGGGTACCCGCTCAGGAGGTTCATCCCGCCGAGGTAGTACCGCAGGGGCCAGTGGAACCGGCCCTCCAACACGCGGGTATCCTCGGACTCGGGGTCCTTGAGGCGGAGGTCGCGGTACGCGCCGAGGAGCTGCAGGGAAAGGGTGTTGTCGTGGGGCAGTCCCAACCGCTCGACGTACGAGGCGATGTACTCGCTGACCCGCAGCCGGGTGCGCACCGGGGTGAACCGGTCCTGGATCACCCCGAACTCGTCGTGGGGGAAACCGAAGTCGTCGATCTGGTCGTTCCGCACCGCCCCGTCGTCGTCCACCCCGAGGTCGACCAGGTAGTCCACGACCGTGGGGCTCTGGTACCGGTAGGCCAGGCTGAGGGCGCGGCCCTGGGGGTCGGCGAGCTGGTTCGCCGTGGGCTTGAACCGCAGGTAGCTCCAGGCCGCCCCCACCTCGTGCGCGGTGTAGAAATCCAGGTTGCGGTAGTAGCTGCGGCCCTCCCCGGGGGTCACCATCACGCTGTCCTGAAGCAACTGCGACTGGATCTCCTCGGGCAGGGAGCCGGAGATGTCCACCCCGTCCTGGACCAGGTAGATCCGCGACTGCTGGCGGAAGCGCTGCAGCGACCAGTTCTCGTTGTAGTCGTTCCACTCGTACTGCAGCGACAGGGTCTGCCGCCGGGTGAGGGGGATCTCGATCCCCAGGGCCAGCAGGCCCATGGTGGTCTTGAACAGGTCGCGTCGCTCGTAGGCCTGGTAGAGGATCTGCTGGACGTCGGGGATCAGCAGATCGGCGGTGTCGGTCTCGACCGGATAGAGCGTCCCCGAGGCGAGGGTGTCGGGCGGCAGGATCGTGGGCTCGGGCTTGACCAGGTTGTCGATCTCGCGCCGACGCGCCGCGGCGTAGAAGGTGGGATTGAAGGTGCGGTTGTTCCCCACCCGGGGGAGCATGCTGCGCTGGTAGTAGACCCCGACGTCGGTGTTCGGATCGGTGTCGTCCTTCAGGTTCTTGCCCAGGATCCCCCAGGCCGTCAACTCCTCCCCGCCCAGCATCTCGGCGCTGGAGAGCTGCACCCCGCCGCTGATCTGGTTCAGACCGAAGGTGTTGCCGACGTAGGTAGGACCGAACTGCAGGATCGGCAGGAAACTGAAGACCTGACGACCGCCGTACGGGGTGGTCGGATACTCGTCGGCGAGCTTGGGGCCGAGGAAGATGGAGCGATAGTCGCGGGAGAGGGTCGGTCCGGCGCTGGCTGACCGGCCGGCGTCGAGGGCCAGGCGGTACAGGCTGTAGTCGTTGGCCCGGTACCCGCTGTAGACCAGGGTCTTGCCGTCGGGGGAGACCGTTGGCGTGAAGGCCCCGCCGACCACGTTGGTCAACTG
>JBAZUN010000013.1:0-31661 GCA_041661365.1 Candidatus Latescibacterota bacterium
CTCATCTTCCTCAAGTATCTCCGACGCCTTCGAGGAGCAGCACGCCAGGCTCGACGCGGAGAAATCCAAGGGTGCTGATCCCGAGGACCCGGACGAGTACCGCGCCCTGAGCATCTTTTGGGTGCCGCCCGAGGCCCGCTGGCCGCACCTCAAGACCCAGGCCCGCCAATCCACCGTCGGCCAACTCGTGGACGACGCCATGGCCGGTATCGAGCGGGACAACCCGGCCCTCAAGGGCGTGCTGCCCAGGGACTACGCCCGTCCCGCGCTCGACAAGACGCGCCTTGGTCAGCTCATTGACCTCGTCAGCAACATCAGGGTCGGCGACGAGGCCAGCCGCGCCAAGGACGTGCTCGGGCGGGTGTACGAGTACTTCCTTTCCCAGTTCGCCAGCGCCGAGGGGAAGAAAGGCGGCGAGTTCTACACCCCGCGTTGCGTGGTCAGGCTCCTGGTCGAAATGCTCGAGCCCTACCGCGGCCGAGTATACGATCCCTGCTGCGGCTCCTCGGGGATGTTCGTGCAGTCGGTGGTGTTCATCCGTGCACACGCCTCAGGAAATGGAAACGGGAAGAGCGGCAACGGTGGCAAGGCCAAGGCGGATATCTCGATCTACGGCCAGGAGTCGAACTACACCACCTGGCGCCTTGCCCGGATGAACCTGGCCATCCGCGGTATCGACGGCCAAGTCGCCCACGGTGACACCTTCCACAGCGACCACCACCCCGACCTCAAGGCTGACTTCATCCTCGCCAATCCGCCGTTTAACGTCTCCGACTGGGGGGGTGAGCGTCTGCGCGACGACCAGCGCTGGCAGTACGGCGTGCCCCCGGCCGGCAACGCCAACTTCGCCTGGGTGCAGCACATCGTCCACCACCTGGCGCCGGCGGGCGTGGCCGGGTTCGTGCTGGCCAACGGCTCGATGTCGTCGAACCAGTCCGGCGAGGGGGAGATCCGCAGGAGCCTGATCGAGGCCGACCTGGTCGACTGCATGGTCGCGCTGCCGGGTCAGCTCTTCTACTCGACGCCGATCCCCGCGTGCCTCTGGTTCCTCGCGCGCGACCGCCGGAACGGCCAGTTCCGTGACCGCCGCGGCCAGGTGCTCTTCATCGACGCCCGCAAGCTCGGCCGCATGGTGGACCGCACCCACCGCGAGCTGACCGGCGAGGAGGTCACCCGTATTGCCGCCACCTACCACGCCTGGCGATGGGCAGGAGCCCAACTGCCACGGAGGCCAGGGATGGCCGTGAGTGCCCGCGGCGAGAAGGATGCGAGCGATGCACCGAGAAGCGGGAAGGTCGCGCGAGTCAAGAAACTGGGAGCGGCCGTGTACGCCGACGTACCCGGCTTCTGCAAGAGCGAGCCGCTGGAGGAGATCCGCAAGCACGGCCACGTGCTCACCCCCGGCCGGTACGTCGGTGCCGAGGTCCAGGAGGACGACGGCGAGCCGTTCGACGAGAAGATGAAGCGTCTCGTCGTCACACTGCGGGAGCAGCAGGCCGAGGCCGCGAAACTGGACGCCACCATCGCCGCCAACCTGAAGGAGCTTGGGTATGGCGGGTAGGAAACCGAAAAGCGCGGCCGTCGGCCGTTCCGACTTCGCGGCGTTGCTCGCCGATGTGAAGGGCCGCATCCAGGCTGCCCAGACGCGGGCGGTGCTGGCAGTCAACGCCGAACTCGTCCGCCTGTATTGGGACATCGGGCAGATGATCGATGGTCGCCAGCGTCGTGAAGGATGGGGTGCGGCGGTGATACCACGCCTGGCCAAGGAGCTGAAGAACGAGTTGCCGGAGCTGAAAGGCTTTTCCGAACGAAATATCGACCGGATGATCGCTTTCTACCGGGCGTATCCCGATCCTGCCGGGTTTTCGCCACCGGCGGTGGCGAAATTGCTGCCGCAGGGAAAAGTGCCACAAGTGGTGGCGAAATCGTCCACTCAGATTGTGCAAGGAGCGCCTGCACAAACACTGGACTCGCTTCTGTGGTCCGTGCCCTGGGCGCACCATGTCGTCCTGATGGAGAAGGTCAAAGACCGCCCCACCCGCCGCTGGTACATGGAGCAGACGCTCGCCAATGGCTGGAGCCGCAACGTCCTCGGCCTGCAGATCGATGCCCGTGCCCACGTCCGGCACGGCACGGCCGTTTCCAACTTCGCCGCCCTGCTCCCCGCGCCGCAGTCGGACCTCGCGCAGCAAGCGCTCAAGGACCCCTACATCTTCGACTTTCTCACCCTCACCGAGCCCTTCCAGGAGCGCGAACTCGAAACCCAGCTCGTCCGTCATCTGGAGAAGTTCCTGCTCGAACTCGGCCAGGGCTTCGCCTTCGTCGGCCGGCAGTATCGCCTCGACGTCGGCGACGAGGATTTCTACATCGACCTGCTGTTCTACCACCTGCGGCTGCGGTCGTTCGTCGTCATCGACCTAAAGAAGGGCAAGTTCAAACCCGAGTACGCCGGCAAGCTGAACTTCTACTGCAACGTCGTCAATGACCGGCTCAAGCACCCGACCGACGCCCCGACCATCGGCCTGATCCTCTGCCAGACGCGCGACCAGCTCCTGGCCGAGTACAGCTTCGCCGGCATCGACAAGCCGATCGGCATCTCGACCTATGAACTGACGCGGGCGCTGCCGGCGCGGTTGCGGTCGGTACTGCCGACGGTGGAGGAGATCGAGGCGGAGCTGTCGGGGAAGCCACGGCATCCGTCTGCCGGCAAGATGGGCAAGGCGAAGGCGCGGAGGGGGAAGTCGTGAGCCGGGCTGGGGGCGCGAGACTGGGTGTCGCCATCACCGCCTACTTGACGGGCCGGCCGGCTCGCCGGAGGGGGTTGAGGTATGGCGGGTGAGTGGCGAGAAGCCGCACTTGGGGACGTGATCGAGCTAAAACGCGGCTATGATCTTCCCCAGCAGAATCGGCAGCCCGGAACCGTTCCCATCGTTTCCTCCTCCGGAGTGACCGACTATCACTCGGAGGCGATGGTCGAAGGGCCAGGTGTCGTAACTGGACGATACGGAACGCTTGGTCAGGTGTTCTTTATCGAACAAAACTTCTGGCCTCTCAACACAACGCTCTATGTTCGCGACTTCAAAGGCAATCATCCCCGCTTTGTGAGTTACTTCCTCCGGGGCCTTGACTTCATGGCGTACTCAGACAAGGCTGCCGTGCCCGGCCTGAACCGCAACCACCTTCATCAAGCGTGCGTATGTGTGCCGGTCGACTCGGGCGAGCAACGCGCCATCGCCCACATCCTCGGCACGCTGGACGACAAGATCGAGTTGAACCAGCGGATGAGCGAGACGCTGGAGGGGATGGCGCGGGCACTCTTCAAGTCGTGGTTCGTGGACTTCGATCCTGTCCGCGCCAGGGCCGATGGGCGCGACCCCGGCCTTCCCAAGCCTCTCGCCAAGCTCTTCCCCGTTCGCCTGGTAGACTCTGAACTCGGCGAGATCCCAGAGGGGTGGGAGGTCGGTTGTTTCGGCGATTTGGGTGAAATGCTTCGGGACCAGGAGAACCCGTTTGATTCCCCGGACACCGCTTTTCGCCATTTCAGCATTCCCGCCTTCGACGACGGTCAGTGGCCCAGGGACGAACTGGGCGAGAGCATTAAGAGCTTGAAATTCCGCGTGTCGTCAGATGTGATCTTGTTGTCCAAGCTCAATCCCGAGATCGATCGAGTGTGGCTGGTGGATGTGCGGCCAAACGACCGAGCGGTTTGTTCCACCGAGTTCCTCGTACTTCGCCCTCGTTCTCCGGTCGGCCGGACCTTCGCCTATTGCCTCGCGCGGGCGCCTGTTTTCCGACAAGGGATTGAGAGCCTTGTCACGGGAACCTCGAAGAGTCATCAGCGTGCACAGGCTGGTTCCATCCTCGGCTTGCGTGTGGTGCGGCCACGAACGGCGCTTGTCGAGGCGTTCGAGCGCATGGCTGGCTCGCTGCTGGAGAGATGCCTAGAATGTCGCCGCGAATCCCGTACTCTCACCGCTTTGCGTGACGTGCTGCTGCCCAAGCTGATTTCGGGTGAGTTGCGGGTGAAGGATGGAGCGCGATTCATCGAGGCTGGCGCATGATCTACCCGGAGAATTCCAACGGCGCAGGAATTGGCGCTGCTCTCGAAGGAGCAAAGTGATGGGAAAGAAGCCAACACCAAGCCCAAGAGCCAAGCGGACAGGTCCGGCGCGCATCGAGTATCTGCGGGTCGAGAACTACCGCGCTCTGGGGAAGGTCGAACTCACGGGCATCACTCCTCTCACCGTCCTCCTCGGCCCGAACGGCAGCGGCAAGTCAACGATCTTCGATGTCTTCAATTTCCTTTCAGAGTGCCTGCAGTTTGGGCTGCGACATGCATGGGACCGCCGGGGGCGCGCCAAGGAACTGAAGACTCGCGGCCAGACAGGTCCCGTGACCATTGAACTGAAGTACCGCGAACGGCCCAAGAGCCCCCTGATAACCTATCATCTCGCCGTGGACGAGGAGCGCGGGAAGGCGCTGGTCGCCGAGGAATGGCTGTCTTGGCGCCGAGGCAAGCAGGTTGGTCGCCCGTTCCGGTTCCTTGACTACAAACGTGGGCAAGGCTCGGCGATCAGCGGAGAGGAACCCGATGAGACGGGCCGTCGTGTCGAAACGCCGCTGCGTTCACCGGACCTGATTGCCGTGAATACCCTCGGCCAGTTCGCCGAGCATCCTCGCGTGGCTGCCCTCCGTGAGTTCATCACCGATTGGTACGTCTCGTACCTCTCGATTGACGACACGCGCGGTCAGCCGGAAGCCGGTCCCCAGGAACGACTCAGCAAGACTGGCGACAACCTCGCCAATGTCATCCAGTATCTGAAAGAGCAATACCCGGAGCAGCTCGACAGGATCTTCACTATTCTACGGCGTCGCGTGCCGCGTCTGGAGAAGGCGCTAGCCGAGACGATGCCCGATGGTCGCCTTCTGCTCCAGATCAAGGATGCCCCCTTTGATCAGCCAGTGCTGTCTCGCTTCGCCTCCGACGGAACCCTCAAGCTGCTTTCCTACATGACCGTGCTCCACGATCCCGATCCTCCGCGTTTCATTGGCATTGAGGAGCCGGAGAACTTTCTCTACCCGCGTCTGCTTCCCGAACTTGCCGAGGAGTGCCGCGCTGCAGCCGAACGCTCGCAGCTTTTGGCCACGACCCATTCCCCGTTCTTCCTTAACGCCCTGCGTGCCGAGGAAGTGCGGATTCTGTACCGCGATGAGCAGGGATACACCCAGGCAGTTCGGGCACTAGACATCAAAGGCGTGCCAGAGTTCATCTCGGCCGGTGCTTCGTTAGGCCACCTGTGGCTTGAAGGTCACTTCGGAGTAGGGGATCCACTTGTTCGTTCAGGTGCGCCGGCAGACGAGGGGAAGCTGAGATGAGCGTTGACCACCTCGAGGTCCTGGTTGAGGAGCCCTCGATGGAGGCAGCGCTGCGTCTCCTGTTGGGCAAGATGATCGGGGATATGACGTTCGAGATCTACCCGTACCAGTGCAAGGACGAGCTTCTGGCAAGGCTCCCGGAAAGGTTGAGGGGATACGCGAAGTTTATTCCCTCGACATGGCGGATCGTCGTGGTGGTCGACCGGGACGGGGACGACTGCCACGAGCTCAAGGCGCGACTTGAGAGGATGGCCAATGACGCTGGCCTGCGTACTCGCTCGACTGCGGGAAGCACGCAGTATGCCGTCGTGAATCGGCTCGTGATCGAGGAACTCGAAGCGTGGTTCTTCGGCGATTGGGAGGCCGTGCGCATGGCCTATCCCCGGGTTCCAGTAACGGTACCGTCCAAGGCGAAGTACCGCGACTCCGATGCGGTCGCGGGCGGCACCTGGGAGGCCTTCGAGCGGGTGCTCCAGAGCGCCGGTTACTTCAAGACCGGGCTTCGCAAGATTGAGGCCGCAAGGGCGGTCAGTGAGCGCATGGTTCCTAGCCGAAACCGATCACGCAGCTTTCAGGTCTTGCGCCGCACACTGGTCGAGATGCGGCCTACATGAACCGTCCCATTCCGTTTTCCGAGTCCACGGTGGAATCCGCTGCCCTCGCCTGGCTGGAAGCCAATGGGTGGCAGGTCTCGCACGGCCCGGACATCGCTCCGGACATGCCGGCGGCGGAGCGTCGCGACTATGGCGAAGTAGTGCTTGCGCAACGCCTTCGCGACGCCCTGGCCCAGCTCAACCCCGCGCTGCCGGCCGAGGCACTGGACGACGCCTTCCGCAAGCTGACGCGGCCGGAGGGCGGGGACCTGATTCAGCGCAACCGGATTCTGCACCGGCTGCTCGTGGACGGCGTGACGGTCGAGTATCGCGACGCAGAGGGCGAGATCCGCGGCGCGCAGGTGCAGGTGATCGACTTTGACGAGTTTGCCAACAATGACTGGCTGGCGGTCAACCAGTTTAGCGTCACCGAGAACAAGCACAGCCGCCGTCCGGATCTGGTGCTGTTCGTCAACGGCCTGCCGCTGGCCGTGCTGGAGCTGAAGAACGCCGCCGACGAGGACGCGACGATCTGGACCGCCTTCCAGCAGCTTCAGACCTACAAGGCCGAGGTGCCGTCGCTGTTCGCCTCGAACGCCGTGCTCGTCGTCTCGGACGGAGTGGAAGCACGCGTCGGCACGCTCAGCGCCGGCCGCGAGTGGTTCAAGCCCTGGCGCACCATCGCGGGCGAGGGCCTGGCTGACTCGCACCTGCCCGAGCTGCAAGTGGTGGTCGAGGGACTCTTTACACCTCGCCGGTTCCTGGACCTGGCCCGCGACTTCCTCGTCTTCGAGGACGACGGTAGTGGCCACCTCGTCAAGAAGATGGCGGGGTACCACCAGTTCCACGCGGTGCAGGTAGCGGTGAGCGAAACCCTCCGGGCGGCAGAGCTGGTCCGGGGACAGCGAGCGGCCGAGGAGTCAGGACGGTACGAAGCCGGCCGCAGGCCGGGCGGGAAGCAGGGCGACCGCCGCGTGGGGGTGGTGTGGCACACGCAGGGCTCGGGCAAGAGCCTGACCATGGCCTTCTACGCCGGCCGGATCATCCGGGAACCGGCGATGGAGAACCCGACCGTCGTCGTCCTTACCGACCGCAATGACCTCGACGACCAGCTTTTCGGAACCTTCTCCCGGTGCCAGGAGCTGCTGCGCCAACCGCCGATGCAGGCGGAATCGCGCGCGCACCTGCGCGAGCTGCTCTCGGTCGCCGTTGGCGGGGTGGTCTTCACCACCATCCACAAGTTCCTCCCTGAAGAAAAGGGGGACCGTCACCCGACGCTCTCCACGCGACGCAACGTCGTGGTGATCGCCGACGAGGCGCACCGCAGCCAATACGACTTCATCGACGGCTTTGCGCGTCACCTGCGCGACGCGCTGCCTTACGCCTCGTTCATCGGCTTTACCGGCACCCCGGTCGAGCTGCGGGACGCCAACACGCGGGCGGTCTTCGGCGATTACATCAGCGTCTACGACGTCCAGCGCGCGGTGCAGGACGGCGCCACGGTCCCGATCTACTACGAGAGCCGCCTGGCCAAGCTCGCGCTGGATGAAACCGAGCGCCCGAGGATCGACCCCGACTTCGAGGAGGCGACCGAGGGCGAGGAGGTCGAGCGCAAGGAGAAGCTCAAGACCAAGTGGGCACAGCTTGAAGCGATCGTCGGCGCGGAACGGCGGCTCGCGGTCGTGGCGCAGGATCTCGTCGAGCACTTCGCGCACCGGCTGGAGGCCATGGACGGCAAGGCGATGGTCGTCTGCATGAGCCGGCGGATCTGCGTGGAGCTCTACCGCGAGCTGGTGCGCCTTAGGCCCGACTGGGCGCACGACGACGATAACCAGGGCGCGATCAAGGTCGTGATGACCGGTTCCGCCGCCGATCTCCCGGACTGGCAGCCCCACATCCGCAACAAGCCGCGGCGCGAGGCCTTGGCCAACCGGTTCCGGGACCCTGCCGATCCGTTCCGGATCGTGCTCGTGCGGGACATGTGGCTCACGGGCTTTGACGCGCCGAGTCTGCACACGATGTACGTGGACAAACCGATACGCGGACACGGCCTCATGCAGGCAATCGCCCGCGTCAATCGGGTCTTTCGCGACAAGCCCGGTGGGTTGGTAGTGGACTACCTGGGGCTTACCCAGGAGTTGAAGGCCGCGCTCGCGACCTACACCGAGAGCGGGGGCACGGGACGCACGGCGCTCGACCAGGACGAGGCGGTCGCCGTGATGCTGGAGAAGTACGAGGTCTGCTCCGGCCTCTTCCACGGCTTCGACCGGTCGAAGTGGACGGCCGGGACGTCCCAGGAACGGGTGGGACTGCTGCCCGCGGCGCAGGAGCACGTCCTGCGCCAGGAGAACGGCAAGGACCGGTGCTTGCGGGCCGTGCGGGAGCTGGCCCAGGCCTTTGCGCTCGCCGTGCCGCACGAGGAGGCTCTGCGCCTGCGGGACGAGGTGGCGTTCTTCCAGGCCGTGCAGGCGATCCTCGCCAAGCGCGCACCGGGGGAGGCCCGCCCCGAGGAGGAGCTCGACCACGCCGTCCGGCAGATCATCTCGCGCGCCGTTGCCCCGCAGGAGGTGGTGGACATCTTCGCCGCGGCAGGACTTCCGAAGCCCGACATCTCGATCCTCTCCGATGAGTTCCTGGCCGAGGTGCGGGGTATGCCCCAGCGCAACCTCGCCGTGGAGCTGCTCCAGAAGCTGCTCAGGGGGGAGCTGAACGCCCGTCGACGGAAGAACGTCGTCCAGGCCCGTTCCTTCTCTGAGATGCTGGAGCAGACGATCCGCCGATATCAGAATCGGGCGATCGAGGCGGCGCAGGTAATCGAGGAGCTGATCACCCTGGCCAGGGAGATGCGGGAAGCGAATGCGCGTGGTGAAGCGCTGGGCCTGAGCGAGGACGAGCTGGCGTTCTACGACGCGCTGGAGACCAACGACAGCGCGGTCCAGGTGCTGGGGGACGAGACGCTCCGCTCGATCGCGCGGGAGCTGGTCGAGACGGTGAGGAATAACGTGACGATTGATTGGACCCTGCGCGAGAACGTCCGCGCCCAGCTTCGCGTTCTGGTCAAGCGGATCCTGCGCAAGTACGGCTACCCCCCGGACAAGCAGGAGAAGGCGACCCAGACGGTGCTGGAGCAGGCCGAGGTACTGTCGGCGGAATGGGTGACCGCATGAAGGGCTTGGTTCCCCTCCGTCCCCTTGATGAAACTACCGGCATCCCCTAGTGTTTCTCTTATGGAGCCCGCGGTCCGCGCGGCGCTCCCCAATGCCGACACCCCTTCCACCGAAAGGACGAACCCATGAACATCCTGATGCTGCGCCATTCGGCCGGCTTCGAGCATTCCTATCTGCCCGACGCCGAGGTGGCGATCAAGCAGATCGCCAAGAGCAACGGCTGGCAGGCCTCGACCACCCACATCCTGTCCCGCATCAGCGCCGAGGCCCTGGCCAAGGTCGACGTCCTGGTCTTCGCCACCACCGGCAACCTGCCCTTCGACGCCGAGCAGAAGAAGGCGGTCATCGACTTCGTCGCCAACGGCAAGGGTTTCTTCGGCATCCACAACGCCACCGACACCGGGTACGACTGGCCTGAGTACGGCGAGATGATCGGCGGGTACTTCAACGGTCACCCCTGGACCCAGGAGGTCGGCGTCATCGTCGAGGACCGCAACCATCCCGCGACCCGGCCCCTGGGCGACAAGTTCCGCGTCTTCGACGAGATCTACACCTTCAAGAGCTGGGACCGGGCCAAAACGCGGGTGCTGGCCCGCATCGACAACGCCACCGTGGACCTGGCCAAGGGGAACCGCGAGGACCACGACTACGCCCTGGCCTGGTGC
The DNA here is from genome assembly GCA_041661365.1 of Candidatus Latescibacterota bacterium. Taxonomy (GTDB): domain Bacteria; phylum Latescibacterota; class UBA2968; order UBA8231; family UBA8231; genus CAITNQ01. The sequence goes on from JBAZUN010000013.1 coordinate 9,802, forward strand.
CACACCTACGGCAAGGGTCGGGTGATGTACAGCGCCTTCGGCCACCCGGACGAGCTGTGGCACCAGGACTGGTTCCGGCAGCACGTCGAGGGGTGCCTGAAGTGGACGGGCGGTCTCGAGCGCTGAGGCGAGTGGTGGCCGGTCTAATGCCGGCAACGTGAGACAGGTGGGGGTCCGGCCGGGGAGCGGGCCGGGCCCCCGAGCATCCCCGAACGTCCCCCGAGGTGAGCCATGAAACGTCCGCGGCCGGAATACCTGACCCTCGACGCGCACAACGACAGCATCATCCTGCGGGAGGTGCGCACCGATCCCATGGACTTCGCCGACGTCGATCCGGCCTACCATGTAGATCTGCCCCGGATGCGGCGCGGTGGACTGGGTGCCCTGTTCGTCATGGTGGGCGACAGCGACGCCCACCAGTCCCTCTCCCTGATCGACGCGATCCACCGGATGTGCCAGGAGCACCCGGCCGATTTCGCCCTGTGTCTGAGTGCGGCCGAGGTGCGACGCGCCAACCGCAATGGGAAGATCGGTCTGGTGATGTCGATCGAGGGGCAGTCGATGTTCGGCGAGCGACTGGCCAACCTGCGCAACTGGCACCGGCTGGGGGTCCGGATCGCCAGCCTGACCCACGGCGAGGGCCGCCGGGGATCGCACTCCTGCGCCCTGCAGATCGACGCCAGCCACTTCGGGTACCTCGACGCCAGTGCCCGTCAGGTCCTCTTCCGCTCCTCCAAGGGGCTGACCCCCTTTGCCCGCGAGTCCCTGCGGGAGATGGCGCAGCTGGGAATCGTCTGCGATCTGGCCCACGCCAACGATCGGACCTTCTGGGAGACCCTGGAGTGGACCGACGGGCCGGTGGTCTACACCCACGGCAACTGCTACAGCCTCTGTCCGCATACCCGCAACTGCACCGACGAGATGCTCAAGGCCCTGGCAGCGCGCGGCGGGGTGATCGGGATCTGTTTCTACGGGGCCTTTGTCGACGAGCGCGAGCCGACCCTGGACAAGCTGGCCGACCACTTCCTGCACGCCCTGGAGGTGATGGGCGAGGACCACGTGGGGGTGGGCACCGACTTCGACGGGATCGGATTGCACCAGGTGCCGGTGATCCCGGACGCGGCCGGGTTGCCGCGGCTATGGGAGAAGCTGAGCGAGCGGGGGGTGCCGGACCGGGTGCTGCGCCGGATCGCGGCGGAGAACTTCCTGCGGTTGCTGGGCTGAGTGCCCCTGCCGGTCGGTCAGGTGTCGGCGGCCTGGCTCACTGGCTGTACCAGCCCAGCCACCCGTTCGTCGAGTCGCTTCTCGACGGCCTGGTTGATGTACAGGGTCGCCAAGGCGCAGCCGTGGCACTGGTCCGCGTCGGGGAGGGCGTCCAGCCCGGCGATCCCCGCCTGCACGTGGTCGAAGAAACCGCCCTCACCGTGCTGGCCGATCGGCTGGATCCGGCGGATGGCGTGCGAGCCGCAGCGGAACTGCAGTCCGTCCGGGGTATACGACCCCTGCGTGGGCGCCACGTAGCAGTAGTCGGGGAGGGCCAGGCTGCCGTATCGGCCGCGGGCCGAGGTCTCGGCATAGGCCTCCAGCCCGCCGCGGTGCTCGACCCGCAGGAAGGGGTTGGAGAAGTACCCGAACACGGCCGTGCGGGCCTCCGGGGCGACCCCGAGGGTGGCCTGGTGCTCATCCCAGATGGTGCAGACCTCGTCCCAGACCGGGCCGTAGAACCGCCGGAACTCGGGGCTCGAAGGCCGGAGCGCGTCGTTGCTGCGGCCGCCGACCGGGATGACGTGGGGCAGCAGGTCGTGGCGGAAGGGGTCCTGCCGGTCGACGGTCTGCTTCTTGCGGGCCAGCAGGAAGCGGAGCAGCTCGGGGAACAGCTCGAGGTTGCGCTTGGTCAGCACGCAGTTGGTGTGGATCTCAGGCCAGTGCGCCCCGGTCAGGTCCCGGGCGAGCTGCACGTGGTAGATCCCCTCCAGCACCCGCTCCATCCGCGCGCCGCCGAGCAGGAAGTTCTGCACGGTCTCGTCCGCCGTGTCCAGCGAGATGTGCAGGCGGGTCAGCCCGGCTCGGACCAGGCGCAGGGCCACCTCCGGGGTGATGAGCAGGGCATTGGTGTTGACGTTCACTGCGGCGCCGTGCCGCGTGGCGTAGGCGATCAGGCCGTCCTCGCCCCAGATCTCCTCGCCCAGCACCAGGGGCTCGCCGCCGGTGAGGTAGATGTACGGTCCGACCCCCTCGTTGTTCCGGGTCACCTCCTCGATGATCTGCTTCCAGCCCTCCAGGCCGACCGAGGCCTCGACCCAGGGCTGGTTGCAGTACACGCACCGCGGGACGAAGTTGCACTCGGCGGTGAGGTTGAGGCCGAGGAAGGAGACCTTCGGCCGGCGTCCGGCCAGCTCCGCCGGCCAGCGGCCCAGCTCGTGGCGGAGCCGTCGAAGGTCGGTCTCGCCTGCCACGATCAGCTCCTTGACCCGAGTCTCGTTGAGCTCGAGGAGTTGCTCAACGACCGTGGCGATGAAGTCGCGGGTCTTCCCCGGCTCCAGTCGCTCGCTCCGCGCCGCCTCCACCAGACCCGAGGCTAGAACCTCCTGCCAGGCCGGCGAGGCCAGGAGTTGACGCAGCTCGGTCTGGTGCAGCGGTGTGTAGTGCCCCAATTCGACCATCTTCGTCTCCGCTAATTCCTCGCTCACCTCGCCCTCCAACTGCATCCCGGCAGCGGCCCGAGTCCTTCGACCTCGCGTGCCTCATCGGCGAGGTTGGCCACCACCCGGGTGCCGTCGCCGAACTCCGTGGCCTGCACCGCCCCGTCCTCGCTGAGGAACTCGTGTTTGAGCAGCTCCTGTGGCCCGGTGCGGCGATGGAGCCGGGTCACCGGCAAGGCCGCGGCCAGGGCCTGCTGCACCACGGGGTCTTCCAACCGCACGGTGTAGCTCTCGGTCTTGCGGCTCGCGATATCGATCCACCGGTACTGCCGGCCAAAGGGGAAGACGTTAGGCGGGCAGCCGTACAGGGCGTCCATGGCCGCCTTCTCCCGGGCGGCGCCGTCGCGCCAGACGCCGAAGCGCGACCGGTGCTCGAACCGGCCCGAGGCGTTGTAGTTGTGCAGCTCCCACCAGTCGTGGACCAGGGAGTCGTGGTAGACCAGCAGGGTCATCGGCACGGTCCAGCAGCTCGCCTCGCCCCAGGCGGGCAGGAGCTTGGTGGTGCCCACGTCGTACACGTCGGCCAGGCAGTCGCGAACCCCTTCGGAGCTGACCACCCGATCCCCGTTGGTGACAGGGCTCAACAGCTCGCGAAGGAATTCCAGGTCCTCGCGGCGATCCAGCACGCGGCCTTGGTGCCAGGGGTGCCCCGTGCCGTGGCACTCGCGCGGACCGACGGTGGCGTTGACGTCGTAGTGACTCCAGGTCATGGCGGCCATCGGCCCCTGGTACTGGCGCCGCGCGAACTCGGTCTGGAACGGGGTGCAGCAGTGGTACCACTGGAACTGGTCGATGCGCCAGTTTGGGACCTTCTCGCCCGCGGCGTTGCGGAGGTACCCCTGGTCCAGCCAGTCCGAGCCGTCGTCGAGGGCCTCGTAGACCCAGGTCCACGGCGAGACGTCGAACCCCAGGGCCTTGATTTCGGCGATGGCCGCGTCGTCGAGGGCGATCGGCCGGTCACCGCCCATCAGGAAATCCTGGGAATAGGTGTTGAAGCGGACCGGGTACACGAAGGCCCGGTCAAAGCCCAGCGCGCGCAGCCGGCCGCACTCGGCCGCGTAGTCGAAGGGCCCCTGGTTGTACCCGATGAAGGTCATCAGGGCCCCGAACAGCCGGGCCACGCTGGGCCGCTCGCTGATCTTCTCCTCCCAGGACCTCCAGGGGCCGCGCTCCTGCACCCGGCAACGGTACCGCTTGCAGAGCGCGTTGTGATCCGGGTCGGTGGGATAGAGGCGGCTGGTCCGGGGATACCGCAGGCTTCCGAGGGAGGGGAGCTGCTCCACCCCGGCGTAGCAGGAGCCGTCACCCCGCTTACCCACCGTGGCCTGCCAATCGGTCAGGCTCTCCACCGTCAGCAGCAGTCCAGCTTTCTCGGTCAGGTACCCGAGCATGGCCATGGACAGGCTGTTGTGGCCCCCGTACCCCAGGCTCTCGCTGAACGGCTCGCCGCGGCCGTCGAAGAGCACCCCCTGCATGACGGGAAGGGCCAACCGCAGGGAACCCGCGGTCGGGCGGAAGGAGCCAGGGAGGGAGGCGGCCGCCACCGCGGTCGGTTCGGCAGCGGTCAGGGTGACCTCGACCCCGTCCTCGAGGAGCAGCCACTCCAGGCGGATGATCGCTCCGGACTGCTCGAACTCCTGGATCAGCGCGCGCTCGCCGGTGATCCAGGCCCGTCCCGGTCCCAGCGGTCGGGGGGCAGTATCCTCGGCGAGGCGGCAGTACCGCGTCTGCTCGTCCAGCTCCCAGCAGACCCCACGGCAATGGTCGATGAGCCTGACCTCGGTGCCGTCCTCGCGGCAGCGTATCTCCAGGCGCGGGTTGGCGACGGCGATCTGGGTCATCGGGCATACCGGGTGCGGCCGGGGCCACGGGCACCGGACAGGGGTGGCAAATGGGGGGCGACAATCGCCCCGGGCGAAACATAGTCACGTCATCGGCGCAGCGCACCTGCGGTCAGGTGCGTGGGCACCCGCTCGACGGTCACCGGCCGAACCGCAGCAACCAGCCGCCGGTGAGCGAGGGGGACGAGGCGCGCAGGACGAGGCGGCACAGCCGGCCGCCCCAGGTCCGCTGAAGCCCCGGGTCCTCCAGGTCCAGCACCTCCACCGTGGCCGCGAGCCGGTCGGCCGGGTAGGTCAGGACGGCCGTCCCGGAGACACGGTCATCGGCCAGGGATCGCTCTCCCAACTTGATGCGGCCGGGGGACTCGACCACCGCGTCGCACGGGGTGAGGAGGCCCAAGCTGATCTCGGGGACCGCGGCCTCTAAGACGTAGGCGTCCTCGATCTCCACGCACTCGCCACGCCGCAGTCGCACCGTACGCTTCCAGGAGCGAAGCCGGGCTTCGGCAGGATAAGCCCCGGCCAAGTTGAGGGAGAGACTTACCGCGCGGTCGTTGGCGTTCCAGGCGACGTCGCGGGCGGCGAACTCGCGTCCCGGGGCCTGCATCGCCCCATTGATCGTCGGCAGGGCGTGGTACGCGGACTGCATGGTCCAGATCTCGTACCGCCGGCTGCTGAAGGTCTTGGCGGTATACGCCTCGACCCCGGCGTCGACCACCACCGGTCGGCCGTCGAGGTGGACGATGAAATGCCCCACGTCGTTGTGGTTGTGGCTCTCCGCGTTGTGCCCGCCCTTGGCCGCCACCTGGAACCCGGCGTCATCTCCCTCGCGGTCACGCGCCACCATCACCTGGATCTCGGGGAACCAGGCCTCGCGCGGCAGGGGTGGCTGGGCCGGTGCCGCGGTCAGCTCGGCCAGGCCCAGCAGCGCGGGGAGCTGCCGACCGATGCTGTCGCTGACGCCGCGGTGGAGCAGGTCCTGCTGCCGGGCGCACCAGGCCCCCAGCTCGGAGAGCCGCTCGTCGCCGAGGCGTTGGCCGTACCGGTAGACCAGGCTTGCCGAGGGAGAAACCAGGGCCGGGGCATCGGCGAAGTTGACGAAGTACCGGCCTGAGATCTGCACCCGATAGATGTACCGGCCGATCTCGCCGACCAGTGGCTCACCGTAAAGGTCGAGTCGGCCGTTGGTGGCGCCGTGCAGCAGCTCCAGGCAGTCGAAGAGGGAGGCCCCGGCCCGGCTCCAATACCCCGGCCCCTCGTCGCACCCGCCGTCTCGCGGGTACGGATCGAGGAACCGGTCGATGCTACGGATGCTCTTGGCCACCGCGGCCAGGCGGCGCTCCGGATCGCGTTCCAGCAACAGGGCCGTGGTCAGCCAGTTGCTGTTGCACCAGGGGTTCCAGTTGTTGACCGACCGACCGTCGAACCCCATCCACCAGAAGTCCTCGTGCTGCAGGCAGGGCACCAGCACGCGGCGCTCGACCTCGGCCAGGACGCGCGGCACGATCAGGGGCGAGACCGCGTCGAGCCGCGGTCCCAGCAGGTAGATTGTCCAGGCCAGGAGGGCCGCGGTCTCGCCGACGAACAGGTCGACCGTGGGCTCGGTCGCGTCGGGCAGGCCGACCCCGGCGCGCTGCATCCCCACGTGGGCAGGGACGCCCCAGTAGGTCTCCTCGCCGATCGCCCAGACCAGATCAACGATCCCGTCGACGAACCGCCCCTGCCCCTCCAGGCATTCGGCCACGGTCAGATCGCAGAGCCGGGTTCGACGGGCGAAGTAGACCCGTTCGTACCGGTTGCGGTTACCGTTCCGTGCGAACTCGAGGAACGAGGTGGCCGGCAGGATCGGTATCGGTTCGGCCAGGGCCTGCGCGGCGCGGTCGAGGTGGGCCTGTCGGGCCGAGGCCGGAATCGCTTCCCAGGGCTGCCGCTCGGCCGCCGTGGGGTAGGGATGCCACGACTCCCGGGGCACCAAGGCCGCGGCGAGTTCGGTGGGCGTCAGGCGTTGGGCGAGCATCTTCCATCCTCCCGGACGTGGATGACGGCTGACCATGGCAACAAGGCGACAATATAGATGCCGGACTAGGTGGCAGGGAGGGTAAGGTTCTCCGGGTGATGGACCCGGGTTGGCCGTTCAGACGTCCTGATGGATATTCTACAGCCTCACGTCGGTACGGTAGCCGGCAACCGGAGGAGGAGTGATGTCCCACTGGCGCAGTCAAGACATCCTGCAGCGGCCCGAATGGGTGATGCACCGGGCCCTGTTCAAGTCCATGGGATACAGCGATCACGACCTGTCCAGACCCCTGGTGGGGGTAGCCAACTCGTGGAACCGGCTGGTTCCCGGCCACTACAACCTGAACCTGGTCTCGGACTACGTGAAGCAGGGGATCCTGCAGGCCGGGGGCACGCCGGTCGAGTTCGGGGTGATCGCGGCCTGCGACGGGATCGCCCAGGGCCACGACGGGATGCACTTCATCCTGCCGACCCGCGACCTGATCGCCAACGACGTGGAGATGATGGTCCAGGCCCACCGGCTCGACGCGGTGGTCCTCCTCGGCTCGTGCGACAAGATCGTGCCCGGAATGATCATGGCCGCGGCCCGCCTCGACCTGCCGGCCGTGGTGGTGGTCGGCGGTGCCATGGAGGGCGGGTGCCTCTTCGACGGCCGGGCCGCGGACACCACCTCGATCACCGAGGGGCTGGGGATGCTGCGCGAGGGCCGGATCGACGAGGAGACCTACCTGTCGCTGGAGGATCAGGCCGTGCCCGGCTGTGGCTCCTGCTCCTTCCTGGGCACGGCCAACACCATGTGCTGCGTGGCCGAGGCCATGGGGATCTGCCTGCCCGGCAGCGCCGTGATCCCGGCCACCCACGCCGACCGGCTGCGCTCGGCCCAGGAGGCCGGGCGGCAGATCGTGGCCCTGGTGGAGCAGGGGATCACCGCCCGCCGGATCATCACCCCGCAGAGCATCGAGAACGCCCTCCGCCTGGGCACGGCGATCGGCGGCTCGACCAACATGGCCCTGCACCTGCCGGCGATCGCGTACGAGGCCGAGTGCGAGCTGGGGATGGAGCGGTTCGAGGAGATCTGCCGCACCACCCCGCACCTGGCCCGGATGAACCCGGCAGCGGCGCCGAACGTGCCGGACTTCCATTGCGCCGGCGGGGTGCCGGCCGTGCTGCGCGAGCTTCTTCCCCTGCTGCATTGCGAGGCCATGACGGTGACCGGGAAGACCGTTGCCGAGAATGTCGACGGCGCGCGCATCCGCGACCCGCGCGTCATCCGGCCCTTGAGCGATCCGTGGAGCCAGGGCGGCGGCCTGGCCATCCTGCGCGGGAACCTGGCCCCGAACACCGCGATCACCAAGCCGGCCGCCATCGCGCCGGAGATGCGGGTCTTCACCGGCCGGGCCCGCTGCTTCGACGCCGAGGAGGCGGCCAACCAAGCCATCCTCGACGGCCAGGTGCAGCCCGGCGAGGTGGTGGTCATCCGGTACGAGGGTCCCAAGGGCGGTCCGGGGATGCGGGAGATGTACATGGCCATGAAGCTGCTCTACGGTCGAGGTTTAGCCCTACAGACCGCGCTGGTGACCGACGGCCGCTTCTCCGGGACCAACAACGGCTGCTTCGTCGGCCACGTCTCGCCCGAGGCGGCCGAGGGTGGGCCGCTGGCCGCGGTGCGGGACGGCGACATCATCAGCATCGACATCCCGGCCCGCTCCCTGCGGCTGGAGGTGCCGGAGGCGGAGATCCAAGCCAGGCTGGCCGCTTGGCAACCGCCACCGCCCAAGTTTCGGAGCGGGTACCTGGCGCTCTACTCCCGGCTGGCCGAGTCCGCGGACAAGGGCGCGATCATCCGCCACCGGATCACCGCCGTTCGGCCGGCCCATCTCGGGATTAGAGGAGTTCCCACTTGAACGACCCAACCCCCACAATCCCGCCGATCGAGGCGGTGTCTGACCTGGCGGCGATCGCCGGGGCCCTGCCGGCCCGGACCGTGGTGATCCCCGGAGGCGACCGGCCCGAGGACCTGCGGCTGGTGGAGTCGGCCCGGGACCACGGGATCGTCGAGCGGTGCATCCTCGTGGGCGACGCTGCCTCGATCCGGGGCGCGGCCGAGGTCGTGGGGATCCCGCTGGCCGCGGAGGACGTCGTGGCCACCGCGACCCAGGAGGAGACCGCCCGCCGCACCCGCGAGCTGGTCCTGGCCGGGGGGGTGGACCTGATCCTCAAGGGGAACATCTCGACCCCGATCCTCAACCGCGAGGTGCTGCGGATCCGCACCCGGCCGACGATCAGCCTGGTGACCCTGTTCGACGCGGCCCCGATCGCCGCCGGCCGGCCGATCCTGCTCACCGATCCCGGGGTGACCACGGTCTGCGACGAGGAACGGCTGGCCGGGCTGATCCGCAACGCGATCGACGTGGCCCATCGGATATTGGGATTGCGCCGGCCCCGGGTGGCCCTCCTCTCGGCCAACGAGAAGGTCATCCCGTCCCTCCCTTCTACTGTTCTGGCCGAGAAGCTGTCGGCTAGATCGTGGCCTGACGCTGCCGTGTACGGGCCGCTCTCCTTTGACCTGGCCGTCAGCCGGCAGTCGGTGCGGCTCAAGGAGTTCCCCCCGGACCGGGCCGGAGCCGAGGTGGCCGGTCAGGCCGACGTGCTGGTCTGTCCCGGCCTCGACTCGGCCAATATCCTCTACAAGGTCATCATGGAGATCACCCAATACGGCCTCGGTTCGATGGCCGGGGTCACGGTCGGGGTGGTGGTGCCGTACGTGATCCTCTCGCGGGCCGACAACGTCGAGACCCGCCTGCTCTCGATCGCCCTGGCCAGCATGGCCCGGTCGCGGCTTCCCGTCGAACCATTACTGACCCCCTGAACCGGGAGGGATCATTTCCATGGCAGAATCCAGGCCGTCGGCCGTTGCGCCGGGTGCCCAGGAGCAAAAGCGGCACTGGGTCTTTCGCGTCGGTGTCGCCGACCGGGCCGGTGCCCTCACCAGTATCGCCTCGGCCTTTTCCAACCGCGGGATCTCCATCGAGACGATCGTCGGCCACGGCACCCCGTACCCCGGGGCTCCAGGTGGGGCCGTGGTCGCTACCTTCTGGTGCTCGGAGGCTGAGAAGGACGCCATCCTCCGCGTCGTCGGCCGCCTCACCAAGGTGACCAGGCTCGAGGAGCATTCCTATGAGTCCGGCGCCCTGCGCAAGAGCGCCCTGGTCCTCACCACGCGGCGGCTGACCCCGATCGACGTGGCTGGCAGGGAGTCGTTCCTCACCTGTGAGAAGATCGAGCGCGAGGACGGGAAGTACTGCTACTTCCTGGCCGGCTCGCCCAGCGAGTTGGACCCGGTCCTGTCCCGCTTCGCCGACGAGGGGATCCTGACCGACATCGTGTACGCGGTGATCGGCTGGTAGAGAGGACAATCGCCGATGCTCCCGACCCTCCTATTGCTCGCCGCGCTGGCGGTCGCGACCGGGGCTGCCCAGGCCGAGCCGGTTCTTCTCTTTGAAGAGCGGTTCGAGGACACGGACTGGGCCGCGCGCGGCTGGTACGACGGCCCCCACATGGAGATCACCGACCAGGAGCACCTGCCGGGGAGCGGCCACGCCTGCGTCTGGCGCTGGGAGAAGGCCGGTGACGTGATCCCGCGCGGTGGGGGCGCCCGGGCTAAGTTGACCCCGGTCGACGACGTGGTGCTGGAGTACCACATCAAGCATGCCGCGGACTGGACCTGGACCGGGGTTCCCTGGCACCCCCACGAGTTCCACTTCGTCACCACCGCCGATTCGCCCTACGTCGGTCCGGCCTACACCCATCTCACTTTCTACGTCGAGGCGGTCAACGGCGTGCCGCGGGTGGCGATCCAGGACGGCCGCAACGTCGACGAGGCCCACGTCGGCGAGAACCTCGTCGGGATCACCGAGGCACGCTCGGTGGCCGGGTGCAACGGGGACGCCGACGGGCACGGCAACGGGGACTGCTATCGCTCCGGCGAGGTCCACGTCAACGGCAAGTTCTGGGAGCCGGGCGAGGTCTACTTCGGGGAACAGGCAGGGCCACGGTACAAGGGGGACTGGCACCAGGTGCGGGCGCGCTTGCGGCTGAACAGCGTGGTCGACGGGGTCGGCCGGGCCGACGGGGTGATCCAGTATTGGTTCGACGGCCGGCTGATCATCGACCACCGCGACGTGGTCTTTCGGACCGGGGCTAACGCGGAGATGCTGATCGATCAATTCCTGATGACCCCGTACTTCGGTCCGGGGGTGCCTCACCCGCAGACGATCTGGATCGACGATCTGCGGATCTGGGCCGGCCCTGGTCCGGACGCTAACGCCACCGCAATCCCCGGGAGCGACTCCACCTGGGGTCAGGTGAAGGAGCAGACCCATTAGCCTGAAGGAGGCCCATGGTGCCGAAAGACACGATGACCCCGAGGGAGCGCTGGCTGGCCGTGGTCAGGCGCGAACAACCCGACCGCGTGCCCCTGTATTACCGCGCCACCGAGGAGGCGAACGCCAAGCTCATGGCCCATCTCGGGTGCCGCACCTCCGAGGAGCTGCACGCCCGGCTGCACCTCGACCCGATGGCCCACGTCGGGCCGCGGTACGTCGGGCCGTCGCGTCCGGCCGGCGAGGACCTGTACGGCCGGCGGTTCCGCCGCGTCGAGTACGACGGCGGCGCCTATACCGAGTGCAGCCATCACCCCCTGGCCGGTTTCCACTCGGTGGCCGAGATCGAGGCCGGGTACGTCTGGCCCACGGCCGACTGGTTCGACTACAGCGGCCTGGCAGATCAGGTGGCCGGCGTTGGGGACCTGGTCATCAACGGTGGCGGGTCTGAGCCGTTCCTGCTCTACAAGGACCTGCGCGGTGAGGAACAGGCTTTCATCGATCTGGTAGAGAACCCGGAGCTGGCCCACTACTGCCTGGACCAGCTCTACGGCTTCTGCTACGAGAACACCCGCCGGATCTACGAGGCGATCCCGGGGCAGGTGATGGTGACCTCGGTGGCCGAGGACATGGGCGCCCAGGACCGGCTCCTCTACTCGCCGGCCCACCTGCACGAGTTCTTCTTCCCCCACCTGCGGCGGATGATGGAGCTGGTCCATCAGGCCGGGGCCCTGGTGAACACCCACAGCGACGGCGCCATCCGCGAGATCCTCCCGGACCTGGTGGCCATGGGGGTCGACATCCTCAACCCGGTGCAGTGGCGGTGCGCCGGGATGGACCGCGAGGGACTCAAGCGCGACTTCGGCGGGCTGATCTTCGAGGGCGCGATGGACAACCAGTTCACCCTCCCCTTCGGCACAATGGAGGAGGTGCGGCAGGAGGTGCGCGACAACCTTCGCATCCTGGGTGCCGGGGGCGGGTATCTCCTGGCTCCGTGCCACAACATCCAGGTCGTCGGTCCGCCCGAGAACGTGGTGGCCATGTACGACACCGCGTACGAGGAGGGGTGGTGCTGACCACCTGATTCGCGGAGACCGTCGAGGAGGTCATCATGGAGATCCGCCGTCCGGAGTTCTTCACCGCGCCCGAGTTCTGGCCTGCCACCATCGAGGAGGTGGACCGCCGGCTTGACGCGGTGCGCCGGGGAACGGTCTGCGAGATCGGCCGTTCTGCAGGAGGCCGACCGATCCGGGCCGTGGCCTACGGCCCGCGCGAGCCGCTATCGCGCCGAACCACCTGGTCCGGAGCCGTGGCCGCCGGTCACCCGGAGGACTACCTCGATCCGGCCCAGCGGCACCGGCCGGTCCTTCTCGTCCACGCTGCCATCCACGCGGCCGAGATCGAGGGCACAGTCTCCTGCCTTAACCTGGTGCAGCTCTTGGAAACTGGCGCTGACCTGCGCGGCCGTCGGTGGGACGAGCTGCTTCGGCTGGCCGAGGGGCTGCGCCTGATCCTTATCCCTCTGGCCCAACCCGACGGTCGCGCCCGCGTGCCGATCCGCAACGTGATCGGCGGGAGCGAGGACGACCTCTACTACTACGGCCAGGGGGTGACGGCGGACGGGACCATCCTCCGCTGGCCCGCGTGCAAGCGGCGCCAGCCCCAGCCGGTGGCCGAGATGCAGCTCCTCGGCGGGTACTACAACGACGCCGGGGTGAACATCCAGCACGACGATTTCTTCGCCGCGACCATGGCGCCCGAGACCCGGGCCCTCCTCGACCTGGTCCGGGACGAGATCCCCGACTGCGTGCTGGGGCTGCACTCGTGCGGGAGTGGCCCGTTCATCATCGCGCCCGAGGATCTGATCTCACGGCAGTGTCAGTTCCACCAGGTCCAGGTCGGGGCCCTGGTCGCGGACCGTCACCGGCGCGACGGCCTGCGTCCGGGCGGGGGCACGCGCACCGAGCCACACGGCGGTTTCTATCTGCACACCGCGCTGCACCACGCCTGCGGCGCCCTGCCGCTGCTGTTCGAGTTCCCCCACGGGATGGCGATGAAGTCGTTCACCTTTGACGAGATCGTCGACGTGGGGCTGACCCTGTTCGAGGAGGTCATGCGCTACGGCGTCGGTTGCGGCTATCGGCCGCGCTGAAGCAGCACCACCATTAGTCAACGTCGCGGCGTGAGTCGCGATACACGCGATACAAAGAGCGAGGAGAGGTGATGAGGGGGAAGGGGGAGGAGGCGGTGAGGCGAGCGGTGTGGGTGATGGGGCTGGCGTTGCTGTTGAGTGCAACCGGCGCGGTCACGGCCGGTTCTGGAACCTCCGTGGTGGGGCTGGCCCGCTCGGACAACACCGGGCTGCGGCAGCCGGCGCCGCTGGACGCGGAGCTGACCACGGAGCAGATCGAGGCCCTGGTCCGTCGGGCCGTAGAGGAGGCCGGCGGGCTGCAGAGCGTGATCCGCCGCGACGCGGCCTGGATCGCGATCAAGGTGAACATCGTCGAGGTTCGCCTGCCGGGCTCGGGGGTGATCACCGACTCGCGCGTAGTGCGGGCAGTGGTGAAGCTGGCCCACGAGGCCGCGCCCAGTGCTCGCATCTCCATCGTCGAGGGACCGGGCGAGTGGATCACCCCGGACGTTCCCGGGGCCGCGGAGACGGGGGCCAGCGTGGAGGACGGCTGGGCCGTGGCCGGGTACCGCGCCCTGTTGACCGACCCCGAGCTGGCCGGGATCCGGCTCAACCTGGTCGACTTGAACGTCGACGAGGCGGTCCTCACCCAGGTCCCCGAACCGTGGTACGCCCGGCAGGAGTACTGGGTGCCGAAGACCGTGCTGACCTGCGATGCCCTGATCGACGTGCCCGTGCTCAAGATCATCCAGGCCGTGGGGATGACCTGCGCCATGAAGAACTTCGTGGGGATCGCGCCCGGGTCGAAGTACGGCTGGCCCAAGCTCGGCGGACCCCAGGGGCCGGGGCTGCCGCACACGACCTCGGTCCTCGACGAGACCATCGTCGACCTGACCTCCCTGGCCCGGCCGGCCTTTACCGTGGTCGACGCCGTGGTCGGCATGGAGCGGGCCAAGACCGACCGACACGGCGGCCTGCCGGTACGGCTGAACACCGTGATCGCCGGGGCCGACGTGGTTGCCGTCGACGCCACCTGCGCCCGCCTGATCGGCCTGAACCCGGACGACGTGGAGTATCTCACCCTGGCCGCGGCCAAGGGGCTGGGCCAGATCGAGGCAGACCGGATCCAGATCAAGGGCCAATCCCTGGCCGAGGTCGGCCGGCGGCTCGAGAAATCGCCCACGGGCGACGTCTGGCAGGAGATGGGCCACTACGGCCAGGGGAACCGGACCTGGCTGCTGTTGGGGCCGCTCTCGGCGCGCGACTTCAGTGCGGACGAGATAGACGTCGCCACCGTCCGGCCGCGACCGGGGGAGAAGGGCTGGAGCGGGCCGGTCTCCTTCGGCGACGACCGGATCGACCTGGACAAGTACTACGACGGTCCTACCGACTGCGTGGTCTACGCCTACACCGAGATGACCGTCGCCAAGGAGGCTCCGGCCGAGCTGTGGCTGGGCTCGGACGAGGGACTGGCGGTCTGGCTCGACGGGAAGGAGGTCAATCGCTTCGACGGTGCCCGCCGGCACAAGCTCCCCAACGACCGGGTTCCGGTCCTCCTGACCGCCGGCCGCCATCGTCTGCTGGTCAAGGCCGGACAGGGACGCGGCCGGTACGCCTTCAGCCTGAACGTCTGCACCCCCGAGCCGGATCCCCGGTACGAGGGGAACCGGTTGACCGGGCTCCGCTTCGTCATCCCCGGGGGGCGGACCGGCGGGTACGCCAGGGTGACCGGCGACGAAGGAGGTGCGCCCTCGTCTGCCGCGCGGGTGCTTGAGGGGGCGCGCTGGGTGGTCAATCCGTCGACCCTGGTCGGCGCCCTGGAGGGTGGGCTCCGCGCCATGGGCGACTCGACCCGCTCGACGGCCTGGCTGACCGGGGTGACCGGGTTCGCCTTCCGCCTGGCCGTGTCCGACTCCCTGGCCTGGACCGATCCGGGCATCGACGGCCTGGTGCCCGACCTCGAGGTGGCCCTGCATCAGTGCGAGGGCGCGGGGTATCGCCTGGAGGTGGTCAGCGGCAGTGAAGGAGACCCTGACAGCCGGGACCGCATGGCGTCCATCTGGGAGCGGGTGGTCAGGGAGATCGACCGGGGGCGTCCGGCCATCCTGCGCCGATGGGGGACCTTCCTGATCCGCGGGTATGACCCGCGACGGACCGACTACCTCCTCTCCACCTGGGACGGGGACCAGCAGATTCCTTTCGACGAGATCGCTTCAGACGACGGCAGCTTCGTCGCGATCTTCTTCGGCGAGCCGGTGAAGGTGAACCCGATCGCCGCCGAGCGGGCCTCGCTGGAGTTCGCGGTGGCTCAGGCCCACCTGGGCGACACGGACGGCGGCCGGATCTCGAACGGGCTGCAGGCCTACCGGCGATGGGCCCAGGCCCTCCAGGCCGGGACCATGACCGACCCCTGGGCCCACGCCTATCACGTCACGCTGCTGCACGGGGCCCGGGTGCTGGCGGCTGAGTACCTGGAGGATCTAGCCGGCCGGGCGGCCGAACCGGCAGCCGCGCATCTTCGTCGGGCCGGGGAGCAGTATAGCCGGGAGGCCGAAATCCTGGCAGACCTGGATCGGCGCTTCGGCTTCGCGGCTCTGGGCAACCCGCAGCGCGTCAAGGGTGTCGAGGAGCGAGGCGAGGGTGCGGCGATGATCCTCCAGGCCTTGGCCGTGGAGGAGCAGGCGATCGCCGAGATCGAGCAGGCGCTGGCGAGGTAACTCCCGCGCCTCGTTTCGGGGTGATCAGGTGAAGGTCGAGATGGCCCGCAGCCGGGGTACGATCTCGACCAGGGCCTCCACGACCTGATCGATCTGGGCCGCGGTGTTCCCGTGGCCCAGGGAGAAGCGGACCGTGCCCTGGGCCAGACGCGGCTCCAGGCCCATGGCCAGCAGTACGTGCGAAGGCTCGGGCGAGTCGGTGGTGCAGGCCGAGCCGGTGGCGGCGCAGATGCCGGCCAGGTCGAGGTGGAGGAGCACCGATTCGCCGTCCACGGCCCGGAAACTCAGGCTGCTGGTATTGGCCACCCTGGGTCCGGAGCCGGAGTTGACCTTGACCCCGTCCAGCCGCGCCAGGACCCCCTGCTCCAGGCGGTCGCGCAGGGCCGCCAGGTGCACCGCCTCGGAGGGGCCGGCCTCGCGACGCAGCCGCAGGGCCTCGGCCAGGCCGACGATCGCGGCCACGTTCTCGGTGCCGGCCCGACGTCCCTTTTCGTGCGGGCCGCCGGTCAGCGGGGAGATCAGCGGCGTGCCTGACCGTACGTAGAGCGCGCCGACCCCTTTCGGGCCATAGACCTTGTGGCCGGCCAGGGAGAGCAGGTCCACCCCCAGACCTTCCATGTCGACCGGGATCTTGCCCACGGCCTGTACCGCGTCGGTGTGGATCAGCACCCCGGCCTGGCGGGCCACCTCGCTGATCCGCGCCAGCGGCTGGATCACGCCGGTCTCGTTGTTGGCCGCCATGACGCTGACCAGCACCGTGTCCGGCCGCAGGGCACGCTTCACCGCCTCGGGCTCGACCAGCCCCTCCCCGTCGACCGGGAGCAGGGTCACCTCCCAGCCGTCGTCCGCCAGGGACTCGCAGGTGCGCAGCACCGCGTGGTGCTCGGTGGCCACGGTGACCAGGTGGCGGCCCCGGTGGCGCAGGGCTGCGGTCACCCCGCGCAGGGCCAGGTTGTCGGCCTCGGTGCCGCCCGCGGTAAAGACGATCTCCTCGGGCCGGGCGCCGAGGCAGGCCGCGGTCGTGGCCCGGGCCGCCTCCACCGCCTCCCGCGCCGCCCGACCCATCTGGTGGTAGGAAGAGGCGTTCCCGTACTCCTCGGTCAGGTACGGGAAGATCGCCTCCAGCACCCGCGGGTCGAGCGGCGTGGTGGCATTGTGGTCGAGGTAGATCACCGGCGGTCGGGACGCCGGTCCGGGTGAACCGTCCGTCATTCCGAGGTGTACGGGTTGCGGTACTTCAGGGCCGACTTGATCTCGGCCGTGGTGAGGGGTCGATCCGCGGCCACGGCAAAGACCGGCTGGTAGATCCCCCCCATGCCGCCGCTGTCGTGCACCCGGATGACCAGGCTCCGGGTCGCGCCCGGCGCGAGGACGCGATCCGCGGCCAGGGAGAACGGCTGCAGCCACAGGAACTCGGGCAGGACCCCGGTGCTGGCCACGGTCCGTTCGCCCGCCGGCTCGCCGTCCACCCAGACCCAGGTCTCCTCGTCGCAGGCGCCGAAGAACAGGTACCGGTGGGGGCGGTCGAGGCTGGCGGGCACGGTCAGCTCGCAGCGGAACCAGCCGTCCCCGTCCGCGCCCGGGAACCCCTGCTCCTCCCAGCCGACGCCCAGGTCGGTGCGATACTTGGTCCACCCGCGGTCCGGCGCCCCGGCTCCGAACCAGTGCTCCTGCTCGCCGACGCGGGCCGGGTCGAGGTGGACCTGCCACAGGGCCGGCAGCCGATAAACCGAGATCGTTCCTGCCCCGCCGTCGACCACCCACTCGGCCGCCGGCTCGGGATCGGCCGCGGCCTGGCGCACCTTGGTCAGCCAGGCGTCCAGTCGGATCCCCTCCGAATACATGGTCACCTTCTCGCGGCTGGCCACCTCCTCGAACCGGGCCACCTGGCCGCGGTAGGCCGGCAGATCGATCGATGCTGGATCGGTCATCAGCAGCCCTCGCAGGCGCTGGATCTCCATGCTCTGGATCGGCAGGCGGTCGAGCTCGACCCGGTGCCGGGTCTCGGGGTCATTGCCGGCCAGGGTTTCGGCCTGGTCGTACAGGGCCTTGGCCTCGGCCAGGAACCGCTCGGTTCCCAGGCACTCGGTGACCCCTTGGCGCTGCTGGCCGCACCCGAAGAGGAGCCGGTTGTAGGCCTCGATCGGCGGGGCGGCCGGGCCGAAGTACCCGCGGATGAAGTCCTGCATCAGGGGCCAGACCTCGCGGGAGGGATCCCACAACAGCTTGGCGAAGACCCAGGCCCGCATGAGCTGCCGCTCGGTGCCCGGGCCTTGATAGCTCCCCTGGGTCATCACCCCGGTGACGCCGCTGTCGGCGAAGAGGCGGAGGTTGCGGGAGATGGGCCAGAACATCGGCCACGGGGCGAAGTAGTCCCCGAAGTTGACCTGGTAGTCCCAGATGTGCATCTGGCCCGCGACCCGGTGCCAGCCGTTCAGGGCCGCGGTGAACTCCTTGCCGTCCTCGGCCGCGGTAAAGGGGTATCTCCACATCACGTCGGTGGCCAGGCGGATGACCACGTTGGGCCCCGGCTTCATCGTCGCCGGCGCGGGAACCGTGTCCTGGTACCCCAGGGTCGAGATCCGCACCGCCGGGTGGTCCTCGGCCACGGCCGCGGCCACTGCGTTGACCAGCACCAGGAGCGGCGCGGCCGGGGTCCCCTCCTGCCGGATCAGAGCCATGCAGCGGTCGCAGTGGCAGTACCCCCGGATGTCGTTCTGCGAGACGTCGACCAGCTCGGCGTCCGGGTGGGCCGCCAGGACCGCCTTCACCTTGGCGATGGCCGAGGCGATCACCTCGGGGTGGGTGGGGCAGAGCTGCCGGCTGCTGCGTCGGCCGTCCTCGTCCAACATGAAGCACTCCGGGCAGCGGGCCAGGTTCTCGTCGGTGCTGGCGAGGATGTGGGTGTAGGTGTGGACGAACCAGCCCGGGGCGTAGTTCAGGTTCCCACCCCACTCCGAGGGTATGGTCGCGCCGTAGGCATTGGTCCGGTTGCGCAGGGACCAGTCCGGGTTGTCGGAGACGAAGGAGAAGGGATCGCGCAAGGCGAATCGCGGGGCATAGGCGCGGGGCACGATCGGCGCGCGCAGGTCCGGCTGGCGCACGATCCGGTTCCCCCTGGACGTGTACCACCGGCAACCCAGGTCCTCCTCGAGCAGGGCCATCACCGCGTAGATCGGTCCCCGCAGGCGACCGCCGAGCAGGAAGACGTCCCCGTCCTTGACCGCGATGGCGTACCCCTCGTCGGCCAGGTCGGTCGCTGGGGCTACTCCAGCCTCGGCCAGACGCCGGGTGTTCCCCACGCTCAGCACCGGTCCTTCGCGCTTTGCCGCCCTGCTTCCTTCTGCTGCCACCGGGAACTCCGCCCCGGTGATCTCGTGCAACCAGTGGGCCAGCTCCTCGGCGGCCTTCTGCTCCTGGGGCGAGGGCCTGGCCGGCACCAGGATCACCCGGTCGGTCCGGCCGGCCGTGGCCAGGGTCACCTCCACGCTCGGGCCTGCTGGTTGAAGGGCGTTGCGCCAGGCCGCGGCCTGTTCCATCTCACCCGGTGCTGCCGCCGCGGCTCCGGCCCACAACAACCCCGAAACGCCGATCGCGTAGAACCAACCTTTCCGCCGTGTCATCTCCGCCTCCGATCTGGGGTGCCGCGTCTTCGAGTAATAGAGCTTCCTCTGGTCGCCGCACCCGGGGTCGCCGACCAGGGCAAAGCCGTCGGCCTCGTCCTCGGTCATCTCGCCCGCGATGCGCTCCTTCAGGTCCATGCCCTCCAAGAAAGCCCGCGGCCCGGGGCTGTCAACAGGCCCGCCGGTCCTTCCCCTTGCCAGGGGTCAGGCACCGCAGCATTTTTCAGCCTGCCCCGCACCCCGACTCTGCCCTGACCTCCGGAGTTCACGAGATGTGTCCACTCCAAGTGTGTGACGCCTTCACGGCCCCCGTGCTCCTGCTGGTCGCGGGGGTGGCGGCGGCCTTCCTGATCGTCCTGCAGGTTCGGGTCCGTCGCCGACGGGCCGCGGCCCGGACCGCGCTGGAGCCCTCCTACGACCTGTCCGAGGGAGAGCGGTTCCGCCACAAGTGGGGGTACGTCGACACCCGCTTCGAGTTCGACGGACCGCGGACCGTGCGGGTGACCGGCGGCCGATACCCCCTGTCCGGGTACCGCATGCCCCATTTCATCCCCTTTGCCGAGGAGGTCCTCGGGGTGCCGATCTCCCCCGAGGAGGTCCAGCTCGAGAGACCGCCGGCGAAGCTCCCCGAGCCACGGACCAGTCCGGGGTTCCTGGCCGGGATCCGCGAGCTGCTGGCGACCGACCAGATCTCGACCGATGAGGAAGACCGGTTGGCCCACAGTCACGGGCAGCTCAGCGTCGACGAGATCTACCGGCTGCTCTACGGCGAGCCGTTGGCGCGGACCGTGGACCTGGTCCTCTACCCGCAGGACGAGGACCAGGTGCGGGCCATCGTCCGCCTGGCCGCGGCGCACGAGGTCTGCCTGGTGCCGTACGGCGGCGGCACCAACGTCAGCGGCGCCCTGGCCTTGCCGGCCGGCGAGACCCGCCCGGTGGCCTCGGTCGACCTGAAGCGCCTGAACCGCGTGGTCTGGGTCGACGAGCAGAACCTGCTGGCCTGTATCGAGGCCGGGATCACGGGGAAGCAGCTCGAGAAGGAGCTGCAGGCGCGGGGGTTCACCTCCGGCCACGACCCGGACAGCGTCGAGCTGTCGACCCTGGGCGGGTGGATCTCGACCAACGCCAGCGGCATGAAGAAGAACAAGTACGGGAACATCGAGGAGATCGTTCTCGAGGCCACCCTGGTGACCCCGGCCGGCGACCTCGAGACCCGCCGCGCCACCCCGCGCAACTCCACCGGGCTGCAGCCGCGGCTCCTCCTCTTCGGCAGCGAGGGGAACCTCGGGATCATCACCAAGGCGGTGCTCAAGCTCCACCCGCGGCCCGAGGTGCGCGAGTACGGCTCTCTGGTCTTCCCCCGGTTCGGCCGGGGCGTCGCCTTCCTCAAGGAGCTGCGCCATCGCGAGGGGGTGCTGCCGGCCAGCATCCGCCTCATCGGCAACTTCGAGTTCCGCTTCGGCCAGGCCCTCAAGCCGGCCCCGAGGTTTCCCAAGAGCCTGGTCGAGAAGCTGCAGCGGATCTTCCTCCTCAAGGTGCTCGGGCTCAACCCCCACGAGCTGGTCGCCTGCACCATCGTCATGGAGGGCTCACCGAGCGAGGTCCGGCACCAGCGCGAGGTGATCTTCCGGGTCGCCCGCCGGCACGGCGGGATCAGCGGCGGCTCGACCAACGGCCGACGGGGATACACCCTGACCTTCGGGATCGCCTATATCCGCGACTTCTTCAACCAGTTCGGCGTCCTCGGCGAGACCTTCGAGACCTCGGCCCCCTGGGACCGCATCGAGGAGATCGGCCAGGCGGTGGAGCGCGAGCTGACCGAGCAGTGCCGGGCCCGCGGGGTGCGCGGCCGGCCGTACCTCTCCTACCGGGTCACCCAGACCTACCAGACCGGGGTCTGCATCTACTGCACCATGGGGTTCTCGGGGAAGGGGCTGGAGCGGCCGGTGGAGACCTATCACGAGATCGAGCGCCGGTTGCGCCAGGTGATCCTCGACCACGGCGGGTCCCTCTCCCACCACCACGGGGTCGGCAAGATCCGCCAGCGGTTCCTCCCCCAGATCCAGACCGAGGCCAGCATCGAGGTCTTCCGCAAGGCCAAGGAGGCCGTCGATCCCTCCAACGTCTTCGCCGTCGGCAACGGGGTCTTCGCCGACCTTTCCTGAGGGGACCCGATGTTCCGCGACAAGACCGTGATCGTCACCGGCGCTTCCTCCGGGCTGGGCGCGGCCCTGGCCGTGGCCTTGGCCCGCGCCGGGGCCAATCTGGCGCTCTTCTCCCCCGAGGCCGAACGGCAGCAGCAGGTGGCCGCCGAGTGCGAGCAGGCCGGCGGACAAGCCCTGTCCGTGGTCGGTGACGTCACCCGGCCCGAGGACTGCCGGCGGCTGGTCGAGGAGACCGTGGCCCGCTTCGGCGGGATCGACTACCTGGTGGCCAACGCCGGGATCA
>JBAZUN010000014.1:0-15323 GCA_041661365.1 Candidatus Latescibacterota bacterium
TGCATGGCATCGCCGCAATGACGGAGAAAGCTTGGGCTGATACCCTGCTCGACATCCGGCTGCAGTTCGGGTTGGGATACGGAGACGTGGAGATGCCCCAGGCCCTGGAGGTCGACTGGATCCGGTTGACCGGCATCGACGAACTGCTGCAGGGGGAACTACCACCACCAACGGCGTTCTCCAGGCCGGTGCCGGGAGAGTTGTTCGCTCCGGCGGAGTTCCAGTCCCTTTCCCTCCCCGGCCTCGTCCGGCCAGCGCTCGGTGACCTAGACGACGATGGCCAGCTCGATCTGGTCGTCAGCAGTGATTATACAACCCCGGCTTTCAGGCAAGATCGGTATTTAGCTACGGCCTACAACGATGGTGAAGGACATTTCCGGCGCGGCACCTGGTTCCTGGATAGCCGGGAGATAGTAAAGGGCGAGGGTCACTTGGTGTGGTATGAGGTTGGTGACCTGCAAGGAGATGGGGGTATGGACATTGTCCTGCAGGTAGGCACCACCTATTCAATACTGCTGAATGACCATCAAGGAGGATTCACCCGACAAAGCCTGGCCACTGGTGACCTGCGTGGCATTTGCGATCTAGATCAGGACAACGATCTCGATGTCGTCCTTGGATTTAAAGACTTTACCGTGCTGCTCAACGACGGCCAGGGGCGCTTCGACCAGCAGGTGAAGCTGGCGTTGGACATCCCTGGGACCTCCACGGGTGACTGGGAGTCCTTTGACCTGGGATCACTCGCCGGCAAGGGGCCGCTACAGCTTCTTTGGAGGCATCGCGTGAAGCTTCCCTTCTATGATCCGACGACCTATCTATCTACCTCCTTGAGCTTGCCGGCTGGACTGAGCGAGCCTCAGCACCTCGATGCCTCGTTCCTCTCGCCCTGGCTGGTCTGCATCGGTGATTTCAACAACGACGGCCAGGTGGACCTAGGGACGGCCGGAGTCCTGCAGAACGAGGGGACAGGCTACCGGGCCGTTGGTCTGGTGGCCTGGCTGAACCAGGGGAACAACCACTTCGTGGCTCGTGATTGGCTGCCCAACGCCATGCTGTACCCGTCTTATAGTTTGTTACCCAATCTGCCGCAGACCAGCGCCTGGCTGCCGTCCTGGGATCTGGACGGGGATGGGATACCGGATCAGGTGTTCGTAGATGTCAATCCGCGGGTTGGCCAGAATGCTACGGTACTGCTGGGTCACCGAGCTGAGATGCCCGTGCTCGAAGGGCAGTACGCTCTGCCCGGCGGCATTCTCGGGGTGGCCGATGCCGGGGACATTGACGGGGATGGCGATCTGGACCTGGTGGTGGCCACCTCCTACGCCGGGGGTGGTCTATGGGTGCTGCGCAATCTGAGCGCGGATCGGTCTACACCCGTGGCCGAGGACCAGGGAATGGCGCGGCCCACGGCCTTCCGTCTGGGGAACAGCTACCCCAATCCGTTCAATCCCGCAACCGTGATTCCTCTGACGCTGCCGGCCGATGGCCAGGTTCAGGTTGAGATCCTGAACCTGGCGGGCCAGCAGATACGGGTATTGCAGGACGGGCGCCTGGCGCCGGGAGAGCACGAGCTGACCTGGGATGGCCGGAACGAGGCGGGCAGGTCCGTGGCCTCTGGGGCCTACCTGTGCCGCGCGCGGATAGGCAACCAGGTGCAGGTGCGCAAGCTGGCCAGACTGGAATGAGGAGGGAACCATGAGCGCGTTGCGGCCCTGCGTGATTGGACTGCTGGCGATTATCGCTTCCGGTTTACTCGGTGCGAGCGTGCTGTTGGCGTCCAGGATAATCAACCCGCCTCCAGTCGACCTGCTGGACCTCGAGTATCTGGCGTATCTGGGCGATCCTGCGCCGCCCTATGAATTGCCCGGCCTGGACGGCCAGACAATCACGAGTACCGACCTGGCAGGTCGGGCACACGTGCTTTTCTGGGGAGATCCTGATTGTGAGGCATGCAAAGAAGTGTATCCCCAGCTCAAGCAAACTGCCGAAAAAGTACCAATACTCATGATCGCGATAAGCAGCAGCCGAGCTGCGATCGCGCAGAGTCGGACAGAACAAGGCTTCACCTTCCCGGTGGCTTTCGACAGCCTTCGCGCGACGCTCGTCCCTTACCACGTAATCGCCTACCCCACGGCCATGCTGATCGACAGCAAGGGCCGCATACGCAAGGCAGCCAGCGGCAATATCATGGCTGCACGGGTATTGGCGTATGCTGGGCGCAAACATCGTTGAGGAATAGAGATGACTCCAGTCAACAATCCTTGGCGATGGGCCGCCATCGGCGCCCTCCTGGCCTGTGCCGTGCTAGCGATGCTGATGTGCGTGGCCGTGGCGCCGGTAGCCCCACCGGTGGTTTGGTCGGTTACTGACCTGCAAGAGCGGGCGAAGGCCAATAGCGCGCTGGCAGTTGCTAGTCAAGCGCCGGACTTCAGCTTGATGACTACCGCGGGTGGCCGTGTCGGGTTGAAGAGCCTCCGCGGTCAGCAAGTGGCACTGGTTTTTATCGGTGCGGAGTGTCCATACTGCGAACGCTTATTGGGAAGAATGGCGGGCTTGGATTCCAAGGTGGCTGGCAAACTCCTGCTCGTGTGTGCGGCCCCAAGCGGGGCGGTCCGGCAGTTTGAGCAGACACATAAACTGACGTGCCCGGTGCTAGTCGATTCGGCTGGCGCCGTCCAACGGGCATACAAGGTCGAGGCAGTTCCCACTGTTTGCGTCGTTGATGCCGAGGGACGGGTGGCTGCCAACGGGCATGGGCTTCCAGAGGCGTGGGACCTGATTAAATCATTGGAATGAAGACTACCCCACTGCAGGAGAGCGGTTGTTCAAGGTTCGGTCGCCGGGCCTTCTCCCGGTTCGTGGCCCTGTCCCTGGGGCTGCACCTGCTGTTGGGCGTGTGGCTGCTCTGGTTCCTCGGCGAGTCAGCGATCAAGCCCCCGCGGGAAGAGACCGCGCGCGTCAGGTTCGTCAAGGCTGCTCCTCCCCGTCAGCGCCCTTTGAGCCGGCGGGCGTTGTCCGCCCCGGTACATCGCCCTCTGGTGCGGCAGCAGCGACGCCAGGCCGTGCCGGCAACGGCGGATCGTCCCACCGCCGGTTCAGCCGGCGCCGGGAGTGCCCTGGGCCGCGGCGGCGGTGGCATGGGTAGCGGTTCGGGGCCGGGATGGGGGGAGGGATTGGGGGACGGTGAGGGCGGATTCCTTGCTGGCCTGTCGGGTGGCGCGGGTCAAGGCGAGTTGCCGTCCGGGAATGCGATGGGACCAGGCGGCGGAGGCATCGGTCCGGGCCTCAGAGCCGGCGCCGTGGGCGGTCAACGGACCGGGGCGGACGAGATCGACCTGGGGCTGGAGCTGCTGGGGGTCGAGTCCATGGATACCGGGCGGGAACGGGCCCTGGTGGTGATCGACCCCAAGGACCGGCGCAGGCTGAAGGGCTTCCTGTACCTGGCCAGCGTCCACAGCGAGGCGATCGAGCGGGCCGAGCTGGATAATTCCTACAATCTGCGCGCCAGCATGAAGCTGGTCGCCGGCTCCTCGCGGCAGATGGCTGAGCGGCAGATCCTGCAGGGACTGGCCGACCGGATGACCGAACGGACCCAGGTCAGGGTGGAGGTGCTGGACGGCCTGCCGCTGGACGACCCCCGCCTGCTGCAGGTACCCTTCCTGCTGCTGACCGCGATCGCGCCCTTCGCCGTGACCGAGGCCGAGGCGGCCAACCTGGGCCGGTACCTGACCTCGGGCGGCTTCCTCTGGATCGAGAACGTGGCCGTTCCCCAGGTGGTGGGGAACGGCTATTCCTCGGATCTGCCGGCGTTGCGCGAGCTGATCCGTACGGCGTTCCTCCAGGTAGGCTGCCGGGAGGGCAAGGACTGGTCGTTCGTGCTGCTGGAGATGAACCATCCGCTCTATCACTGCTACTACGATCTCGCGGCGCTTCCCATGGGGTTCTACGACTGGCCGTACGGCTACACCGGCCCGGCGAAGCACTACTCGCCGGAATACCTGGAGGGGATCGCGGTGGGCGATCGTTTGGCGGGGATCTATTCGCAGAAGGACTACACCGATTACTGGGCAGGATATGTCGAGGTGGTACGAGAACGCGACGAGCAGAACAACTGGGTGGGTCGCTTCATCATCGGCGGCGAGGAGCTGAAGCCCTACGACCTCGGCGTCAACGTGCTGGTCTACGCCCTGACCCGCGAGGGCTCGCTGGCCAAGCGGCTGGTGGCGGCGGAGTGAGTAGGCCGGCAAACGGACCAGCACTCTCCCCACTGTTGGCGACGGCGCAAGGAATCTGAATCAGCGCATCAAGGGCACGAAACCGGCCTGCGCGAAGGGCACATCGCTGGTGAGAGCATCGGTGAGACCACGCTCCTGCATTACGGCAAAGGAGACGCAGTCGGTGACAAGTTGCGTGCCAGCCGCTCCGACCAGTCGATCGGGCCATGCAGCTCCAGCGCCCGCGCCGTCCGGAGGAACGACCGCGTGCCAACCGCGGGCGGCTCCAGGGCTTCGACGGTGACGCGCACGCGCGTGTTAGGGCTGAGTCGCAGGTCCTCGTCGAGATGGAGCACGCTGCCGTCGTAGGTAGCGAGCACGCAGTTGGGCATAGACGCCTCCTCAGGTGGCCTGAAGGGCAACCTATCCGGGTACCCATCCTGCGTCAAGCGCCGCGTCTGGTTCTCCGCTGCCTGCCCGGGCGCCTTGGAGGAGTGACCTTTTCGCCGGCAGTGCGTCTATTTATAGAAGGGCAAGACGGACAGTCGTGAGCTACGGATTTCAATGCAGGAGGGGCGCCTGAGGATGTGGGCAGTCACCGGGATTCTCTTGCTGGCCGGCCTGGCCCATGCCGGCCAGTGGCAGCAGAGCGCTGCGGCGTTCGCGCGCGGCACCCACCTGGGCACCGAGGTGGACAGTGCCGGCGCCTTGACCTTGGGATCGTTCAAGGGTGCCAACCTGGCGTTGGGAGCCGCGGCCCAGTCCGGGGACAACCCGCTGACCGGCAGCCGCAGCGTCACCGACGGCGAGGTCAACACCGAGTGGCGGTTCAACAACGAATCGGCGGTGCTGGGGGAGTGGATCAAGGTGGACCTGGGCGGCGACCGCGGGGTCAGCCGGGTGCGGCTGCGGCCGGGCAAGACCATCGTCCAGCGGCCGTTGTTCTTCATCAAGGGGTATCGGATCGAGGTCGCTTCCGAGGCGATGCCGGACGACTGGGTGCTGGTGGCCCAGCAGGTGGTCAACGGTCATGCCGAGGTCGACACCCAGGCCGACTCGACCTGGCTGGAGACCGATGTCACGGGCCGGCCGCTGCCGGTGCTGGGGCGGTACGTGCGGCTCAAGCTGGTGCGGGAAGAGCCGCCCAACTGGGTGACCATCGGCGAGGTCGAGGTCTACGGTGAGGGGTACCGGGCCGACGGCAGTCTCGAGTCCGAGGTGTTGGACGCCGGCCGGCCGGTCAACCTCGGGACGGCCCGCGTCACCGGGGTGGCGTTGACCGGGACCGAGGTGCAGGTGCAGTTCCGCACCTCGCTGGACGGGGCCATCTGGGCGCCGTGGACCGAAACCCAAGCGTGGGACCTGTCGTCGGCCACGGCGGGGGTGGCGCTGACCGAGCCGGAGCCGGCTCGGTACCTGCAGTACCGGGTGGCGCTGGCGACCACCGCCCCGCTGCGCACGCCGCGGTTGACCCAGGTCAGCGTGACCTACGACACGGTGCTGTTCGCCCAGGCGGTGACCGGGGCGATCGCGCCGCTGCGGCCGGTGCTGGGGCAGGAGACCGCCTTTACCTACACCGTCGAGGCCGAGGTGGGGCCGGCCGATCTGGGCTTTGACCGGGTGCGGCTGGCCTTGCCCGGGCAGGTGACCCAGGTGCGCTGGCAGGGGGTGCCGCTGCCAGCGGAGGGCTATTCCTGGTTCTGGGACGCGGCCGGGACCGAGGTGGTGCTGGACCGGGATTACCGGGTGAGTGGATCAGGCCGGCTGGAGGTCGACTTGGCCGGGGTGCTGCTGCGGCCGACCCTGGCGGTGCGGGCCGGGGTGGCGCTGAGCGAGGCTGACAACTGGCAGAACCTCGCTCCGGCCTCGTCCGACGCCTGGACCCTGATCGGCCTGGGCACCCTGGAGCGGGTGCTGCCGCGCCGCGGGGTGCAGATCAGCCCCAATCCGTTCAATGCGGCCCGTGGGCCAACGCAGATCCAGGTCGACCTGGCCCAGGTGCAGGTGCCGCAGCCAGTGACCGTGGCGGTCTATACCCTGGCGGGTCGACCGGTGCGACGTCTGGTCGACGGGGCCCTGCTCAGCGCCGGCCGGCAGCGGTTTACCTGGGACGGCCGGGACGACCAGGGGCGCCTGGTGGGCCCGGGGCTCTATCTGCTGCGGGTCGAGGTGCAGGCGGACGTCGACGACGTCTGGACCGGCCTTGTCGGCGTGGTCTACTGAGGGGGGAGACGGGCGCATGACCGAGGCACGGTGGGGCCGTCACCTGCGGCGCGGGCGCCGCGGTAGGGCCGCGTTGCTCGTCCTGCTCAGTGTGGTCCCGAGTCTGGCCGACCTGCCGGACGCGGTGCCGCCGCGCGACTTCCTCAGCCGGCCGGCGCTGAGCGGGTACGTCAACTACGGCGAGGAGGTGTACCGGCCGTATCGGCGGGAGATCCGCCTGCAGCAGCGGTACGACTACCTGGGCAACTACCTGACCGAGGGGTTCCTGGTCTACGGGCTGGACGAACAGCGGCCCGGTTCGAGCCTGGTGCGCAAGGACCTGCTCTATCGCTCGCTGAACAACCTGGTGATCGCCAACGACTCGTACGGGCCGTGGAACTGGGCGCTGACGGTGGGGGACGAGGTGCGCACCCAGTTCACCCCGTTGACCTTCAGGCAGGCCGGGTTCAACGGGCTGCGCTGGGACCTGGTCTTTCCGGGGAATCAGCTCACCGTGCTGGTGACCCGGGGGTTCGACAGCTCGCTGTTCCCCACCTTGAACTCCTTCTCCAGTCCGGGCGCGGGCGGTTCGGGGGTGCTCACCAGCGAGATCGAGGTGCGGGAGACCAACCCGGTCTACCAGTTCGGCGGGCACTGGCAGACGCGGGTGGGGGACGTGCTGCGGTTTGGGGCGACCCTGGTCAACCAGCACCAGGTCAACACCGCTACCGGCAGCGCGGGCGGTCTGCTGCGGGGGAGCATCCCGTACCCCGAGCTACAGGTGCCGACCGAGCTGCGGGTGCGGGTCAAGGACGACTCGCCGGACACCCGCGAGGCCGGGGCCGTGGTCTACGGCATCTATCTGGAGTTGGAAGGGCAGGACGATCAGGGGCTCAGTAGCGACCCGGACGATCCGCGCTTCGACCCCGGGCTGAGCCCGCAGGTGCTGGGTGGCCGGCGGGGGGACGGGTATCGCGAGGTGCGGGGCGAGGAGACCATCGAATACGTCTTCGTGGTGCCGGCGACGATCACCCCGCGGGCGGCCCGGGTGCGGGCGGTGGTGGCCAACGACTATCGCCTCGAGACGGCGCAGCAGCACCCGTTCTTCGTGCCGCTGCTCGATCGCTTCGAGCCGCGGACCACGCCGTATCAGACCGTGGCCCGGGCCCCGGACCAGGTGCGGGACTTCTCCAACCGCCGGGTGGTGGCCTTCCCCTACGGGCTGACCAGTGGCCAGACCCTGTTCGGCTTCGACTTCGAGGCGACCCTGGTGGGGCTGAAGCTCCAGGGGGAGTACGAGCGCAACCTGCTCTACCGGTCCTTTCCGGCCAAGGGCGGGTGGCAGGGGCAGGAGCAGACCAGCGGCTGGTACCTGACCGGGCTCAAGGATGCCGGACCGCTGGCGGTGGGCGGCGAGCTGTTCCGCCTGGGACCGCGCTTCGGCGGGGGGTACGACAGCCGGCGCGGCGGGGTCATGCTCTACACCGACAAGGCGGGAGAGACCGAGGACCAGCAGATGCTGGCCGAATTCCCCCTGGTCGACGACAACGACGACGACGACCGGTACGCCGACGACAACCTGCGGGATTATCCCGACGGCGGCGAGACCGAGTCCGGGGTCTTCCCCGGCCTGGACCAGAACCACGACAACATCCCCGACGACGACCAGAACGCCAACGGCACTCCCGACTACGAGGAGCCGTTCCTGCTCTACAACTCCGATCCGCAGGAGTTCGTCTACGGGGTCGACCTGAACAACAACGGGGTGATCGACGAGCGCGAGAACGACAACGAGCCGGACTACCCCTATCGCCGCGACCGCCGGGGGTGGCATCTCTTCGTGTCGTTGCCCGAGGCGCGGGGTCTGTCCGGGGCGGTGGGGTACTACCATCAGCGGGAGATCGCCGGGGCGGGCAAGGCCACCTCGCGGTACGGCCGGCTGGCCTGGCAGGTGGCGGTGCCGCGGTGGGCCAGGGTCGAGCTGGACCACGACACCAAGCGGGTACGGGATCGGATCGCCGATCCGGTCTTCATCTACCGCCCCGGCGAGGACAACAACCCGGACCAGACCCCCACCCCCGACGCCCTGCTGATGGCCGACTCCTGGGTGCACACCACCTTCGTCGGCACCCGGCTGACCCGGGTGAGGGGGCTGACCGTCACCAACAACGGCCAGTGGCTGCTCAACCGGCAGCTCGACCTGGACGGGCGGATGCAGACCTTGACCCTGGTCAACAAGGCGGACTACACCTGGAAGCGCGGCCGGCTGACGGTGCAGCCGATGGTCAAGCACCTGTACAAGAAGCTGACCCGCAGCGGCCGGCGCCGGCCGCTGGAGGCGTGGCACCAGTTCGCCCCGATCCTGCGACTCGACCTGCGGTTGACCGAGCAGACCTCGGTCCAGTTCGGGCAGCAGGGCCTGGGGCTGCCGTTCACCGGCGCGATGCTGTCACCGCTGGCCTTCCGGCTGAGCGACCGGGTGGACGAGTCCCAGACCTATCGCTCGGCCGACTCGGTGCTGATGCTCACCGTCAAGGGGGCGTACCAGGGGTACACCGTGGTCTCCAACACCGGCCTGCAGAAGCGTCACGAGGTCTACGCCGATCCGGCGGTGGCCCGCACCCGGGGCGGCGGGTTCTCGCGGTTCTTCGTCTCCCTCATCGCGGGGTATGACCGGTGATGGCCTATGCCCTCCCCCTGGTGCTGGCCGTCCTGGTGACGGGGAGCCAGTGGGTGACCAACCCCGAGGACCTGGGCAAGCAGTTCGGCCGGGCTCAGGCCCTGCTGGGCGGGGGCGACTTCAGCGGGGCCCGGCAGGCGTACCAGCGGGTGCTGGCGGTGCCGGACGGCCGGCTGCTGCGGGCCTCGCGGGTGCGGGTGACGATCGACGAGCAGGAGGTCGGGCTGCAGGCGGCGGCCCGGTACCAGTTGGCCAACCTGGCCCGGCGCCAGGCCCAGCTCTGGCAGCGGGAGGTCGTCCTGGCCGACTCGGCCGGTGCCGACTCCCTTCGGGGGCTGGCCAGGGCCGGTCTGCGGGCGGCGGCGGCGGGGTTTACGGGGCTGCGCGACGAGCCGGGGTTCGAGCTGGCCGAGACCGCCGGGTACCTGGTGGTCGAGTGCCTGTACGAGGCCGGCGACCACACGGCCGCGGCAGCGGCGGCCCAGGTCCTGCTGGACCGCTTCCCCGACGGCCGCTATGCCCAGCGTGCCCGCTATACCCTGGGCTGGGCGTGGTACGAGTCGAAGGAATACGCCGCCGCGGTCGCCACCTTCCGGGCCTATCTGACGCTGGATTCGACCAGCATCCGGGCCGACCGCGCTCGATTGCAGACCGGCCTGGCTCTGGAAGCCCTGGGGCAGCGGGAGGAGGCCCTGGCCGCCTTCACCGTCCTGGCGGAGAGCCTGGACCCGGCCGGCCTGACCGTCGCCGCACAGACCGAGGTCGAGTTGGCCGGGCTGCGCGAGGGACAGAGTCGGCGCGCGCTGGTGGCCCGGGCCTGGATCAAGCGCGGCGATCTGCTCGCCAGCCTGGAGCGGCCTCAGGAAGCCCTGGCCGCGTATCGGCAGGTGACCGAGCGGTTCGTCCAGGAGGAAGAGCTGGCCGAGGCGGCCTGGGTGCGGCAGGCCCTGCTGGCCCAGCAGACCGACGGCGTCGAAGCGGCCGTGGCGGTCTATCGCTACGGCAGCGAGCAGGCCACCCGGCCGGCCTTCCGAGCCCGGCTGCAGGCCGGCCTGATGACCCTGCTGTTCGAGCAAGGCCGGTACGTTGAGGCGGCCGAAGCCCACCGGCTCTACCTGGCGGCCTACGCCGACCTGACCGACGAGGCCGGTGTTTCCCTGGACGAGGCCCGCTTCCGGCTGGCCGAGTGCCTGCGGCTCCAGGGTGAGCGCGCGGCCGGGGACAGTGCCCTGGTGCTTCGCGCCGAAGCCGTCGATCTCTACGGCCAAGTACTGGCCACCTCGTCCAGCTACCTGTGGCCCGAGGCCGGGTACTGGCAGGGGGTGACCTTCGAGGCGCTAGGTCAGCCGGACTCGGCGCGGGCGGCGTACACCGCCGTGGTTCAGGTCCAGCCCAGCGGCGAGGCTGCCTGCCAGTCGACCCTGAGCCTGGCCCGGCTGGCGGCCGAGGTGCCGGACACCCTCTACGCTCAGGTGCTGACCCGCTGCGGCGACAACCCCGAGGCCCACGCGGCCGCGGCCCTGGAGCTGGCCCGTCGGCACCGGCAGGCCGGACAGCAGGACGCGGCACGGCACCTGCTCGAGCAGGTGTCGGCGACTCAGTCCCGGTACTGGCTGCCGGCCCAGCTCGAGCTGGCGCAACTCCTCCTCCAGACAGGTCAGGCCAGGTTGGCTCGCGAGCGCTTGACCACGCTCCTGGCCCAGGTGACCGAAGATTCCCTGCGGGCTCCGCTGGCGGCTCAGCTCGGGCTGCTGGCCCAGCAGCAGGGGGACCACCCCCGGGCCCTGGAGCTGCTGCGGTCGGCCCTGCCCTGGCTCCGCGGCGAGCAGCGGGCCACGGCCCGCTTCAGCATCGGCTGGAGCCTGCTGCAGCAGGGGCAGTACCGCGACGCCTGGGAGCTCTGGCAGACTGTGCTGGCCACCGACACCCTCACCGTGGTCCAACGCCGGGCCTGTCTGCGCGGGCTGGGGGTCTGCGCCCGCGAGCTGGGCGAGCCAGCCCGGGCCCTGGCGCTCTACCGCCAGCTCGCCGAGGATCCGGCCACCCGCGCCGAGGGGCTGCTGGGCCTGGGCCAGTACTGGCTGGACCAAGGGGACGCGGCCCAGGCCGAAGCGCCGCTGCGGGACCTGCTGGCGCAAGCCGAGCCTGAATTGGCGGCTCGGGCCGGGCTGCTGCTCGGTCGCGCCCTGCTGGCCCAGGACCAGCCCCAGGCCGCCGGACCGGTGCTCCGCGAGGGCTTGGCCCGGGCCACCGACCCAGAGCTGAAGGCCGAGTACCAGTTCGAGCTGGGCAGTGCGGCCCTGGGGACGCGGGCCTACGCTGAGGCCGCCGCGGCCTTTGCCGCGGCGCGCCACCAGACCGCCCGCCCGCCGTTGCAGGCCTCGGCCCTGTACTATCAGGGGCAGAGTCAGCAGGCCGCCGGCGACCCGGCCGCGGCCCGACAGAGCTACGCGACCCTGGTCGACCAGTACCCTGGGTCGCCCCAGGCCGCCGAGGCCGCGCTGCTCCTGGGCGAGCAGGAGTACCGGCAGGAGGCGTATGCGGCGGCCCTGGCCTGGTATGAACGGGTCTATCAGCGTTGGCCCGCCTCGCCCCAGGCTCCCGAGGCCTTGTACGGGGCGGCCTGGTGCTGTCTGGAGCTGGGACAGGAGTCGCGGATGTCGGCGCTGTTCCTGCGCCTGGCCCAGGAGCACCCCCGCCACGAGCGCGCCCTCCAGGGCCTCCTCCACCTGGGCGACTACTACTACAACGAGCAGAAGTTCGCCAAGGCCAGTCAGCTCTACATCGAGCTGGTGGCCCGCTTCCCCGAGACCCAGGAGGCGCTCCAGGCTCATCAGCTCCTGGTCAGCCTCAGCGACGTGGAGGCCGACTCGCTCTACCAGCAGGCGATGCACCGGTACGACGCCGAGGAGTTCGAGGTGGCCATCGACCTGCTGCAGCAGGTGGTCGACCGCTACCCCGGCACCCCCTCTGAGGCCGCGGCCCGCTGCAACATCGGCATGGCCTGGCAGCAGCAACAACAGTTCGACCGGGCGATCCAGGTCTACGAGCAGACCGTGACCGCGCTGCGCGACCGGGCCGACGAGTGGCGCGCCCTGGCCTTTGCCCGGGAGAACCGCGATTGGATCTACCAGAAGATCCTGCGCCAGGAGCCGCCTCCCCTCCTCCTTGCCACCCCGTGAAACCCCATGCCTGACCGCCTGTCGGCTTCGCTCCCTGGCGCCGCGGTCCTCCCCGGCGGTCGGTGTTGCTTGTCGCGGCATCGTCGCCTGGTAACGCTCCTGGCGCCGGTCCTGCTGGCGCTGGCCCTGACCAGTTGCCTGCGCCTGCCGCCTGACCAGCTCTACCTGGTCCGGCTGACCCCGGTGCCGGAGTCGCTCATCCCGCCGACCTGCTACGCCGATCCCCAGGACAGCACCACCGTCTTCGCGTCGGAGGGGTTCCGCCTCAAACTCCGCTTCCTGGCCGACGCTCAACTCAACCAGGAGTACAGCCGCGAGACCTTCCGCCTGCCCAACCTCAATCCCTTCACCTACGGCACCGACCGCGACCTCGACCTGGGCTACACCCCGCCGCGGTTCACCGTGATCGAGCTGACCGTGGTCAACCAGAGTCTCCCCAAGGTCCAGGTCGACCCGGCCCGGATCGTCCTGACCACTGACCGCGGCGACCAGTATCAGTGTTGGGAAGTGCTCAAGCGGGACGGCCCCCGGAGCTTCGAGGCCTATTACCAGGAGCGGCGCGGCCAGGGGGGGAACGAGGACTACTACTACCAGCAACGGCTCGGGGTCGTGCGCGAGGCCCTGTTCCGCCGCCACACCTGGGTCTTCCAGGGCCAGTCCTACACCGGCAAGGTGGTCTTTGCCCCGCTGCACCCCGCGGTCAAGCAGGTGGACCTGCAGGTCGACGGGATCGTCCTGCGGGTCGATGCCTTCGACCGACCCACCCAGACCGCCCAGGCCCGTTTCCGCTTCGAGGTCGAGCAGCAGGTGGTGCGGCGCCCGGCCGTCGCGCCCGATTCAGTCCCAGGCCAGTGATCCTGGTTGGAGGCCGGGGCCCCAGGTCAGGTGGAGCAGGCATTCCCTGATCCGGACCGGAGGCCAGTTCCCTTGACCCGATGGGGAGAACGCGTAGGTTCCCTCGGTCGGCCCGCGACCCGCGGGCCGGGAAGACAGGTGGTTCAGCCGCCACCGGCTGTCCGCCGGGAACATCGCCTTCCGCACCGGCCGCCCTTGGACCGATCACGGACCGGCCGTCCCCACCCCAACCGGAGGTCATCCCCTTGCCGTTGAGCCGCCTCCTGGGTCCTCGCGTTGCGGGGACCATCTCGCAGTTTGTGCTATGCCTGCTGCTGCTGGCCGCGCCGGCAATGGCCACCTATCCGGTCAGCGTTGTGCCCTCCGACGATGCTGCCCTTACCCGCCCGGTAGGCCGCGATCAGGACCTTACCGCGGACCAGGTCCTCGCGATGGTGCGGCGCGCCGTCGACCTGATCGGCGGCATGGGATCGGTGGTGCCCGACACGGCGCGGCTGGTGCTGCTCAAGCCGAACGTGGGGACCGACGCCCAGGCCCGTTCGGGGATCATCACCGACGACCGCGTGGTGCGGGCGGTCGCCCTCCTGGTCCACGAGGTCGCACCCCGGGCGCGGATCCTCATCGCCGAGGGGCCCGGCGGCTGGATCTCTCCGGCCCTGGCCGACAGCGTCCCCTCCTCGGCGCTGGGCGGGCACACGGTCGACGGCTTCGAGCTGGCCGGCCTGCGGGCCGTGGCGCGCGAGCTGCGGTCGCGGGGGCTCGAGATCGACTGCTACGACCTCAACTTCGACCGGGTCTACAGCCTCAACCCGCCCGGCGGCGGCTTGGCCGCGCCGGAGTACTCGATAGCCGCCGCGGTGCTGGACGCCGACGCCTGGATCAACCTGCCGGTGGCCAAGACCCACGGGGCCAAGATCACCTGCTGCCTGAAGAACCACTTCGGCCTGCTTCCCGGCCGCCTCTACGGGTGGAGCAAGTCCAGCGGCACGGCCAGCCACCCCGGGATGCCCCACTCGCCGCGGTTGATGGACGAGGCTTGGCTCGACCTCTACGGTCTGACCCGGGTCGACCTCAACGTCGTCGACATGATCACCGGCAGTCAGGCCGGCGCCTTCGAGGAGAACGACACCAAGCGCTGCAACCTGGTCCTGGCCGGCCGCAACCCGGTGGCCACCGACCTCGTCGTCGGTCGGTTGATGGGGTTCAACCCAGATGATTTCGAGTTCGCCGAGCTGGCCTGGCAGAACGACCTAGGCCCCCGGACCATCGACTCGGTCGAGGTGCGGGGGGCCGCGGTGGAGCCGCTGATCTCGCGCTGGAAGAAGGCCGGCACGGCGTACGGCAACTGGGGTGAGTGGAGCGAGCACGCCACCTACGGCATGGGTCCCCGGTACTGGTCCCTGCTCGGGCCGTTCCCCCGGGACCACGCCTGGACCCCGGCCGAGCTGGCCGCGCTGGACCCGGTGCCGGGACAGGACGGCTGGTCGTCACCGGTCTACTTCGGTAGTGACCAGATCGATCTCGACAAGCAGTTCGACGACCCGGTCGACTGCTCCGTCTACGCCTTCACCCGGTTCACCATGGCCCACTCGGACTCGGTCCGGTTCTGGGTCGGCTCGGACGAGGGGCTCACCGTCTGGCTGGACGGCCGCCCGGTGTACGCGCACCAGGGCCGCCGCCGCCACGTGCTGGGCATGGACCGCGTTCCCGGATACATCGAGGCCGGCGAGCACCTGCTGCTGGTGCGGGCCGACCAGACCCGGGGCGGCTTCGACTTCTCCCTCAACGTCTGCGAGCCGATCGACGACAAGCGGTACGCGGGGAACCGCTACCCCGGGATCCGGTACCGGCTCGATCGCGCCCCGCGTCCCGCCTCCGCGTCCCGCCGGATCGGGGCCGAAAGCGCCGGCGACCAGTATGCCCCCAGCGAGCGGGAGGCCAGTCTCCTCACCTTCGACGCGGCCAACCCGATCGAGCTCGCCCGCACCGCGCCGGACACCGTGCTCCTGGGATCGGTGCCGGTGCCCCGCTACCGCGACCTGGTGGGACTGATGGTCCAGTACGCCGGTCTGGAGCGTCCCGGGCTGGACGCCGCCACCCTGGCCGTGCTGGCCAGTACCCCCTTCACCATGGGGCACACCTCCTTCGGCCGCGAAGGCAGCTTCCCCGACTACGGTCCGCCCCTGACCC
>JBAZUN010000014.1:15333-30566 GCA_041661365.1 Candidatus Latescibacterota bacterium
CGGGTGCTTGACTGGCTGGGGCTGCGGTACGCCATCGACTACGGCCACGGCCGGCGCGAGGCGCTCAAGGTCATCAACGGCTGGCTGGCCCAGGGGCGGGTGCCCCTCACCGCCCATCTGGCCCAGCGGTCCGGGCGCCGCTGGCGCGGGAGCCGGCAGGCCGAGTGGGCCGCGGTCACCGGCTTCCGACGCCGCGGGGCCGCCACCGAGCTGCGCCTGGCCCGGCCTGACACTACCTACTGGATCGAGGTCGGCGAGGACTGGACCGGCGTCCTGCCCGGCGGTCTGCGCGAGGGTTGTCCGGTGGTGGTGGCCGCGCGGGATGGGCAGGGGGTGACCGGCGACGCCCTGGTCGACACCCTGGCCGGCCTGGCCCTGGAGCTGGGTCGCTCCCGCGAACTGTCCTACGGCGTGCAGGACTCCCTCGGCAACGGCGTGCCCGGCGGCTTGGCCGCCTGGGACTGGTGGGTCATCGACTGGGAGCGGCTGCCCTTGACCTCGGACTGGGCGGCCCAACCCGACGTCCTCGACCGGCTCGAGCGACTGGGGTCGCGCTTCCCGCCCGAGCTGGCCACCGGGCGCGAGCAGACGGCCGGGTTCTTCGCCGCGGCCGCCGCGCGCACCTCAGCCGGCCGCCGCCGGCAACTCCTCGAGGAGGCCGCGGCCGGGTACCGCGAGGTGGCCGAGGCCATGCACCAGCTCGCGCGGGCCATGCCCCGGACCGACAGCGTCGAGAATCTCACGGCCCAGGACTGGGAAGCTCTGGACCGGATCGGTCAGACCCGGCCCCTGATAAGGCGCGCCCGGGACGGTGAACGACGGGCCCTGGCTGCCTTGGGGCGCCTGCTGGGCCGTCCGGAGCTGCCGGCCGTCACCACCGATCCCCTGGCCCGCTGCGATCAGGGCGTGCGGCTGTTCACCTGGCGGGCCAGGACCGAGGATACCGTGTACGACCTGGTCCTGACGGGTAAGGATCTGGCCGTCGAGCGACGCGAGGGGAACGCGGCCGTCGAGTCTGCGGCAGAGGTCCACGCGGCCATGCCGCGGACAAAGGGGTGGATCGCCGCGGTGGCGCCGGGACCTGCAGGCAGCGGGATCTACCGGGTGGTGGAGCAGCCCACGGCCGCGAACGGCTGGCGCCTGGTGGTGCGGGCCGACGACCGCCGCACCTGGAGCCGCGACAACGCCCCTGAGCTGACGGTCTGGGCCGTGCCAGGAGAGTGATCGGTCGGCGAGGGCAGGTACGGGCCTCTGCCACGGCGTCGACCTGAGGACGAGAACCCGTTCGGCCGGAGGATTACCGGGACGCTGCCGGGCTCCAGGCGCCAGGAGCTCGGTTGAGCATGGAAAGGCTGAGCGGATTCCCGGCCACGCCGCGGTCCTCGAGGCCGAGTCGTCGGACCAGGGCCTTGAGGTACTCCCCGCCGGCGCGCAGCCGGTCCTCCACCTCCTCGACGTGCGGGGTCTGCTCGGTGAGGTCCGGGTCAGGGAGCTCGCCGGAGAGGAGGCGCTGCTGACACTGCCAGGTCAACCGCATGAAGGCGGCGAACTCCTCGCGGGTCAGGTCCGGGTGCAGGGCCAGCCAGCGCGGCTCGAAGCAGTGGAAGTCGAACAGCCACTTGTGGTCCTCGATCGAGACCGGCAGGTCGGGCTGGTGCTGGGCCAGGATCGGCAGGATCGCGGTCCAGTCGAGGGCCCCCTGGCCGGGCGGCAGGGTCTGGCGTCGGACGCCCCGGTCGGTGAAGAAGACGATCCCGTCCTTGAGGTGGGTCAGGTGGGTGTACGGGGCCGCGCGCTGGGCCGCGGCGACCGGGTCCTCGGCGTGGCACAGCACATTGGCCGTGTCCAGGCAGATGCCGGCGATCT
Source organism: Candidatus Latescibacterota bacterium (assembly GCA_041661365.1). Taxonomy (GTDB): domain Bacteria; phylum Latescibacterota; class UBA2968; order UBA8231; family UBA8231; genus CAITNQ01. The sequence goes on from JBAZUN010000014.1 coordinate 17,200, forward strand.
CCGGGCCCACCTCCTCGACCAGGCGCACCAGCTCGAAGGTGGTGCTGTCGCCGTGGGTCTCCAGGTTCAGGCGGGAGCCGTGCTGGCGGAGGACCGGGCCCAGCCGCCGGATGAACCTGGTCGAGTCTACGAGCTGCTGGGTCCAGGGGACCGGGTGGACGTACCGCTCGTCGCCGCCGCCCAGGGAGCCGTGCAGCTCGTGCCAGCCACAGGCGGCCGCGGCCTCGACCTCCTCGGTCAGACCGGCCAGCACGACGTCGGGTGTCGCGCCCATCCCGTGGGGGTTGCAGGTCGCCGAGATCGAGACGTGGCTGTACATCCCGAGCTCGTCGGCCCGTGCCCGGATCTCCTTCAGCCGCCCCTGATCCAGACCGTTTGCCAGGCCGCGCAGGCCGCCGAACTGAGCCCCCTCCAGCCCCCACCGGGCGAGGGTCTCGAGTTGCTGCACGGGGTCCAGGTGCAGGTCGCGCAGGGTGAAGGTGTCGACGCCGATGCGCATGGTCTGCTCCCTCTGGTCAGGATCGGTTCACCGGGTCGCCGCGCCCCGGTCGACGTGGTAATTCGGCTCGCGGGCCGAGGTCAGGCCGGTCAGCGCGGCCGGCATCCCCAGGGGCTTCCATTTCCGCGGCTGGATCGGCAGCTCGATGCGGCGACCGCTGGTCACCGACCGGTACGCCGCCTCGGCCACCTCGACCGTGCCGCGGCACTCGCGGCCGCTGGTCAGGATGGTGGCCGGCTCGCCGCGGAGCATGGCGACCCACTCGGCGATGCAGCGCTCGTGGCCGCCCCAGGCGCCGGACGGGACCTGGACGAAGCCGTCCAGCGCGGCCCGGCCATAGGTCGCCAGCGCGGCCTCGTCGGCCGGGTCGTGCAGGCGAATGTAGGTGCCGCGACCGTCCATCCGGTACGCCTCGCCGCGGGTGCCGCAGACCTGCACCAGCTCGTACCACAGGCGGTTCTCGCCGCGGTTGGAGCGGGTCCACCAGTTGAGCGACAGCTCGGCCAGGGCGCCGGACCGCATCTGCGCGGTCACCACCCCGAGGAACTCGCCCTGCATCCGCTCCGGCCGCACGTTGGTCATGCAGACCACGCTGGCCACCTCGCCGCCGTACCACCGTAAGGCGTCGATCTGGTGGGTCAGGCAGGACATGATCGCCCCGCCGCCGATCCCGTCCTGCCAGTGGGCCCAACTGCCAGGAGGCAGGACCACATCCTGGTTGTGGTCGAGCTTCCAGAAGAAGATCTCGCCCAGGACCCCGGAATCGACGATCTGCTTGAGCGCCGTCCACTCCCCGTGGTACCGGCGGTCGTGGCAGACGGTCAGGGTCACCCCGGCCGCCTCGCAGGCCGCGATCATCCGGTCGCACTCCCAGACGTTGCGGGCCATGACCTTCTCGGTCAGCACGTGCTTGCCGGCGCGGGCCGCGGCCACGGTCGCCGGCAGGTGCAGGTGGTGGGGCAGGATGATGTCGACCGCCTCCACCTCGGGCATGGCCAGCACCTGGGCGTAGTCCGGGAGGATCGGGACCGGGTATCCGGCCAGGTCGCGGATGGCCGCGTGGCGGTTGGGGTCAGGCTCGGCCACGACGACCACCTCGCACCGGTCGGCCACCTTGCGGAAGGAGGGCAGGTGGGCGCCGAGGATGCCGCCGCCGCCCAGGATGCCGATCCGCGTCTTCGCCGCTGCCATGCTCACTCCTCCTCGGGGTATGCGATGGTTCGCGGTTTGGTCGACGACCCGGGTCACTCGGGGTTCGCCCCGGAGCCGCCGGTCTCGCCGTTCCCCGCGGCCTCGGCCTCGCGGATGAAGACCTCCTGGGCGGCCCGCCGCTCCTCGGCCGGGGCCGGCCGGCGCCGTAGGTACCTGCCGTCGGGCTGCAGGTCCCAGGCCGAGCAGTTGTCCGCGTCGTACACGTCCAGGAGGTGCTCGAGCTGGGCCTTGACCAGGGGGTCGGCGATCGGCACGATCGTCTCCATGCGGCTGTCCAGGTTGCGCCGCATCCAGTCGGCCGAGCCCACGAAGTACTCCGGCTCGCCGCCGTTCTCGAAGCGGTAGATGCGACCGTGTTCGAGGAACCGGCCCAGGGTGCTGAAGACGCGGATCGTCTCCGACAGCCCCGCTACCCCGGCCCGCAGGCAGCACAGGCCGCGGACGTTCAGGGTCATCGGTACGCCGGCCTGGCTGGCGCGGTACAGCTCGTGGATCATCTGCTGGTCCTGCAACTGGTTCATCTTGGCACGCACCCCGCAGGGCCGGCCGGCCCGGCTGTGCTCGGCCTCGCGGCGGATCAGCTCGACGAAGCGATCGCGCAGGTTGTGGGGTCCGACCAGCAGGGGGCCGTAGTCCGGCCCCGGAACGGCCGCGGTCAGCTCGTTGAACACCGTGGCCACCCCGGCCCCCAGTGCCGGGTCGCAACTGAGCACGCCGAGGTCCTCGTACAGGCGGGCCGTGCCGGTGTGGTAGTTCCCGGTGGCGAAGTGGACGTAGCGCCGCAACTGGCCGCCCTCCTCGCGCACCACCATACCGAGCTTCACGTGGGTCTTCAGCCGCTCCATGCCGTAGACCACGTGGGCTCCGGCCCGCTCGAGCTGCTCGCCCCAGGCGATGTTGGGCGCCTCGTCGAAGCGCGCCGTGATCTCCACCAGGACAGCCACCTGCTTGCCCCGCTGCGCCGCGTCGGTGAGGGCCTGGATGATCCGCGAGCCTTTGCTGGTGCGGTAGATGGTGAGCTTGATCGCCAGCACCTGCGGGTCGCGGGCCGCGCTCTCGAGGAACCGCAGCACCGAGGTGTCGAAGTTGTGGTAGGGGTGGTGCAGGAGGAGGTCGCCGGCGCGGATCTCGCGAAAAATCCCTTCCGGGTCGTCGGGCTCCAGGCCGGCGAGCCGCGGGTGGGTCACCGGCACGTGGGGCCGGTCCCGCAGCTCGGGCAGACCCGGCGGCTGGAACTGCAGCAGGTCGGCCGTGGCCAGCAACCCGCCGATGGCCACGGTGTCCTCCGGGTCGGTGTGGAGCTGCTCGGCGAGCCAGGCGCGCATCTCCTCGGGCATGCTGTCGCTCACCTGCAGCCGCACCACCCCGGCGAAGCGGCGCGCGGTCAGCTCGGCGCTGACCATGCCGATCAGGCTCCCCGGTCCCAGGGGCGGGTGGTCGTCGTCCGCCGGCAGTCGGTCCCAGGGATCGTCCTTGGCGCCGCGGGTGACGCGGAAGAAGTGGCAACTCCAGTCCTTGCCGTCGGGCAGGAGCCGGTGCAGGTTGCCGGCCATCACCTGCTCCAGGGGCGCGTACGCGCCGCCGGCCACCGGCACCCAGCGCGGTCGGTTCGGCGGGACCTTGACGCGGATGAAGTGCCAGCGCTTGCCCGGGCGGCCCTGGGTCACGGCCAGGTTCAGGCTGAGGTTGCTGATGAAGGGGAAGGGATGGCCGATGTCGACGGACAGCGGCGTGAGGATCGGCTCCACCGACTCGCGGTAGTAGGCGTCGGCCCTGGCCCGCTGGGCCTCGTCCAGGGCGCCGTAGTCGAGGATCGGCACCCCGGCCGCCAGCAGCCCCGGCCGCAGCTCCTCGGTCACCAACTGCCGGAGGATGTTGGTCTGCCGGTTCAGCTCGTCGCGGCTCAGCCGCAACTCCTCCTCCGGGGTCAGCCCGTCGGCCGAGGTGTGCCGGCTCTTGCGCTCGACCTGGTGCCGCAGTCCGCCGATCCGCTTCATGGCGAACTCGTCGTAGATCATCCCCATGATCCCGGCGAACTTCACCCGCTCCAGGAGCGGCACCTCCGGGTCTTCGGCCAGCTCCAGCACGCGGCGGGCGAAGTCCAGCCAGCTCAGCTCGCGGTTGATGAACGCTTCGGCGCGCTTGGCCACCTGCATGCCTCCGGGTACCGGGTTCGGCGGAATCTCGGGGTTACCCCGGCAGAACAAAGGGGATGCGCGGTCGACGGGTCAAGCGGGGTGGATCCGAGGGGGGGGGAGGAAACCTCGGTGACTTCGGCTTCGCGGGGGGTCGTCAGGATGGAAGAGGTGGGAGCAAGCCGCTGCCGGCCGGCGCGTCCGTACCGGCCGACAGCGGCTCCTGGTCTTCAGCCCGCGGCCTTGACCAACGCCTGATCGATGTCCGCCTTGATGTCCTCGACGTGCTCCAGGCCGATGGAGAGGCGGATGTAGTCGGCGGTCACGCCGGTGGCGGCCTGCTGCTCGGCGGTAAGCTGCTGGTGGGTGGTCGAGGCCGGGTGGATCACCAGGCTCTTGGCGTCGCCGATGTTGGCCAGGTGCGAGAGCAACTGCACCGAGTCGATGAACCGTCGGCCCGCCTCCAGGCCGCCCTTGATGCCGAAGCCGACCAGCCCGCCGAACCCCTGCTTGAGGTACCTGGTCGCCAGCGGGTAGCTGGGGTCGTCCTCCAGGCCGGGGTAGGTGACCCAGGAGACCCGCGGGTGCTGCTTGAGCCAGCGGGCGATCTCCAGGGCGTTGCGCGAGTGGCGCTCCTGCCTGAGGGTCAGGGTCTCCAGGCCGAGGAGGAACTGGTGGGCGTTGAACGGGCTCAGGGCCGCGCCGATGTCGCGCAGCAGGGTGACCCGGACCTTGAGGATGAAGGCCACGTTCCCCATCCCCGGCACGTTCCCCAGGGCGTCCCAGTAGACCAGGCCGTGGTAGCTCGGGTCCGGCTCGGTGAACTCGGGGAACTTCCCGTTGTTCCACTGGAAGCGGCCGGAGTCGACGATGACCCCGCCGATCGAGGTGCCGTGGCCGCCGATGTACTTGGTCGCCGAGGTGGCCAGGATGTCGGCGCCGAAGTCGATCGGTCGCACCAGGCCGATGCCGACGGTGTTGTCGACGATGAAGGGCACTCCGGCCTCGTGGGCGATGCGGGCGAGGGCCGCGAAGTCCGGCACGTCGAGCTTGGGGTTGCCGACGGTCTCGGCGTAGACCGCGCGGGTCTTGGGGGTGATGGCCTTACGGACCGCTTCCGGGTCGCGGGAGTCGACGAAGCGCACCGTGCGGCCCAGCTTGGGCAGGGTGTGGTTGAAGAGCTGGTAGGTACCGCCGTACAGGTTGTTGGCCGAGACGATCTCGTCCCCCAGCCGGGTGATGGCCAGCAGGGCATAGGTGATGGCGGCCTGGCCCGAGGCCACGCCCAGGGCCCCGGTGCCGCCCTCGAGCGCGGCCACCCGCTTCTCGAAGACGTCGGTGGTCGGGTTCATCAGGCGGGTGTAGATGTTGCCGAACTCCTTCAGCGCAAACAGGTTCGCCGCGTGCTCGGAGCTCTTGAAGACGTACGAGGTGGTCTGGTAGATCGGCACGGCCCGGGCCCCGGTCGTCGGGTCCGGCACCTGGCCGGCGTGAAGGGCGAGGGTTTCGGCTCTCTGGGTGCTCATCGCGGATCTCCCTTGGTGGGTTCAGCCTATCCACCATGGCGGGGTGGCCGGCCGGACCGTGCTGGTGGCTCTCGAACATCCCTCTGATTCGGGCCGCGGATAAACCACGACACCCCGATCAGGTTTATCAATGTGGAGATTCACCGGTCCATGTCAAGGGGTGCGACCTGCGGCGATTCGGTCGGTGCCCGAGAGGGGCTCCCCAGGGGCGCTTATACCCGCCAGACACGAATCCTTATCCAGGTCGGTCAGTACCGCTCCCGCGCGGTGTAGGTCAGCTTGGTCTCAGCGTCGGGCTCGATCCGGACGCGGAAGGCGGCCGTGCTTGCGTCCCGACGCTCGGCCGGCAGGCTGGTCTGCCGGATCTCCCAGTCCCCGGCCAGGTGCTCCAGCACCACCACCTCGACCGCCTCGGTCTTGCGGTTACGGACCGACACCTCCACGCTCCGCTCGGTGACCCGTTCGGTGATCCGGCTCTGGGCCAGGTCGCGGCGCTCGGCCACCACGTCGAAGGCGTTCCCCACGCCCAGGCGGATCCGCTCGTTGCGGGGGGTGTGGTCGAGGCGATCCTCGCCGACGAACTGCAGCTCGCCCCTGGCGTCCTTCTTGTAGACCCGCACCGTCCCGGCCGGCAGGGGCATCCCCAGTCCCAGCTCGGCCCGGTTCTCGGCCTCGAGGAGAACGCGGACCTTGCGCGGGTCCCGCTGGCCGTCGAACTCGTAGACCTTGCGGACCGGGGCGCTGGCGGCGGGGAAGAGGGCCACCTGCTTGGTCTCGCGGTCGGCGATGGTGGTGGCCCGGTCCAAGGTGTAGAGGTGATACTCGAAGAAGCTCTCCTCGGCGAATCCGCCGTCCGGCGCGGCCTTCTCCATCATCGCCACCATCCGACCCCGGACCGGCAGCGGCGCGGGCCTCATCCGCTGCACGTCGCCAGCGATCAACTGCAGCCGGGCCTCGGGGAAGGTCGCGCCCGAGTGGTTCTCGAGGGAGACCCAGGCCGACAGCTCCAGGCGGGTGTCCTCCTCGTTGGTCACGGCCACGTACTCGGCGTGCCAGCTCATCCCGCCGGTGAGGTAGGACAGCGACACCGGGAGAGGGCCAGGATTGGCCCCGGCCAACCGCCAGACCAGGGTGGGTCGGGTGCGCAGCCCGTCGGGCAGTTGGGGGAAGCGCAGGTCGGCGATCTGGTCACGGGCCAGCAGACTGATCCCGCCGTCAACGCCGCGCAGGACCAGGGCCCCACCGTCGTAGGACAGCAGGTTCCCGGAGCGCAGCTCGCCGGCCTTGAGCGCCGCCTCCACCGGCTGGTCGAGGTACCGCTGCAGGATGCGCTCGGGGTCGGCCAGGTCGTACTGGAAGTTCTGCTCCAGGACCTGCACCTGGCCGTGGAGCGGCTGGAGATGGACCGAGGTCGGATCGATCCGGGCCGGCACGTCGGTCAGGGAGACCGGTCCGCCGTCAGTCGGCAATTGCAGGGTCCGCTGGTCGCTGACCAGGGCCAGATCGGTGCTGTACACGGTGAGGCGCAGACTGCGCTCGTCGGCCGCGGCCGGGCCGGCCGAAGACGCGGCCCACAGAACGAGGGAGGCAAGCAGGCAGTGCGCGGCGTGCCGGTGACGTGCAATCGCGAAGGTGGGCATCGAAAGTCTCCTTGGCAGGATTTTCGGCAGATGGAAATCGGGGAACGGGACGATTCGCCGAAGGGGCGGGTCCCCGCCACCGCGTCCCGAGGTACGAACGGTTCACGTCGAGGGTTGTCAAGATCCACGGTCGTGGGAACCCGCCGGCAGGACGAATCTGCGTTCGTCTTTCTAGATCGCGAGCGGGCTGCCGCAGTCGCTGCGCGGTGTGGGTGTCACCTCACACCAACCAGCGCTAGCCCGTACGTCACTGCCTGAGGTGTAGAATGCGGGCGCATCTGCGCGCGTCTCGCCATACGGATACCCGCCGATCGCCCCGAACATCCGGGCCGGAGGTAGGTCTATGGCTTGATGTCCCCTCTCCGCGGAGGGCAACCACGAGTCCCGCTCAGGACCTTACAGATGCGCCTAGCCTGTCTCCGTGTCGCGGTCGGCCAGGGCCTGCTTCGCTGCCTTCAGGTCGATCGTTGCGGTGTGGCCGTGCTTGGCTAACAAGTGGAGCAGGTTCGCGCCACTCAGAAGCGTCAAGGGCTTACCCTTGGCGAAGGCATATGCGTCCGGGCCGTAGTCAGCGGTAGTAACTAGCAAGCCCTTTGTTGCTCCCTCATTAACCACAGTGCCATACAGGTCGCGAACAGCAGAAACGCCAACCGTGTTCGTATAGCGCTTAGCCTGGATGACGATTTTGCCTCCACGGATGGGATCAGGATCAAACGCCACGGCATCGACGCCACCATCCCGGCTCGCCTGCGTGATCTTCACCTCGCCCCCGTTCACCGAGAACTCCTTCTCGAAGAGCTCACGAATCAAGTGCTCGAAGTCCTCCCAGTCCATCGCGGCTAGATTGGTAGTTTGGTCTAGGCCACTCGTGACCGAATACGACGAAATGAAGCGCTTGTCGTTTGTATCGAGCTGCATGATAGGCGCGACGGGCGATAATCCGTAGAGCTTGCTACTCCCGACACCCTTGAGGGCCTTGAAGCACGCTTTGGGATCGACATTCCCTAGGTCGATCTCCTCGAATTCCTGCCTTGGGGCTTGCACGGACAGCACGCACGCAGTCACCTTCTTGCCAGTCGCTTTGTCCACTGACCGAACCCAACCGTTGAAGGTGACTGCGGCAACCGCCCCAATCTGGTCGGCCTCGAACAACTCGTGCATGGTGCGCAAGGCCACCTGGTACAGTGCGCAGTCGTACAGTTTGTTCATGGCAGATTCGGTGTAATAGGACTCGACGAACTCATCCTTGGAGGCGACGTACCTAACTTCCTTGAGGGTTGGCAAGTCACCCGGAGCGGGCAGGCGGTAGTCCACGATGACCGTCTTCGTCTCGGCCCGGTACTCCAGATCCCACTCCTGCGGAAAGCTCTCGGGGTACTCCGAGTAAGATAATACCATGTCACAGTACTCGGCGATGGCATCAGGATCACCCTGCTGATAAGCGGCCTTCTTCTGCTCCACGCGCGAGTTGCCTTCGTCCCGCTGGCGAAGGTACGCCGCCTGCATCTCTTCCCAGCGATGAACCTCACCGAGGTGGTGTTGCTGGAGCTTCTGGTTTCTGGCGGTAGTCTGGGTTACCTGCTGCTGCCATGACTCGCGGGCGGCCAGATACCGACGCCTTGCGTCTTCGTCCGCCGCCAGCCGCGACTGCGGCATGAATGTATGGTACCACTTTCGTTGAAGTTGGAAGCAGGGAGTCGACGGGTCGGGTTCCTCTGGCAGGGGCTGGGGACTCGGCGGGTTGGGCGGAGGGTCCGAGAATGGCTTCCGATCGAGCAGCGAATCCCACCTAATCTGGTCGTTTACTCGTAGGGTATGGGTTAGCAGCATCTCAAGCTTCGCCAGCGCGGCGCGGGCTTCCTCAGTACGTTCGGCTGCGAGCTCCCTCTTGGCCTCTTTCTCCGCTACGGCCGCTTGGCGTTCCTGCCGCGCCTCCTCAACCGCCAACCTCTTCTGCCAGAGTTCATCCCAAGCAGCCTGCTGCGCGGCTGCAATCTGCTCAACAACGTGCTTATCGCTCCCCTTAATCAGGCGGTATTTATTGAGCCCACGGTGGTGGACCTCGACGCTCCAAATATATCCCGAAGCCATAGGGACCAAACCTTTCGTCGTTGCTCAGAAGATGGCATCGGTCACTGCCCCGCGACCAAGGTCCTTCTGCAGCCACATGCTGGCTGTCACGTACGCCGCCGGGCGACCGATGGCGCGATTGCAGCCAACTGTTGCCTGCCCAGGCACCCGGATGCAGGTTCGGGAAGTCAGGCTTGCGAGGCGTTGCCCACGCGTTCTCCGGCTTGAGGTTGGCATGCGCAGAAGTTGCTGCAGCCGGCTGCGGTCAGTGTTGTCCCGCCTCCCGAGCACTCTTCCGCTCGCTTAGGGCCCTGTAAGGAGTGGCGGGCTGCTCAGAGGGGCCTCTGCGTCCCCAGCCGTCCGACCATCTCCTGCAGCAGATTCACGGCCACGTCACGGAACCCGCTACCAAGCTGAGCCAGGAGTTTAAGTCCATCCTCCATATCCTGGTCCAGACAGATCTCCCCCAGAGCCAGCTCGTAGTCGGATCGTTCCAGTGGCGCCGCGGTCGGTCTGACCGTGGCGGTCACCTGTTCTCGGAACCGCACCCGCACCAAGCCGGTCACCAGCGGCGCGTGGTGCCGCAAGTTGTCACAGACGAGCTACACCTTCTGGCCCGCCTACCGGCCCATGCGCCGGATCTGATCCCAGCCACCTCGACAACGCCAAGTCACCGTGGTCAGGTGGGGCGCCAGCTAATGGAGCCACCACCACCAAGTCCCCGATCAATAGAGTCGGATACATGCCGTCATCTTGCACCCGCAGCGCCACGAGATACGGCAGCGCACCGGGAATGTCAACAGGAATTTCAGGCAGATCCTCGGTGCTGGCACCGAGCCAATTGTCGCCCAGCGAATCGGGCGGTATGCGGTCCAGCGCCGGAACGCGCCGACGGATTACATGGCGCGGGGGACGGCCATCAGCCGGTGCCGCATCCCAGCGGCTGGCAGCGGATGCGGGAGGGAGGTGAAAGCGTCGATGGCCGCCAGAGCAGTTCGCCGGGCTTCCTCCGTCAGTCATGGTGCGCGCTGGACCGTCTCGCGGACCTGGCTTATCAGGTGATCCCATAACCTATGCAGCGTCGATGAGGTAGCGCGGCCCCACGCCGGTGAGGAGCCACTGCATGGTTCACGCCCTCCTGTCACCGACTCGGGAGAACCCGATGAGGGAACTGTGCCGGCCCGGCGGTATATCGGGCATGTAGACAGAACGCTGTTGGACACCGAAGGGCGGCAGCATACGCACGCCCCCCACTCAGCGCCAACGAACTCACGGACCCGAGCCACTGCGTACCACCTCTGCCGGACTACAACACCTCAACTCGCGCCTGGTGGCCGGGTGCATGTGCCAGCCGCTGATCGCGGGTCACCAGGGTTGCGTCCAGGGCCTCTGCCAGGGCAACATAGACAGCATCGTACGCGGTCAGGTTGTGGCGGAGTTCCCAAACGCGGGGCAACAACATGCCGTGCGGATAGCGGGTCATCGGCAGGTCGGCCAGATCGGCCAGCGCGGTACGGCAGCGCTCTGGATCGGCGTCGCCGGAGGCGGCGTATCGACGCAGAACCTGGGCTACCTCGACGTCGAGCAGGTGGGGTGCGTGCAGCGTCTCGGCTGGATCCAGGAGCCGCTCCTGCACGACCCCGGCCGCCGGCGTACGCAGGAGGAGCTCCAGGGCGGCCGAGGCGTCGACGACGATCACGGGCGGTCCCGCTCCGCCCGTATCGCCTCTGACGGCGCCACCGTGGGGGCTACCGGTGGTCGCGTCTCCAACCGCGTGCGCAACTCCTCGGGCGTCGGTCGTTCGGCGGCGCGGCGGATTTCGCGCAGCAGGTATTCGGACAGGGACATCCCCGCCAAGGCGGCGCGTGCCTTCAACCGCCGGTGCAGTTCGGCGGGAACGTTGCGTACCTGAATCATGGGTGACATGCTCGGAGCATAGGAACATGCGCGGCACATGTCAAGAGCCTGAAGCCGCACAGTAACTGGACGCCAGCAGCGACCGTGAGCCGGACGAGGCGCTCAATCAGGAGCTAAGGCCGACTGCAGCGACTCGAGCAGCGCCCGCACAGCGGCCAGCGCCTCTTCTGCGTCTTGGTGGCGGAAGGCTTCCGCGGGAATGCCGCCGGGCAGGCCGTTGGGGTAGCGGGTAGGGATGTAGTACCGATCGAGGAAGGCGACCTTGGCCTTCAATTCTTGCCAGCGGCTGTCCAGCTCGACCAGATCGTCACAGAGCTGCGCGACCGAGTGCCCCCAGACGGTCTCGGCGCCGCGCGCGTACAGGGCGGCTTTCAAGGCTTTCTCGGCGCTTTGCTGCGCCAGAAAGCAGGCCAGGTGGAACCGGTCCCCGGCCAGCGCGTAGGCGCCATCGTCCAGATCCTGTTCAGCCTGGCGGCGCCACCGGCTTGCTTCGGTCTCGGGGTTTGGCTTCATAGACGATCCTGCCTGTTGCCAGCGCCTGGCGGATGAACGGGCTCTGGATCCTCAGCCGCGTGAATTCCTCCGGGGTGTAGACCAGCACGTCCACGCCCACGGGAACGTCGAGCACGGCGGCCAGATCCTCGGCTCGTCTGATAAAGCGTTCGGCCGTGGGGCGCACCAGCAGCAGGTCGAGGTCGCTGCCCGGTCCCACCTCATCGCGTGCCAGTGACCCAAACACCACCGCGAGCTGCACGTCCGTTGCCGGCAGCCGGACGACGATCTGAGCGAGCGCCCGTTCCAAGAGCGCGGCCCTGACTGGATCTGGACGGAGTCGGTAGCCCATGGCCGGTGGCCGTCATCCTGATCAGCTCTTCCGCTTAAGCACACGCCTGGAAGATAGCCGCACGATGTGAGCCGCGCAAAAAAGGTGGGCCGAGGCGGAGTGGGGACTCCGGGCTTGCCCGGCACCGGCGCCTGGTGCTCATTCTCTCGGAAGGTCAGCCGCGTCCGGACCGGTACCCGCGGTCCGGGGCAGTGATGGATGAGGGGATCTGTCCGTTCCAGGACGAATCCATTTAATAGATTCACCCGGAGGACGCGCCGGCAGCGCGCCTCGTTCCGGGTCGTCCCCGGTGTTCCGTGACAGGGAGGGAGAGATGGGCAAGGTGAGGATCGGGCTGGTGGGGTGCGGCGGGATCGCCCACGCCCACCTGGAGGGGTACCGCCTGCTGCGGCAGCGGGGGTGCGATCACTTCGAGATCGCCGCCGTGTGCGACGTGGATCCGGCGCGGGCAGCGGCCTTTGCCACTGAAATCGGTCAGTTCCAGGAGCGGCCGTTGCGGCAGTTCACCGACCTCGACGGTCTGCTTGCGGCCAAGGCCGTGGACGGGGTCGACGTCTGCACTACCCACGCCGACCACCACCCCACCGCCATCCGCTGCCTGGAGGCCGGGGTCCACGTGATGGTCGAGAAGCCGATGGGGGTCACGATCCGGGCGGCGCGTCGGATGCAGGAGGCCGCGGTCCGCACCGGCCTGATCCTGTCGATCGCCGAGAACTCGCGCCGCGGCCTGGGCCAGCGGGCCGTGGCCTGGCTGTTCAACCAGGATCGCCGGCTCGGGGCCCCGCGGTTGTTCGCCATCGACTACTTCCAGGGACCGGCCCTGCCCCTGGCCGAGGCCAAGGACCCCGAGCCGGTGGCCCAGCTCAATTGGCGTCACGACAAGATCCAGGCCGGGGGCGGCTGGACCTACGACGGCGGGGTCCATCTGATGGACTCCCTGCTGGTCTACTTCGGCCCGATCGACACGGTCTACGCCGAGCACCGGACCCTCAACCCGCGCGACACGGTGCTGATTGACGGTCGCCGCGTCCGCAACCACGGCGAGGACACCAGCATCGCCACCTTCCGCTTCCAGAGCGGGGTCATCGGCCACTGGTCCTGGTCGTTCGCCCTGCCCGGGGTGGAGTACATGCGGGTGGCCTTCTACTGCGAGCAGGGGTACGTGCTCGACCAGACCCCGGGGGGCTGGACCCACACCTTCGGCGGCGGGTTCATCGACAGCCAGGCCCGGGTCATCGGCCCGGACGGCAAGGAGAGTTCCGGCCGCGACCTGGAGCTGGAGTACCTCCTCTCCCTGCCGGCCGGCGAGCAGGCGCGGCTCTTCCCCCACGGGGTGCAGCGGTCGATGGCCATCGAGTGCCACGAGTTCGTCGACTGCATCCGCGAGGGCCGCCGTCCCGAGGTGGACCCCGAAGCCGGCCTGGCCGGGCTGGTGGTCAGCGCGGCCCTGTACGAGTCGGCCCTGGCTGGTCAAGCTGTCCGCGTGCAGGAGGTGCTCGACGGCAAGGTCGACGCGTATCAACG
>JBAZUN010000015.1:0-6998 GCA_041661365.1 Candidatus Latescibacterota bacterium
TCCCCCTGCTCCAGACCCTGCCCGGGGACGAGGTGCGCCAGCTCATGTGGCGCCTGGTCGAGCGCTACGACCTGCAGATGCTGGTCCAGTCCACCCGGTCCGTGGCGCGAGGCCCGGTGGCCCGCGTGGTGGCCCAAGGCGGCCGCAACACACACGAGTGGACCGAGGCCAAGAACGGCCTGCTGAAGGCCTGCGACGAGGCCGGGATCACGGCCGCCTTCATGGAGCCGGAGCACGGCGGGTTCCTGGTCGGGCCGAAGAACCTGGCCGCGGCCCTGATGGCCTTTGAGCTGGCCTGGGTCGACGGCGGCTCGGCCACCGGCTGTCTGGCCGGCAACCTGGCCCTGTCGCCGATCCACGAGCGCGGCACCCCCGAGCAGCGGGATCGCTACATGTCGGCCTGCGTGCCGCCGCAGCCCGGAGAGAACCGCACCATCCGGCGCGGGGCCTTCTGCCTGACCGAGCCCCTTCCCTATGTCGGGGTCGACACCGGCGTCCTCTCGGGGAAGGTGCGGGTCGTCGAGTGGCGCGGGGGTGAGGAGCCGCTGCTGCAGGTCGAGAAGCGCGGCCGGTTCATCACCAACATGGACTACGCCGATTTCGTCGTGGCCGCGGTCGACTCGGCCGACGAGCGGATCAAGGGGAGCTGCATGATCATCCTCGAGGAGGGCGACCCCGGGACCTTCGATCGGGGCGCACCCACCCTGAAGCTGGTCCATCAGCTCTCCTCGACCCGCGATCCGATCCTCAGCCTCACGGTGCCGGCCAGCCGGATCGTCGGCGGGTACACGGTCGAGGACGGCGTCATCGTGCCGGCCTACAACCACGGCCAGGTGATCGACGCGGTCTTCCACCGCACCCGGGTCACCGTGGGCCTGATGACCTCGGCCAAGCTGTTGTCCGCCGTCGAGCCGTTGATCCGCTACCAGCGGGGGCGGTTCCGCGGGGGCGAGGGTGGCCCGGGGAGCCCGCGATACGACCTCGGCCTGCAGATGAAGGAGGACGTGCTCCACCGCCTGATCGACGTCTGGGCCACCGGCGAGGCCAGCGCCTCCCTGGGCTTCGCCGCGGCCCGCCTGTTCGACGAGTACGATCCCCAGGAGCGCGAGAAGGACCGGATCCTGGCCGAGCGCGGGGTCCGGGGCGGTCGGGCGCAGATCCGCGCCCTGCGCGAGGTGCACCAGATTGCGCTGGAGTACCTGGGCCAGGTGTCGCTCCCCGAATCCGAGCGGGATGCTGCCCGCACGGCCGAGCTGGCCGCCGATCCCCTGGTAGGGTTCCTGGTCAACGACTCCCTGGCCAACGTCCTCTGCCCGGCCTGCAAGCTGTGGAACACCGGCTACGGGGCGACCATGATGCGCGAGGCGGTCAGCCTGATGGGCGGGTACGGGATCACCGAGGACTGCCCCGGCTTCCTCGGCCAGAAGTGGATGGACGCCCAGCTCGAGGCCACCTACGAGGGACCCGAGGCGGTCCAGCGGCGCCAGCTCAGCGTCACCATGACCAACGAGCTCTTCCTGGCCCAGTACCGGCAGTGGGTCCGCGAGCTGCGCGTCATCGCCGGTACCCGGCCGGGTACCGGGGCCTGCGCCCTGGCCTCGGCCATGGAGCTGTGGGTCTGGTCCCTGCGCTACCTCCTGGACGCGGTGGACGCGGACGGCAAGAAGCTCTATCGCGACCAGCGCCAGGGCGTCACCTTCCCGATGGCCGACGCCCTCTGCTGGCTGCTGGCCGCCCGACAGCTCATCCTCGACACCATCGAGCTGGCCGAGAAGGGCCAGGAGAGCCCGGTGCTGGTCGAGGCCCTGCCCGGCCTGGTGCGGTTCTACACCGACCTGTGCCACGTCCAGGCCGCGCGGGCCGCCGGCGAGGTGGGCCGGATCTGCGCCGAGCTGGTCTTCGGGTACCTGCGCCACCCGTCCTGGGACCCCGAGACCGGGTGCTGCTACAGCGCTGAGGACCTCGACGGGATGGAGGGCGCGATCCCCGGGATCGCGGCCACGGCCAGCGGCCTGGGAGAGGCGGTCGAGGCCGACGGCGGCCACGCGGACAAGGCCGGTCCCTGCGTCCGGTTCGTCGGGCGGGAGACCTTTCAGCGGCTGCGCTCGCGGCTCGACGGCTGCCTGACCGGGGCCCGCCTGGCGAAGGACCGGGCGGCCCAGGCCCTGACCCAGGTCACCATCCCCGAGGCCCTGGACTACCCGCAGTAAGCCGGCGGAGCCTGATCCCGATGGATACCGTCGAGCGGCAGAGCATGGAGGTGGACATCGTCTGTGCCGGGTTCGGTCCGGCCACGGGCGGTTTCCTCACCTCCCTCTCCCGGGCCATGGTCGACGAGACCGGGGCGCCGCTCCTCGAGAGCCGCGTGGCGCCGGGGATGCCGCTGCAGGTCGTCTGCTACGAGCGGGCCGACGATACCGGGTTCGGGGTATCCGGCGTGGTGACCCGGGCCCGTGGCCTGCGCCAGAGCTTCCCCGATCTAGACCCTGCCCAGATCCCCCTGGCCCACCCGGTGACCCACGAGCAGGTGCTCTACCTCCTCGATCCGCTGGGCGCCAGCCGGCGATCCACCGGCCTGCGGTTGGTCGACCGGATGCTCAGGTCGGCCTCGGTCCTCACCCGGTGCCGCGACCACGCGGTGACCCTGCCCTACCTGCCCGACTTCCTGCGCAAGGACGGTGGCCTGCTCCTGTCCCTCGGGCAGTTCACCCAATGGGTCGGCGGCCAGCTCATGGGCTCGGGCCTGGTGCAGGTATGGCCCGGGATGCCGGTCGCCGGGCCGCTGTTCGACGGGGACCGCGTGGTCGGTCTCCGGCTCGTTGACCAGGGGACCGATCGGCAGGGGAGCCCCGAGGCCGGGTACCTGCCGGGGATGGACGTGCGCGCCGGCCTGACCGTGGTGGGGGACGGACCGGTGGGGCCGGTCGGCCGCCAGCTCGACGAGCGGTTCGGGTTACCCGCGGGCCGGCACCAGCGCGACTGGGCGGTCGGGATGAAGATGGTGGTGGAGCTACCCGACGACTGCAGCCTCGAACCGGGCACGGTCCTGCACACCCTGGGGTATCCCGAGCCCGAGATCTTCGGCTTCCTCTACGTGTACCCGGGGAAGGTGGCCTCGCTGGGGATCTTCGTCCCCTCGTGGCTCGACAGTCCGGTGCGCACCAGTTACCGCTATCTCCAGCACTGGATGCAGCATCCGGCCCTCTGGCGCCACCTGCAGGGGAGCGTCATGCGCTCGTGGGGCGCCAAGACCCTGCAGGAGTCGGGCCGGCGCGGCGAGCCCCGCCTGGTCGGCGATGGGTATGCCCGCGTCGGCGAGGGCTCGGGGAGCACCAACGTGCTTACCGGCTCAGGGGTCGACGAGGCGTGGACCACCGGCGTGCTGCTGGCCGAAGGGGTCATCGAGCTCTGGCGCCAGGGGGAGCCGTTCACCGGCGAGGCCCTCGACCGGGCCTACGTGCGGCGACGGCGGCAGAGCTGGCTCGAGTCCGAAGCCCGCCAGGCCGAACGGGCCAGGGATGGGTTTCAGCAAGGGTTTCTGTCTGGGCTGTTCGGGATGGGGCTGACCGGGCTTACCGGTGGTCGTCTGGCCTTGGGCGGTCAGCCCAAGCCGACCCATGCCCGCATCCCCAGCCTGACCGAGTACTACCGCGGCAAGATCCCGCCGGCCGAGGTGGAGGCGATCCGGGCCGCGGCCGCCGCGGCCGGCACCTCGGCGCACGATGCCCTGATGGCGCGGGCCGGATGGCCCGAGGTGCCCTTCGACGGTCGTCTGCTGGTGTCGCACCAGGATGCCCTGCTGGTCGGCGGCAAGGTGCAGGCCCCACCGGGGTATGCCGACCACGTGGTCTTCCTCTACCCCTCCCTCTGCGAGCAGTGCGACACCCAGCTCTGCGTCGAGGTCTGCTCCGGTCAGGCCATCACCCCCGGGCCGGAAGGCGGCGTGCCCGGGTTCGACCGCGAGAAGTGCGTCCACTGCGGCGCCTGCGGGTGGAACTGCAGCGTGCCCCGGGCCGCCGGTGACGACCGGGGGAACATCGAGTTCCGGGCCGGCGCCGGGGGGCTGCATTCGGCGGAGAATTAGGCCTCGGTCCTGTCGGGCCGGGCGCCGTCAAGCCATCGGAGAGGAAGCAGATGTCGACCGGTTACCACATCGCGGTCTGCGGCAGCCTGGTGCCGGACCCGCTCCAGACCCTGGAGCCGGTCGTCGGCCCGGCCGGTCCCGGCCTCAAGAACGAGCTGATGATGCCGTCGGTCCTCGATCCCTGGGCGGCCCACGCCCTGTACGAGGCGGCCCATCTGGCCAAGCAGACCCCGGGGAGCAAGGTCTGGCTGGTCAGCCTGGGACCCAAGGCGCGGCTGCAGCAGTTGATGATGAGCATCGCCCAGAAGGTCCCCTTCGAGCTGGTGGCCCTCGACGGTCCGGCCGGTGGCTTCACCGACGCCTTCGAGGTGGCCGCGGTCCTGGCGACCGCGGTGACCGGCATCCCCGGGCTGGACCGCGAGCGACTCCTCCTGTTCGGCGGCTGCGCCTCGGCCACCCGCGACGCCGGGACCACGGTGCAGATGGTCGGCGAGCGGCTCGGCATCACCGATCAGTTTCTGGCCGTCGACGAGTTGCAGGTCCAGGCCGACGGAGCGTTCCGGATCAAGGAGCGGGTCGAGGGGGGACGGTACCTGGTCTCGGTCTGCCCTGGTCCGCCGGCGGTCCTGGCCTGGGCCACCGGGAACCTACCCGAGCCGCCCAACAACCCCCAGGTCGGGATGCTCAACATGCGGACGGTCATGCCCGCCCTGCAGAAGGCCCAGCCGGCCAAGGTCGGCGCCGAGGGGGTGACCTACCTCGAGGTGAAGGTGCCGGTGGTGCAGCGGCAGACGCGCGTCGTCAAGGATGCCACCGTGGACGAGATCGCCGCCGAGATCGCGGCCTGGATCAAAGGATGAATCAAGGGTTGGGGTCGCGCCGGTTCGCGCGGCTCCACTGGAGAGGATGAGGCGAAGATGGAGCGGGTGCTCTTTCTGGCGCACACCGGGGCCGATGGTTCCCTGGGCAAGGCGGCCCTGGAGGCGCTCAGCGCGGCCGTGGAGCTGGCCGGAGGCGGCGGTTCACTGGAGGCCGGTCTGGTCGGCGGTACGGCCGCGGCCGACGCCCTGGCCGGGTGCGGGACCGCTCTGGTGCGGGCCGTCACCGGTCCTGAATTCTCGGTCTCGCGGTACGGCAGCGACGCCGAGGCCCTCGCGGCCCTGGTGCAGGCCGGCGAGCCGACCCTGGTCGTCGCCGCCGGCACCTCGCGCTTCTCGCGGGTCATGCCAGGGGTAGCCCAGCGCCTGGGTGGACGTCTCGACACCCAGATCACCGGGATCGGCATGGGCGACGGCGGCCCCCAAGTCCAGCGGTGGTACTACCGCCAGCGGATGGTCGCCACCCTGAGCCGGACCACGCGGCCCTGGTTTATGCTGGTCGCCACAGGGACCTTCCCGGCCTGGCAGGCCACCGGCACGGCACCGGCCGTCGAGCCGCTCGCGGTGACCTTGACCCCCGGGGCCGTGCGGACCCAGGTGCAGGGCGTGGAATCCGCCTCGAGCGGGGCCGAGACCATCCGTCCGGACGCGGCCCTGCTCTTCGTGGCCGGGGCCGGCTGGACCAAGAAACAGGGGGACGGCCAGACCCACCCCCGCGAGGCCGAGGAGCTGATCCGCGGCTTCCTCGACCGCACCCAGGCGTCCCTGGGCAGCAGCAAGTCCCTGGTCGACCAGGGGAGCGAGGGCGAGGCGGTCCTCTCCTTCCTCAGCCACCTGAACCAGGTCGGCCAGACCGGTGCCACCCCGCGTCACCCGCGTGGCCTGTCGACCTGCTGTCACGGCGAGGAGCCCCACGTGGTGGGATGGCGATTCGTCAGCGAGCGCCGGGCGATCAACCTCGACCCGAACTGCGGCTGGTCCCGGGGCAAGGCCGACGTCCTCTACGTGGCCGACGCCTTTGCGGTGATCCGCCGGGTCAACGAGCTGTTAATGCTCCGTTAAGGAAATGATCTGGTATTCGGGACCCGATCCATCCCGGCCTGCTACGTTCCACTCGCTCAGCGCATCTCCCTGCGGATGCGCCTCCGCTCGTGCGCCTTGCAGGCCGGGCGCCTCGGGCCCCTCGATACACACGCTGATTTCCTTAACGGAGCATTAGCGCAGGGCTGACCCTCAGCGCTCGATCCCGGCCTCGCGGAAGGCTCGGTCGAGGGTCTGCCAGGTCAGCTCTGCCGCGGCCAGCGGATCGTAGTCGGGCCGCCGCTGCACCATGATGCTGACCTCGGCCGTGATGTACCCGGTGTACCCCGCCCGCTCCATGGCCCGCAGGTACGCGACGAAGTCGAACGGTCCTTCCCCCGGAATCAGGAACTCGAAGTTCGGCGCCAGACCCCGCTGATCCTTGACGTGGGTATGGGCCGCGTGTGGGGCCAGGGCCGCCACGCTCTCCTCGGTGGGGATCCCGAGCACCTCGAAGTGGCTGACGTCGAAGTTCAGCTTGAGGTACGGGGAGGAGACCCGCTCGATCAGCCAGACCGCCTTGTCCGGCAGGTCGAGGGCCGAACCGACGTGGGGCTCCAGGGCCACCGTCACCCCGCGAGCCGTGGCGTAGTCGACCAGGCGCCCCAGCCGGTCGAGGGCCTCTTCCTTATCCGCCTCCCAGCTCTCGGGGGTGCCGCCCAGAACCGTGTCGAGCGCCGGTGGTCCCGCGGGCCCGGCCCATTCGGCGCACAGGTCGAGCGAGCCGTGCAGCCGTCGCAGGTTCTCGGCATGGGCCGCCGGGTCGCGGTCCAGCAGGCCACAGTGGCCGGCCACGGCCGGCATCTCGAGATCGTACTCGTCGAAGAGGTTGCGGATCCGTCGTCGCTCGGCGCGGTCGAGGGTGTCCAGCTCGGTCGACCATCCCGGCAGGACCGTGGGCTCGACCCCGGTGAACCCGAGTCCGGCGAGGTGCTTCAGGGCCGTATCGATCGGCA
>JBAZUN010000015.1:7008-29246 GCA_041661365.1 Candidatus Latescibacterota bacterium
ATCGGCAGCTTGGGCATGCCCCAGGTCGAGTATCCGATCCTCATCGTCTCTCCTCTCGGCAGGTTCGGGAAGCGGCGGTCACATGATCTGCTGGTCGATGTTGGTGGGCACCATGTCGTGGACCTGACTGTCCATCAGGGCGCTGGGCGACTGCATCTCCAGCACCGCCTTGGCGTGCAGCTCGTCGATGGTGCGGCAGCCGGCCGTGGCCAGGGTGCCGCGGAGCATCTGCACCACCGTGGGCAGCTTGTCGTAGATCGAGCCCACGTGCGGCACGTACCCGGCGATCCCCTCTTCGAAGAACGACTCCTTGAGCTGGGCGTAGCGCCGGGTGTTGAAGGCCCGCATGCTCCCCTCCATCCAGTACTCCTTGACGATCTCCCCGGCCGCGTTGCGGACCAGGTTGCCGGCCCCTTCGGTGTATCGGGCGAAGAAGTTCCCCATCATCAGGGCGTCGGCGCCCAGGGCCAGGGCCACCGACATCTCGGCCGGGCCGGTGATGCCGCCGTCGGCGATCAGCGGGATGTAGGTCCCCTCCCGGTCGGCCAGCTCGTCGCGGGCCGCGCCGATGTCCATCAGGGTGGTGGCCTGGCCGCGGCCGGTGGCCTTCACCTCCTGGGTGATGCACCCCGAGCCGATCCCCATCCCCACCTTCACCGCGTCGGCGCCGACGCTGACCAGGAAGCGGAAGCCGTCGGCGGTGACCACGTTTCCGGCGACCACCGGCACCGAGGAGCTCCCCTTGATGAACTCCAGCATCTGGCGCTGGTACTCGGTGTGGCCGTCCGAGGCGTCCACCACGATCACGTCGACCTCGTGCTCGACCAGGGCCCGCACCCGCTCGCGGTCTTCCGGGTGGGTCGACACCGCGGCGCCGACCAGGAGGCGCTTCTTGGCGTCGATCGACTCGTTGGGGTGCTTCAGGTGCTTGTCGAGGTCCTTCTTGAAGACCGCGCTCTGCAGCAGTCCGTCCGGGGTGACGATCGGCAGGAACCCGCGGCCGTATTTGATCATCAGCTCATTGGCTTCCTTCAGGTCGTCGATCTCCACCCCGACCTGGACGTCGGTCTTCATCCGGTCGGCGACGACGCGCTCCTGATCCCGCCGCGGGTCGAAGTCCTTGTCGGTGAGGATGCCGATCAGCTTGCCCTGGGAGAGGCCGTTGTCGGTGACCGGGAAGGTGGTGTACCCGGTCTGCTGGATGATGGCCATGACCGAGCCGATCGACTGCTCGGGCGAAAGGGTCAGGATGTTGGTCTGGAAGCCGCCCTTGAAGCGCTTGACCCGGCTGATCTTGGCGCACTGCTCCTCGACCGGCTGGCTGACCGGCAGGATGCCGATGCCGCCCAACTGGGCGAGGGCGATGGCCATCTCGGCCCCGGTGACGGCCTGCATGGCGGCGCTGAGGAAGGGGATCTGCAGGTACACGAAATCGTCGCCGGCCCGGCACAGGCGGGTGCGGAGCAAGACGTTCGGGGCGCTGCCGTCGGCGGGGGTGTACCCGGGGAGGATGCGGAACTCCTTCAGGCTGTGCGAGTGAACGGGCAGGACCCTGGCCATGGCAGATCCTTTCGCCGATGGGTGGTGCAGGATATCTTTCGAGCGAATGAAATTGACAGAAGATACACGGATTGCAGGGGATCTTCAAATGCGTACCTCCCCCGGCGCGCGCTGACCGCGCCGGGGCATCACCCCAAGGAGCGCCGCATGTTTTATCGCAGGGAGCGCATCTCGGACGCCAGGACCGCGGGGAGCTTCCTGGCCGGGTGTCTGGTGGGGATGGCCGTGGGCGTGGCCGTGGGGATCCTGCTGGCGCCGGATTCCGGGCAGACCACGCGCAGCCGGATGGCGCGCCGGGCCGGCCAGACCCGCGACCAGGTGCTGGAGGCGATGGAGGGGATGATCGGCCGGCGGGAGGCCGGGGAGCAGCCGGCCGGGGCCGACCAGGAGGCCTGATCCCGCCCCGGTTACCGGATCCAACTGCTGCGCCCGCCGCGAGCCGCGATCCCTCGGGGCCAAAACCCTCCCAGGGACCGCGGCCGGCGGGAATCCTACAGCTTGCCCATGTCCTCCAGCGAGCGATGCTCCTTCCAGGAGGCGTATTCGCCGAGGAAGCGGCACACGTCGCCGCGCACCCCCTCGAAGAGCACCCTCCCCTTCTCGGCGCTGGCCAGCTCGGGGCGGTTGGCGGCGCCGGTGGGGATGAAGGCGGTGAACGGCGTGGACAGCGCGATCACGTGGATCGAGCGGTCGACGTCGTAGTAGTCGGTCTTCAGGGTCGTCGGGATCGCCTTCACCCGGTCGGGATGACACAGCTCCGGGAACAGGTGCAGGGCCAGGGAGTATTCCCACTCGTCGGCGTGGGTGAGCATCGGGCTCTCGAACCGCACCCCGCCGATCCCCTCGGTCGCCAGCTTCTGGATCGTCGGCTGACCGATCTGCCAGTAGCTGGCCATGCCGATCCACAGGTCGCGCCGCTCGTACCCCCGGCTGAACAGCTCGACCAGGGCCTGGTTCCCCGGCACCTGGTTCCCGCCGTGGCCGTTGAGCAGGAAGATCTTCCGGAACCCGTGTTTCACCAGGCATTCGAGGGTCTTCACCAGCCAGCGGGTGTAGAGCTCGGGGTTGGCGGTCACGGTCCCGGCAAAGGGCAGATGGTGCTCTGACTGACCCATCCACAGGGTGGGCAGCAGGAGCAGCTCGTCGCTCCGCTCCGCCTCGAGGGCTTCGGCCAAAGCCGTGACGATCAGGGTGTCGGTGAGGAGGGGCATATGAGGGCCGTGCTGCTCACAGGACCCCAGGGGCAGGAGGACGATCCGGTTCTTGTCTAGGGCCTTGATCTCGGGCCAGCTCAGGTGACCGTAGCGCATGCAGGGGCTCCGTGGTTGGGGGTGGAAGTCGAGTTCGTCCGCGGCCGATATCCGTGGCCGGTATCCATCGGCTCTCCGGTCCGGGTTTCAGACAGGGAGCAACTCCGGGAAGGTGCGCTCCAACAGGGGACGCAAGGCCGTCACGGCCGCGGCCCGGTGGCTCAGGCGGTTCTTGAGTACCGGCTCCACCTCGGCCATGGTCCGGTCGTATTCGGGGAGGTAGAAGACCGGATCGTACCCGAACCCGCCGGTCCCGACCGGCCGGGGAGTGATCACTCCCTCGCACGTGCCTTCGGCCTGGCAGAACCGGCCGTCCGGGGCAGCCGCGGCCACGACGCAGCGAAAGCGGGCCCGTCGCGCTTCAGGCTCGGGGAATCGCTCCAGGGCCTGAAGGAGCAACCGGTAGCGGCCTTGATCGTCGAGGCCAGGACCGCCGTATCGGGCTGACAGCACCCCCGGAGTCCCACCCAGGGCATCGACCTCCAGGCCGGAGTCGTCGGCCAGGGCCACCAGGCCGGCCGCCTCGGCAAAGGCGCGGGCCTTGAGCCCGGCGTTCGCCGCAAAGGTCTCCCCGGTCTCGTCGACCCGCACCTCCAGCCCCAGCTCGGCCGGCGTCACCAGGCGCAGTCCGTGCAGCAGCTCGCGGAACTCCCGCACCTTGCCCGGGTTGTTGGTGGCGACGAGCAGACCGGTCAACGGGCCGCGCCGCCCGGCTTGCTCAGAGCATCGATCTGGTGCTTGCAGTAGTCCCGCAGCCGGCTGTCCTGCATCGCTTTGGTGTACCAGGTGCGGGCCTCCTGGGTCTGGCCCAGCTTGGCGTAGGCGTCCCCGAGCAACGCCTCGGAGGCATGGTGTCCTGACTGGATCCGCAGGGCGGCCAGGCCGGCCTCGACCGCCGAACGGAACTCCCCCTTGCCGAAGTAGGCCTCGCCCAGCCGGTACTGCGCCTCCGCGTTCCGGGGAGCAAGCTCCTTCGCGCGGCGCAGCGGCTCCACGGCCTGCTGCTGCCGGCCGAGCTGATTGAGGGCGGTCCCCAGGAACAGGAATCCCTCCGCGTATTTCGGATTGGCCGCGGTCGCTCGGCGCATCAGGGAGACCGCCCCCTCAAGGTCCTTGGTCTCGATCTTCACCTGGGCCAGGCCACCGTAGGCATCCACGTAGGACGAATCCAGGTCGATCGCCCGCTGGTACGAGGCTGCGGCCGCGCCGAGCTCCTGCCGGCGTCGCTGGTTGTCGGCCAGGGCCTTGTGCGGCTTGGGGTCCTGGGGGTTGGCCTGGATGGCCTTCTGGAAGGCCTGACGGGCCTGGTCTTCGTCGCGCAGTCCGGAGTAGGCCAGTCCTATGGCGTAATGGACCTTGGCGTTGTTCGGCTCCAGGGCCAGGGCCGACCGAAGCTGGGTCAGGGCGTCCGCGTATTTACGCTGCTGGAGCAGGGCCACGCCGGAGAGGTGGTAGAGCTGGGCCAGCTCGTCGTTGATCTTCTCCGGGGAGATGCCCAGCCGGCGCGCGGCCTCGTAGGCCCGGATGGCCTTGGGGTACTCGTTGAGCACCCCGTAGACCCGACCGAGGGCGAAGATCGCGTCCCCATAGGTCGAGTCGATGGCCACGGCCGCTTCGAATTCGGCCGCCGCGTCACGGAAGTTCCGGCGCTCGATTTGCTCGTTCCCCTTATCATAATGGCTGATCGCCTCGGGGGCCTGGGCCCAGGCCGCGTCGGCCAACCCGGTCAAGGCGAACAGCAGGGAAGAAGCAGCGATACGAGCGGTCAACGTCGATCTCCTGTATGGAGACAACGTAGCGGGTCATGGGCAGGCAGAGGCTTTCCTTTTGCCCCGCGACCTGAAGGTGTAGTCAGTATAGTCCCAGGTGAAGGTGTTGTCAAAACGGACACCGGCCCATAGACTTGGACCGGCGGTTGACCTTTCCTCGCGGCAGGGATGACCGATGACCGGCCCGGTACGACCAGGTACTTACCGGGTCTCGAGCAGGCGCTAGGGGGGATGGAGTCCGCCCGGAAACAGGAGTGAGTATGCCCGTGCTGAGAATCGGCTTCCCCTCGGGAAGCCTGCAGGAATCGACCTTTCAGCTCTTCGAGCGGGCCGGGTATCGGGTCCGGCTGGCCTCGCGTTCCTACGTGCCGGACATCGACGATCCCGAGCTGGAGGGGCTGATGTTCCGGGCCCAGGAGATCGCCCAATACGTCGAGCGCGGCGTGATCGACGTCGGCCTGACCGGGAAGGACTGGATCCTCGAGAACGGGGCTCAGGTGGTCGAGGTGGACGAGCTGGTCTACAGCAAGGCCACGGCCCGTCCGGTCCGCTGGGTCATCGCCGTGCCCGAGGACTCGCCGATCCAGCGGGTCGAGGATCTGGAGGGGAAGCGGATCGCCACTGAGTTGGTAGGAGCCACGAATCGTTTTCTGGCCGAGCGCGGGGTGCACGCCGAGGTGGAGTTCTCCTGGGGCACCACCGAGGTCAAGCCGCGGATCCCGGGGCTGGTCGATGCCATCGTCGAGCTGACCGAGACCGGCTCCTCGCTCCGGGCCAACCGCCTGCGGCTGATAGACACGGTCTGCGTCTCGACCACCCGGTTCATCGCCAACTCGACCTCCTGGGAGGACCCCTGGAAGCGGGAGAAGGCCGAGAACCTGTTCATGCTGCTCAGAGGGGCCCTGGCGGCACAGGCCCAGGTCGGCCTCAAGATGAACGTGCCCCGCGACCGGCTGGACCAGGTGATCGCTTGCCTCCCCGCGCTCCACACCCCGACCATCTCCAACCAGCTCGATCAGGGGTGGGTGGCCCTGGAGATCATCGCCGACGAGCGGGTGGTGCGCGATCTGATCCCCCCACTGAAGCGGCTGGGCGCCGAGGGGATCATCGAGTATCCGCTGAACAAGGTGGTGGCGTGATGCTGGAGGTCTGTCGCTACCCCGCCGAGCCGCCGTCCCCTCGATTGCTGGCGATCCTGGGCCGGCGCGCCGGGGTGGCCGACGAGGTCAGCGACACGGTCCGCGAGATCCTCCGTCAGGTCCGCCGGGACGGGGACCGCGCGCTCTCCGAGTTAACCCGACGTCTGGACGGCGCCGAGATCCCGCCGGGCCGCTTCCGGGTGCCGGTGGCCGAACTGCGGGTCGCGGCCAGCCGGATCGACCCGGACCTGCGCGCCGCGGTGCAGGCGGCCGTGGCCAACGTCCGCGCCTTCCACCTGCACCAGCGCCAGACCTCCTGGTTCGTCGAGGACGGGGATGGGGTCATCCTGGGGAAGAAGGTCGTGCCGATCCAGCGGGTGGGGATCTGCGTTCCGGCCGGCGAGGTGCCGCTCTTCTCCAGCCTGGTCATGGCCGCGGTCCCGGCCCAGGTCGCCGGGGTGCCCGAGGTCTGCGTGGTCTCGCCGCCCAAGGCCGACGGCCTGCCCCACCCGACCATCCTGGCGGTCTGCGACCTGCTCGGGATCGAGGAGGTCTACGCCGTCGGCGGGGCCCAGGCGGTCGGCGCCCTGGCCTTCGGCACCGAGAGCATCCGGGCCGTGGATCTGGTGGTCGGGCCCGGGAGTCCATACACCGTGGCGGCCCAGCAGCAGGTCTTCGGCACGGTCGGCGTGGCCCTTCTCCCCGGTCCCTCGGAGATCGCGGTCCTGGCCGACGCCGGCGCCGACCCGGTGCTGATCGCGGCCGACCTCCTCTCCCAGGCCGAGCACGGTTGGGGGGTAGCCTCGGTCTGCCTCACGCCGTCGGCCCTGCTGGCCGAGCAGGTGGCCGCCGAGGTGGAGCGGCAACTGGCCTCCCTGCCGCGGGCCGAGGTGGTGCGCCAGGCCCTGGAGGCCTTTGGCGCGGTCGTGGTGGTCCCGGACCTGGAGACCGGCCTGGAGCTGCTCAACCGGATGGCCCCGGAACACGTCGAGTTGCTGGTCGCCGATCCCTGGAGCCTGCTGGATCAGGTGCACCACGCCGGCGCGGTCTTCCTCGGTCCGGCCTCCACCGAGCCGGTCGGCGACTACTTCGCCGGCACCAACCACATCCTGCCGACGAACGGCGCGGCCCGGTTCGCCTCGTCCCTGGGCGTAGCCGACTTTGTCCGGAGCAGCAGCATCGTCGCCTATACCCCGCGGCGGTTGGAGCGCACGGCCGGGCAGATCGCCCGACTGGCGCGCGCCGAAGGGCTGGAGGCCCACGCCCGGGCCGTGTTGGCACGGGTGCCGGCGGCGAGTTCGGATACCAACGCGACCGAGCAGGCCGACAGGAGCGCGCCATGACGCAGCAGCGACGCACGGCCAGGGTGGAGCGCCGCACCTCCGAGACCCGGATCGAGCTGGACCTCGACCTGGACGGGAGCGGCGAGGCCACGGTCTCGACCGGGGTCGGGTTCTTCGACCACATGCTGACGGCCTGGGCGCGGCACGGCCTCTTCGACCTGTCGGTCAGTTGCCAGGGCGATCTGCACGTCGACCCGCACCACACCGTGGAGGACACCGGGATCTGCCTGGGTCAGGCCATCAGCCAGGCCGTGGGGGACAAGGTCGGGCTCGAGCGGTTCGGCTGCAGCCACGTGCCGATGGACGAGGCCCTGGCCAGGGTGGTCGTCGATCTGTCCGGACGGGCCTACTTGGCCATGGAAGCCGAGTTCCGCGATCCCGAAGTCGGCGGCTTTCCGGTGACCCTGGCCCGCGAGTTCTTCCGCGCCGTGGCCGACCACGGCCGCCTCAACCTCCACCTGGACCTGCTGCGGGGCGGGAACGACCACCACGGGATCGAGGCCCTGTTCAAGGCCTTTGGTCGCGCCCTGGGGCAGGCCACCCGCCGGTCCGACCGGGTGCGCGGCGTGCCCTCGACCAAGGGTGCTCTCTGAGAGGTCGCGACGTCCCGGCCATGAGGATCGTCCACCTGATCTACGACGATCTGCAGAACCCGTGGCTGGCGGGGGGCGGGGCCGTGCGGGCGGACGAGATCTACCGGCGGCTGACCGGCCGGCACGAGGTCACCCTGGTCACCGGAGCCTTTCCCGGGAGCGATCCTGCCGGGACGCGCACCGGTGTCCGTCTGGTGCGGGTCGGCCGGGGTTCGAGTTACGTCCGCTCGCGGCTCCAGTACTGTCGGGGCGCGGTAGCCGCCCTCAAGGGGCTGGCCTGGGACGTATGGGTCCACGAGTTCTCGGCCTTTGCCCCGCTCTGGCCCGCGGCCGAGCTGCGTCGGCGCGGCGTCCTGTTCTTCTATCATTTCGTCGGCCACCACGCGCTGCGGAAACACCCCCTGGTCGGCGCGGTCTCCTGGTTGGCAGAGACCCTGACCCTGCGGGCCTATCCCCGCATCGTCACCATCTCGCCCAGCGTCCAGGACGAGGTGCGGCGCCGCCTGCAGGGCCGGAACGCGGAGGTCGACTGCGTCTACACCGGGGTCGATCCCCGGTACTTCTCGCTGGTCCCGCAGGAGGAGCCGTACCTCCTCTACCTCGGCCGGCTTGACCTGCACACCAAGGGACTCGACCTGTTGGTGGCCGCCTTCGCCCGGGCCGCCGCGGCCCACCCCGGGGTTACCTTGAAGATCGCCGGTCGCGGTACCCCGGGGAACCGCGAGGCAGTGCTCCGCCTGGCTGTCCGGGCCGGCGTCGAACCCCGAGTCGAGCTGGTCGGCGGCGTGGACGAGGACCAGAAAGGGGAACTCCTCAGACGGTGTCTGTTCGTCTGCATGCCCTCGCGGTACGAGGGGTGGGGGATCGTGGCGGTCGAGGCCGCCGCTGCCGCTAAGCCGGTGCTGGGAACCCGTATCGCCGGCCTGCGCGACGCGGTCCGAGACGGGGAGACCGGCGTCCTGGTGCCCTCCGGTGACGTCCCCGCGCTGGCGGAGGCCATGTCTGTCCTGCTGGCCGACCCGGAGCGACGCCGGAGGATGGGGGAGCGCGGTCGAGAATGGGCCCGGCGGTTCGACTGGGACCAGATCGCGGTGGACCAGGAGCAGGTCCTGCTGCGGGCCGCCGGTCGCGCCGCGGGATAGTGTCGGGTATCTCGCCGGCGCACCGGATCCGGCGATCACGGGAGACAGTATCGCATGGCGAAGAGATCAGCAGCCTCCCCAAAGGGTGGCCCTGCGGCTGCCACCGAAGCCGCCGCGGTCGCGCCGTCGCTTCGGATCTGGGACCGCCCCTGGTTCCCGGTGGCCGTGCTGGCGCTTCTCAGCCTGGCCTATTTCTCCGAGTTCGTCCTCACCGACAAGGTGGTCTACGGATACGACGTCGCCCTGGACCTGCACCACGGCGAGGACCTGAGTTTCGGCGAGAAGCTGAAGACCCTGTCCCAGCCGATGTGGAACCCGCAGCTCGGGGGGTACCCGCAGTCCGAGGAGATCCGCTTCCAGTACTTCCCCGCGTACCCGATCTACCTGTTCACCAGCTACCACCACTACCTCGGCTGGCGGTACCTGCTGACCATGTTCGCGGCCGGCTGGGGTGCGTACCTCCTCCTGCGCGAGCTGCAGGCGGGTCGCTGGCCCGCCCTGTGGGCCGGTGTGGCGTACATGTCGGCCCCCACCTTCCTGAGCTTCCCGTACGCCGGGCACTACGCCAAGATGGGGGTCATCGCCCTCTTCCCCCTGATGCTCTTCCTGCTGGAGCGGCTGCTGCGTCGGCATCGGCTCGGGTACGCGGCCGGGCTGGGGGTGGCCATCGCCGCCTGCGCTTATTCACCCCACCCGCAGATGCTCTACTATGCCCTACTGGGCCTAGGGCTCTGGTTCCTCTTCCGCGTGGTGCCGACTCTGCGGGTAGAGCGCCGCGCCGCGGCCCGTCAGGCCGGTCTTTTCTCCCTGGCCGTCGTCCTGGGAGTGGGGCTGGGGGCCGAGGGGCTGTTCCCCTCTTACCTCTATACCAAGGGCGAGTCCAAACGGGCCGGTGGCGAGGAAGGCCGTACCCCGGCCGAGCAGCTCGCCTTTGCCCAGAGCTGGTCCCTCCACCCCGAGGAGGTCGGCTCCCTGATCGTCCCTGAGTTCGGCGGTTTCGATGACCTGGCCGGGCAGGAGTACCGCTATTGGGGCCGCAACGGGATGAAGACCAACTCCGAATACTTCGGGGTGCTCGTTCTGCTCCTGGCCCTGGTGGCCGTGGCCGACGCCCGGCGCCAGCCCCTCGTTCTGTTCATGGGCATCTGGTTCCTCGTGGCCCTGGCCTTCACCCTGGGCGGCCACACCCCGGTGCACAAGCTCGCGTTCTACCTGCTTCCCGGCGCCAAGGTGCTCCGCACCGTGGGGATGGCCGCGTACCTGTTCGCCCTGGCTGCCTGCGTACTGGCGGCACTGGGCCTGTCCCGCCTGCTGGCGGCGGACCCCGGCGAGCGGGCCGTCCTGTCGAAGCGGGTGCTGGTCGCCGGCGGGGTGCTGACCGGACTGGCCCTGCTGGTGGCCGTGGCCCCACGCGGCGTCACCGAGGCGTGGATCTCGCTCTTCTACTCGGACATCCCGGCGGACAGGCGACAAATCCTCGCGGCCGGGTACTCCTGGTTGGCGCGCGGTGGTCTGATCGTCGCCCTGGTGGCCGGCGCGGGAATCGCCCTTCTCTACCTGCGGCTGCAGGCCAAGGTGAGCACCGGGGCGCTGATCGCCGGGCTCTGCCTGCTGACCCTGGTCGACACCTGGCGGATCGACCGGGTCTTCCTGCGGTACGAGGACCCGGCCACCCACGTGGCCCGTGGCCGGGAGAACCCGCGCACGGTTCAGTTCCTCAAGCAGAGCGGGGATCTCTTCCGCGTCTTCCCCCTGCCGGACCACACCATCCTCGACCGGCCCGGATTCCACCTTGACGGCGCGGTCTCGGTCACCGGTCGGCACGATTTCACCATGCGGCGGTACGACCGCCTGCTCAAGGAGTTCGACCTGGTCACGGGCTGGCTCGGGGCGAAGTACTATCAGGGCGAGGAGATCCCCTATGCCGACGAGGACCTGCTCGCTCGGGTGCACCCCCTGCTTAACTTGGTGAACGCGCGTTACCTCGTGGCTCCTGGCCCGGTGCAGCTCCGTTCTGAGCTGTTCCCCGAGGCCCACGTGGGAGAGCGGTACCGGGTCTACGCCAACCCGCGGGCCATGCCCTGGTTCTACCTGGTCCCGGGTTGGGAGACCGTACCCGGCGAGGACCAGGCCCTGGCCCGTCTCCGGGCCGGCGAGGTCGACTTGGCGAAGACCGCGATCCTGGAGCAAGAGCCCCGCCCGGCCTTCGCCTCGGACCCGGTCGCTCCGGTGGACAACGACCGCGTCGAGAAGCTGGAGTACGATCTGCCCACGGGCCGCATCACCGTTCGCACGACCAGCCCCGGACCGCGTCTTCTCGTCATCTCGGAGAACTTCCACCCCAACTGGCAGGTGCGGGTGGACGGCCAGGACGGCCAACTGCTGCGGGCCAATTATCTCTGGCAGGCCGTCAGCCTGTCACCCGGCGAGCACCGAGTCGAGCTGCGCTACGCCTCGCCCGTCGTCTCAAGGTCTCGGTGGGCCGGGCTGCTGAGCCTGGCTCTCGTGGCGGCCCTGCTGGCCTGGGAGATCCGCCAGCGTCGGGGGCGGACTAGCGGCCCTGCGGTCCCGGTCGCTCCGGTCGGCGGCCCGGCCGGGGGTTGACGCCGCCCCGGGACTTCTGTTAGGTATGTCTGTCCAGCGGTCCAGCAGCAGCCGCGCTGGATGGTGCTCTCAGTCTCATCGGCGCAGAGAAGCGTCGCGGGATCGGTGCCCCGTCGCCGTGGATGCTCCACGGGCTCGGGAAGATTATCTGCAGGTGTCCGTCGGCGCCTTGGTTCCGAGGAACGCAATCGCGGCCAAAGGCTTAGCCGGCCGTCAGGCGTCGGATCAGCGCTAGGGTTTGGCCCATCGGTCCTTCAGAAAACTTTTCCTGGTGACGAACCGGCTATTTTTCTTAAGTTTAGACGAGCACTTCCGGGCATATTTCCTGTGACAGGGGTCACAGCATGGGCCTGCCCGCCCAGGTATCTTCAAGGCGCTGATCAACCCCCGTCGAGCCCCGCCGCACGGGCCCGATGCAAGGGGGGGTGTATTCGTCCAGAAAGTGCTTGACACTGGTTTGGCTGCGTGATATTATTAGACTCCGCCCTATACTCAGGGCGCTGTATGCCTTGGGTCTTTGGTCATCGCGTTGATAAAGGTCGAATTACGACACATGCTAACGTTTGACAGTGAATCCGAAGAAAGGAGGGCCTTCGCTTCCGAAGAGCAGGGCAAGCAGACGGTGGACCAGTGCTGCGGGTGTGGCATCAGGATCTATGGCCCACACGTCTTCTGTCATTCCACAAACAGGGGGGACCAACCCCTGAGGAGGAGAAGATGAAGTTTAGCAGATGGACAGTGCTGCTCGCCGTTGTGCTGGTGGGCGCTGGCCTGGGCACTGCGTGGGGCGCTCCTCAGCTCCACAGTGTCTCGGTTATCAGTCCCGACAGCGGTGTAGTCAGAGGAATAGATTCCGCCTTCGTTGCTCAGATCAAGGTCATCAACATCGGCAGTTCAGACAGCCTGCAGGTGGTTGCTTGGCTGGTTACTTCGACCGACTCGACCGTCGTCGGCGACTCGACGGCGGTCACTGCGGACACGGCCGGGGTGGCGTACAACTTCCAGACCGGGATCAAGGCCGCCGCAGGCGGGAACCTGGTCGCGGCCTTCACCACTGGTGGAACGAATGTCCACGCCATCCTTCAGCGGCGTGGGCGTGGGTTCAAGAAATTCGGTGGTGATTCCACGCTGGTTGCCACCGACTCCGTCAAGTGGGTTGCCTCCTCTGACACGACCATCTTCACTTGGTACGGTCGCGTGAGGGACGAAATGGGAGTGGGAACCGGCGTCCGGGTGGCGGCCTACACGTCGCTGTCGGGCTCAACCTCCTCCGTGATGATTTCGCCGACCAGTCGCCAGTTCAGCATCGACGCTGAAAGGCCGCTGACCGCCGACGCGTTCGTCACCGCCACTTTTGGCGGAAGTGCCGCCAGCGTGGCCAACTTTGTACGCGGCACGACGAATGTTCTCGGTATTAATGACACCATCAAGGCCGACATCAAGCTTGGGTCGCAGGCCAACGCAGTCGTCCTCGGTGACTCGCTCCGCGTCATCTCGGACTTCTTCGGGGTCACGACATGGTTGTCCAAGACGGCCCGCACGGCCGACACGCTTCAGGTTCGGATCCCGATCACCGCCGGCCTGTACGGGAACCTCGTCGGCAGCCAGGGCTCGGCCGCCACGGACACCTTCCAGGTCTTCGTCGTTGATGCAGCCGGTAACTACAGCCGCGCCTCTGGCACGAACGACGCCACCCCTCAGGGTGTCACGGCCGGTGTGACCTTCTTGGTCGACGCCCTTGCTCCGGCTATCAACGGTGGGGTTGTCGCTGGTGACACGATCTACACCGCCAACAACGACTCGGTTTCCAACGGTGTGATCATCAGCAAGGCCTTGGGCAACACGACCATCTCTACCTACGACCGCCAGCCGTTCATCTACAACCTCGGCGAGGCGCTCGACTCCTTGCTGGTGACCTTCTCCAAGACCGGTAAGACGGTCAAGGTGAAGATTGACAGCACGCTGCTGTCCATCACCAACATAGGTCTCGCCAAGTCCACCGACTATGGGCTGGACATCAAGGCCGTCGGCAACGGTGGAGGCGGAACGGACACGGTCAAGGTCCTCACGACCCCGATCACTGCCCCGGCTGTGGCCAAGAGCTTCCTGGGCACCACCTACGCGAGCGGCGACACGCCGCTGGTCTCCGGCACTTACACGATTACTGTGCAGGGAACTGACGTCGCCGGCAACGTCGGCTCGGCGTACACGATCAGCAATGTGCTCGTCGACGTCGACGAGATCGCCTTCAGCCGCCTCTTCCCGGCCAAGGGTGCCGCCCCGGACACCATTGAGGAGGCCACCTCCCAGGTCATCTTCCAGCTCAGTGAGCCAGCAGATAGCGTGCTCATCACCTATCGCGGAATCGCGGGCACCGACCTCAATGTCAGCCGCAGCCGCAAGCTGAGCGGAACCGAGCTCACCAGGACGACCGAGGCTACGTACGCGGTGGACTCGCTCAAGAACGCGACCACGTATGCTCTGAGCGTCATCGGTCGCGATTTGGTCGGCAACTACACGGTTACGGGTCCTGACACCTTCCGCTACGATACTTCCTTCGTGGTGCCCGCCATCACGCGCTTCGCTGTGGCCTCCTCGCAGAAGGGCTACGGCAGTCCGCTGCTGGCTGGGAGCACGGTCACCCTCACCCTCACTGCCTACAACTCGACCGACGCGTCTCGCGTTGCGGTAACCTATAAGGAGGCTTCGGCTATCCTTAAGGTCGCAGGCGGGGAAGGGCTGACCCTGAGCGGCACCGGCGTGACTGATCTGGGCAACGGTCGGGCCACACTCAGCCGCGACGACTGGAATGCCGGTACCCGCACCGTGACCCTCAAGGACACGGTCTCTGTCGACACACTTGTCGTCTCCATCGTCGACTCTCTCAAGGCTGGCGGACCGTACGCCGGGCAGCTCGACTCGGTTATCGTATTCAACCCGGCCGCGGTGAACAAGATCGTCGTGACCCCGCCTGCCACGGTGAACACTGGCGTGGAATTCACCGTCGGTGTCAAGCTGGCCGATATCTACGGGAACGCTCGTGTTGCGGACGACCGGTTTGTCACCGTTTCGGCGAATAAGCTGGGCGTCGAGGTGCCGGCGGGCCCGATCTGGATCGATAACGGCGTCGGCTCGTTCGTCGCTAAGGCCAATGCCGTGATGACCGGCTTGACCTTCCGCGTCTCTGACACCGTTGAGATGGGTAACACTGCCGGTACGACAATCCAAGGCGTCTCCTCCGCGGTTACGGTCGGTGCCGCCGCGGTCGCGGCGATCGACGCTCCGGATACCCTCATCGCCGAGGACTACATGGGCGCCGACGGCGCTGGCGACCAGGGCGGTTTCGTCCTGCTCACCTTCCCGCTGTCCAGCGATCATGCCACCCTCACTGGGTATCGGATCTACCGTGAGGTTTCGGTCAACTACGACCTGGTGGGCGGCGTCCTCACCGCCACCCCGGCTACTGCCCTGATGCCTTGGGGCCGCGTCGACGCGGTTCCTGGCGAGACGGTCGGTCGCGTCATCGTCGCCACCCTCGACAACGTGGCCAGCGTCTGGGCCATCGCGGCCGAGCGCGGCAACGCTACCAGCGGCAAGGAAGCCTTCGACGCGGCGGCCGTCGTGGCCACCCCGTACGAGCTGATGGCCAGCACCATGGTCGCCAGCCAGCAGGCTGCCCTGCAGCCCAACACGCCGGTGTTCGCCACCCTGACTCCTGAGGCTTTCGCCTACATCGAGAAGGGTGTTGCCCCGAGCATGAAGTACACCGATGCGGACTTGTCGGCTAAGGTTCTGACGGCTAACAAGGTCCGCGGTATCGACAACATCGCGCCCGAGGCGGTTACCTATCTCCGCGCGATGGACACCCCGGCCGATGCCGGTTCCAGCGTCACGGTCGTCTGGGCCAAGTCGGTCTCTGACCAGATGCTGCCGCGGTTCGTCGGCAGTGCCGTCAGCAACGGCTCGGTCAGCGATGCGGTTGCGGGCGTCACCGGGTACAACGTCTACCGCAAGGTCGGCACCGGTGAATACACGCTGGTCGGTACGGCCGGCGCTGGTGAGACCTCCTTCGCCGATCTCACCGCCTTCAACGGCGTCCGCTACACCTACAAGATCCAGCCGTACGATCAGGACAACGAGTCGGCCAGCGCCCTCGAGCGCACGGCCATGGCCATCCGCAACAGCGCGGTTGACCTCCAGGGTAAGCCGGTTTACGGCCTGTTCGGCATGGACAACCGCGTGGGCTTCGACGACTTCTTCGTCTTCGCGGACAACTTCGGTCTGACCGCTGGCGATGAGACCTTCGAGGCCGCCTTCGACCTCGCCCAGAACGCCCGTGTTGACTTCGAAGACTTCTTCGTCTTCGCCGACAATTTCGGTCGCTCGATCGAGGCCGCTGGCAAGACCATCCCGACGATGGCCGGTCTGAACACCGACGCTCTTCTCTCCCTGGACGCCGGCTCGCAGTTGCCGCGTGTGGGTGAGGAGGTGTCGGTCAACGTCAACCTGGCTGACTTCGTCGAGCTCAAGGGCTATGGCTTCAGCGTCAACTACGACGCCACCAAGCTCGAGTTCGTCAAGGTCGACGCCGCCGAGAATCTACTGGGCGAGGGCGAGTTGGCTGCACCGCGCGTCCTTTCGCAGCAGGATGGCCAGGTCGCCATTGCCGCCTACGGGCAGACGGCGACCGAGGGGAACATGGCTCTGAACCTGGTCTTCCGGACCAAGTCCGAGATCGAGAGCACCCTGATCGAGGTCACGGAGAGCGAAGTGCGCGACGGGAACTACGCCGTCAACCAGATCGCCCTGCCGGCCCCGGTTCAGATCCAGACTCGTCCGGAGACCTACGCGCTGGGTAACAACTATCCGAACCCGTTCAACCCGGCGACCACCATCAAGTACGCTCTGCCCGAAGCTGGTTTGGTGAAGCTGGAAGTCTACAACGTGGTTGGTCAGGTGGTCCGCACGCTCGTCAGCGAGCAGCAGAACGCCGGCCGCTACGCGATCCAGTGGAACGCTTCGGACGACAGCGGGTACAGCTTGTCCTCGGGGATCTACTTCTACCGCCTGCAGGCGGGGGACAACTTCCTCGAAGTCAAGAAGATGCTCCTGCTGAAGTAAGCGGGGCGTAACGCTCGGTAACGAGATGGGACCCCGCGAGGGGTCCCATCTCGCTATAGAGGCTCCACCTGAATCAGTCAGCGCAGCAAACAGAGATGATAGGAGAGCAGACCATGCGGAATCGCCTGAGCAAGACACTGCCGCTCGCCGTCGCCTTGCTCCTGGCGGTCGGAGGGGCGGCTGACGCCGGGGTGAACGCTGGTGCTACGTTCACCATCGATACCGCCACCGAGATTTCTGGTGTCGGCCCCGGTGCCCAGGTTGCCGTTACGGTTTCGGCCGCCGGGTTGGTAAACGTCAAGCAGTTGGAGGTAACCTTCCAGGTTTCTCCGGCCAGCGCCTTTGTGATGTCCAGCAGCACCTTTGCCCTCGGTGGGGGGTTCGCCTCGGCCATTTCACCAGGGGTCGAGTTTCCCCAGGTCGACCAGGTAAAGGGCGGCGGCGCCATTCTGATCGGTTCTGCCGTTAACGGAGCAAGCGTTCTCGGAACCCTTACCCTGACCACGGCCGCGGACTTCACGGCCAATACGCAGGCGACGATCACCGTCTTCAAGGTCGGCGTCGGCCCTACGTCAACGACTAAGGATATCTTCACCGCCACTTCCGTTCCCGCGTTGACGATTACCCCGGGAGCCGTGGTTACGGTCAATCCACCCGCCCCTGCCCCGACCGTGACGGCGATCGCCCCCGCTAGTGGTCCTATCACCGGCGGCACCGCGGTGACGATCACCGGCACGAACTTAGTTGCCGGCGCCACCGTGACCATCGGCGGAGCCGCGGCCACCGGGATCACCGTGGTCAGCGCCACCAGCATCACGGCCACGACCCCGGTCGGTGCCGAAGGTGCGGCCAACGTGGTGGTCACGAATGCCGATGCTCAGGCTGCCACCCTTACCGGCGGCTATACCTACGTCGGCATTATCGAGCCTGCCCTTAACGCCACGACCAGTCGTGACGTCAGCGCGGACTATTCGGCCATCGGCGAAGCCCAGGCGGTCGATGGAAGCGCTGGCGAGGTCGTCTTCTCGGTACGATTCAACGACAGCACGGGTGCCGCAGCTTCCGGGAAGAGCATCAATTGGGCCATCACCAACAACGGTTCTGAGTCGATCTACCGTCTTGGGGCCGGGGCCGCCGCGGAGATCGTTGCCGGCGCTACGATCAACGTGACTACCGCTACGGCCGCGGGCGGAATCGCCTCGATCACCCTCGATGCCGAAGGCGCCAAGACCGCGGGCACCACCAGCGTCTCGGTCACGGCAGCGACCAGCGCCAACAATTCCATCGGTGACGCGCGAAATCTCAGCGTGGCCTTTGCGGCCACCTGGGACGTTCCCGTGGCTGCCGAGCTTTCGAGCTTTGCCGGCAGCGCTACCCCGGGTAAGGATGTGTTGCTGCAGTGGACCGTAGCCTCGCAGTCCGGTAACCTCGGCTGGCAGGTGTACCGGTCCACCGATAACGTTACCTTCGTTCAGGTTGGCGACTTGGTCGCCGGCGAAGGCACGGTCGATGCCATGCGCAGCTACCAGTTCGTTGATAGCAGCGCCCCGGTTGCCGGCGTGCTCTACTATTATCTGAACCAGGTCGACTTGGACGGGTCGTCCTCCCGGTCGCAGATCATCGAAGTGGCGGTTGCCCCCACGGCCATCGTGGGAGAGGCGCTTCCGGTTTCGACGACCCTGCGGCAGAACTATCCAAACCCGTTCAACCCCGAGACCACGATCAGCTTCGACCTGGCTGAGGCCGTTGTCGTCACGCTTACCGTGTACGATGCGACCGGCCAGACGATTCGGACCCTGGTTCCGGGTGAGACCTATCAGGCAGGGCGCTACACCAGCGTCTGGGACGGTAGGGACAACGCTGGAGTCAAGGTTGCCAGCGGGGTCTACCTGTATCAGTTGCAGACGGGCGAGCAGACCGCCCTTCGCAGGATGACACTGGTTCAGTAACACGGACCAGTATTAAGACTAGGGGGGCGCCGGGAGACCGGCGTCCCCCTTTTTCAATTCGCGGGTGTCGCTCAAATGATCGGCGGACGGGACAGGATGCAGGTAACGGTGAGACTCTTTGCCGGAGTACGCGAGGCCGCGGGGACATCGACCGTGGAAGTGGAGGTGCCGGCACGGCCCTTCGTGAGCGATATTCGACGGGCACTGTCCATACTGTTACCGCAGGCCGAAGAGCTGCTCAGGTGTTCCGCGATGGCGGTGGACGGAGAATACGCGCAAGACATCACCCCCGTGGTGGCGGGTTCAGAGGTGGCCGTGATCCCACCGGTGAGTGGAGGGTGAGGTGTTCCTGATCACGAGGGATCCCATCCGGGTGGAGATGGTGGAAGCGCAGGTCCGGGATACCGCACACGGATCGGTGGTAACCTTTCAGGGGGTCGTGCGAGACCACTCGCAAGGTCGCCGGACGAAGTACCTGGAATACGAGGCGTACCGGCCGATGGCAGAGGCCAAGCTGACCGATATTGGCCGAGAGGTGAAGGATCGTTGGGGGGTGGGGGCCGTGGCCATTGTCCATCGGGTTGGCCGACTCGAGATCGGGGAGACGGCCGTGGTAGTGACCGTGGGCAGCGGACACCGTGGAGAGGGATTCACCGCCTGTCGTTATGCAATCGACCGGATCAAGGAGATCGTACCGATCTGGAAGAAGGAGGTCTGGGAGGACGGGGAAGAGTGGGTGTCCGGGGGACACGGTGCTGACGGCTGATTTCCGGTGGATGATCCCCGGCGTTCTCGGAGGAATGAGCCAACCTGGGATCAAATACGATGGCTATCGGGTCGATTATGACGAGCTGATACTTGACTTGACCAGATTGAAAGACCTGGGGGTGGGAGCCCTGGTCAGCCTGACGGAAGCCGGTCTACAGGCAGAACTCGTGGACCGGTGCGGGCTGGCCTACCTGCACCTGCCCGTGCCGGATCTGGCGGCACCCACCATCGGTCAGCTCGACGAATTCAGCATGTTTGTCGAGGAACAGGCTGCTGCTGGACGAGGCGTTGCCGCCCATTGTCGGGCTGGCCTGGGACGGACCGGGACAGTGCTGGCCGCATTCCTGGTATTCCGTGGATTCGCTGCACGGACGGCTCTTACCGAGGTCCGTTCGCACCGGCCAGGTGCCGTTGAGACGCCAGCCCAGGAAGCGGCTGTATTCGCATATGCGGCCCATCGTCGGGAGGCCGCCGGGACCGGCAGGGGATCGGGTTGACAGGGGTGAAGGCCGGAAGTAAATTGGGGAGTGTAACTTACAGGAGAGCAAGGGCTGCCATCTCCAACGCCGCGTCGTCTCTGAAGGGTGGAGACTTTCTCTTCGCGGATGACGAGATTCGGCGTTGAAAGGGAGGGGAGGAAAAGGATGGAAGGCTTTCCGACGTGTCTGAAGTGCTCTCAGGGGGTCCTTGTCCCTCTATCCGATTATGGTCGCGATGGTGCGTCCATCCGATACAAGGCTTGGGCCTGCACCAACCCGGAGTGTGGCTTCCACCTTCGAATCGACAATGGGGAGCTCAGTGTAGGGAAGGAGCTCAAGGAATCCTACAAGTAGGGCGCCCCCCTGAATAAGGGCATGCCTGGCTTGTCCGCGGGTCATCTCCCCGCGGGTTCCTCGCGTTAGCTCGGCTGCAAGGTCTGCTCGGGGGTCCTCCAAGGTCGGGGGACCCCTTTCTCGCTGAAGAATCCAGTGGCCCTATCCCGCCATGGTGAATGGAGTATCTGGGCAGCCGCTTTGCTGCTGGCGCTGCTGCTCTGGTTCTACGCCACTACCGAACACCGTTTCGAGCGTCAACTCGAAGCTCGGATCCTACCCGAGGTGGTGGCAACGGCCGATTCCACGGACCTGATGACCACCGCCCCTCTGCCCGCGGTCGCGCGTATCCTCGTGAGCGGCAAAGGTCGCGACCTGCTGCACCTGGATGACGAGACCTTCGTCTGCCGTCTTCCTCTTGAAGGTCCGGCCGGGGTTCAGAGAACCTACCGCCTGGGCCCGGCTCAGGTGGTGGGGCAGACCGAGGAGGCCGAGGTGACGGTGGAGCGGGTGCTAGAGCCGGCTGAGATCACGGCTACCCTCGACCGGCGCCATGACCGGCTGCTGTCGGTTTCGGTACCCGCGGACCTGGTACCGGCTGACGGCTTCGTGCTGGTCGGGTCGATCCAGGTTGAGCCGTCTCAGGTTCTGATGTCGGGTCCGCGCGTTCAGGTCAAGCGGTTGCGGAACATGGTCACCGACTCGCTCGTTCTGAGGGATATCCGTGAGGATGTGGAGGTTCTCCTCCCCCTGCACTGGGGATCCGATCTCCACCTGACGGCAGATCCGACCCACGTTCGGGTCCGGGTTCAGGTGCAGATCCTGGCCGAAACCGAGTTCCCCAGGATCCCGATCCGGGTTCGTCCGTCCGGCGGCCGCCTTCTGCGGGCAACCCCGGCAACCGCGTCGGTCCGCGTTCGGGGCGGGGTTAGCGCTTTAGCCGGTCTTGACCCGGCCACGGATCTGAGGTTGTATGCTGACGGTCGTTCAGGGGCTGGTGCCATTGTACCGGTTCTGAGCGAGACCGATCCACGGTACGTGGTCACCTCCATCACCCCGGCGGCCGTTACGCTGGCCCTTCCGTAGCCGGTTATAGCAGATCCAGAGACGGGATGCTGGTCCTCGGTATCGAGACTTCCTGCGATGAAACCTCCGCGGCCCTGGTGGACGAGGGGTACCGCATCCGGGCCAACGTGATCCTGTCGCAGCAGGAGCACGCGCCGTTCGGCGGGGTGGTACCCGAACTGGCCTCCAGGGCGCACCTGCGCACCCTGGTGCCGGTGGTACGCGAATGTCTGAGTCGGGCCGGGGTCTCCCTCGACGAGGTGCATGCCATTGCCGTGACGCACGGCCCGGGGCTCGTGGGTTCCCTGCTGGTCGGTCTGTCCATGGCCAAGGCCCTGGCCCTGGCGAGTGGCAAACCGCTGGTGGGGGTACACCACCTCGAAGGGCATATCTTCTCCAACCTGCTGGAGAACGATCTGACCGCCCCGTTCCTCGTCCTGCTGGTCTCGGGTGGGCACACCGAACTGGTGCTGGTCCCCGCGCTGGGGGAGTATCACTGTCTTGGGCGCACCCGGGACGATGCCGCGGGCGAGGCCTTCGACAAGGTCGCCAAGGTGTTGGGATTGCTGCCTCCTGGCCAGACCGTGGCCGGCGGCAGGGCGGTCGCTGCCTGGGCCGAAAGGGGGAACCCGGAGGCGATCCCCTTCCCGCGGGGAATGAGCGCGGATCCGGGGTACGACTTCTCCTTCTCTGGTCTGAAGACCGCCGTCCTCAACCATGCCCGAGCCTTGCCCAAGGAGGCACTGGAATCCCAATTACCGGATATCGCCGCCAGTTTTCAGGCCGCCGTGGTCGACGCGCTGGCCGGGAAGGCCGTCCGGGCAGTAGAGGAGACCGGGGCAGAGGTGCTGGCCCTGGCTGGCGGCGTGGCGGCCAATCGCGCCTTGCGCGACCGACTGGCCTCAGAGTGCCAGGCCCGGGGCGTCCGATTTCATTGCCCGCCGCCGGTTCTCTGTACGGACAATGCCGCGATGATCGCGGCGGTGGGGGTCTTTAACCTGCAGCGGGACCGAACCGCGGGATGGGATCTCGACGTCGACCCGCGCCTGCGGCTGGGTTCGTG
>JBAZUN010000015.1:29256-30477 GCA_041661365.1 Candidatus Latescibacterota bacterium
ACTCTTCCCTGGTCATGTTTGACTGGTCTGAGCCGGGTCTGCGCCTGGTGAGCGGTTGGGTCTATCCGGCGCTGGCCCCGGCCTTGGCCCTGCTGACCTTTCTGGTCTACCGCGTCACCCAGCCTCCATTACCTCGCTGGCGCCGTCTGCTGCTGACCGGCCTGAGGACCGGGGCCCTGGTCATGCTGCTGGTCTCCCTGGCCGAGCCGGTCCTTTCCCTGCGCCATCAGTCGGTGGTTCGACCCACCCTCACGGTGCTCCTGGACACGAGTCCCTCGATGGAGGTTCAGGAGGCCGAGGGAACCCGGTTGTCGCAGGTTCTGAGCCTGGTCGGAGGGACCGAGTGGCGGCAGGCCCTGTCCCGGTTCGAGGTGGAGCCGCGGGCCTTCAGCCAGCAGGTGACGCCGGTGGCCGCGGATACGGTGGCGCGGCTCAGATCAAGCGGTCGGGCCACCGATCTAGGACGGGCGATCCAGGGCGAGCCCGGGCAGGGTTCGCCGTCGGCAAAGTCGCGCGCCATCCTGCTCCTCTCGGACGGCGGTCACAACCTGGGGTATGACCCGGTCAGGGCCGCTGCCGAGGTCGGGGTACCGGTCTTCTGCCTGAGCGTGGGCACGGTGGCCGGTCCGCCCGACGTTGCCGTGGTCGCGGTCCGGGTCGACGAGGAAGCCCACGTCGGCCAGCCCTTGTCCGTGGAGGCGGTGGTCCGATCCTCGGGGTGGCAGGGGGTGCAGGCCAGTATCCGCCTCTTTGCCGAGGGGGATCAGGTGGCCGTCGAGCGGTTGACCTTGCCGGCCGATGGTGTCGACCTGCCGGTGCGCTTGGTCTGGCGGCCCGCTCGTTCCGGCCCACACCTGCTCCGGGTGGTCCTGGAGTCCCCGCCGGGTGAGGTGTGGCGGGACAACGACGAGGCCCGGATGCTGATCCGGGTGCGCGAGCAGCGGGCCCGTGTCCTGGTGGTGGCCGGAAGTCCGGGTCCTGAACTCACCTTTCTGCTTCGGGCCCTGGCCGCTGATTCGAGCCTGACCGTGACCACCCGGGTCTACCGAGGCGGGGGAGCCTTCTACGACCCGGCTGGCACACCCGCATCCTCGGTCGCCGGTCAGGACGCCGTGGTGCTGGTGGACCCGACGCTGGACCTGCTCAAGGGATCGTTCGGCGAGGAGGTGGCGGCTCGGGTGCGGCAAGGCGGCGGCCTGCTCTTCATCGGCGGGCCGCACA
>JBAZUN010000016.1:0-29560 GCA_041661365.1 Candidatus Latescibacterota bacterium
ATCCCTGGACGACCTGGTCCACGGCGAGGAAAAGCCGACGCCTCTGACCCAGCTCGAAGATCCCGAGGAGCTGGTCAAATCCTACCCCTTCCCAGCCTACGTGACCCAGGACGACCTGATCGCCGCGGTCAACCGGCCACTGCTCGCGCTGACCGGATACGCGCGAGAGGACTTGGTCGGATCGCGGGCACGGCACGCCTGCTTTCTCTACCCCGACGCCCGGTTCGAGGCCGGCAGGTACCTCGGCATCACCCACGACGGCGGAATCTTCTCCCATTCCACCGTCTCGGCCCCGATGCGCCGGGAGATGGTCCTCCACGTGGTGCACGTCCGCACCGAAGAGGCCATGGAGAAATCGCTCACGCCGCTCTACTCCGCCAAGCCCGCCTCACTCGAGGAGCTGTTCGCCCGGATCCAGGGCGCGCTCCGCTACCTCGGCGTCCGCGGGGTCGTGCTTTCCGTGACGCGGATCCCGAGTTGGGAGACCCATCTTTACTGCAGCTCCACCTACTTCCACCTCACGCGGGAAGAGATCCTGGCCCGGGAGCCCCGGGAGATCTGGGGAGCGGCCCGGGCCGAGCTGGAGCGGTGCCATAGTCTGGGTATCCCCTGCGACCGGTACGTGGATCATCTGACCAGACACGCCCCGCTCCCCGAGGTCTATACCCCCCGGCGGGTGATCGACGTCCCGATCAGCGGCGGGACCTTCGGGGTCGGCTGGGCCGGCGACCTGACCCCGATCGGCTTCCTGCCCTTCCTACAGCGCCTGGCAGGG
Organism: Candidatus Latescibacterota bacterium; assembly: GCA_041661365.1. Taxonomy (GTDB): domain Bacteria; phylum Latescibacterota; class UBA2968; order UBA8231; family UBA8231; genus CAITNQ01. The sequence continues at coordinate 776 of JBAZUN010000016.1, forward strand.
TACCTGGACGACCATTACCCGGCTATCCTGGGCGGGTAAGCCTCAGGCGATCTCGGCTTATTCCGGACCGAATTCAAGAGGCGCAGTACGCCGGCAGCTCCTCGTCCAGAACCCGACGCAGTTGAGCGATCTTCCACTCCAGGTGCGGCCGGTCGGTCATGTACTCCATGCTCGGCTCCCACCCCAGGCGGGAATCGGCCTCGACCAGGGGGATGGCCGCCGCGGCATTGGCGATCTCCGCTTCCCCGAGCGCGGTCAGGCGTTCGACGACCGCTCGGGCTGCGGCCGCGGTCGTGGTCGCGCGCAGCTCCTGACCCAGCAGCCACCATTCCTTGGTGTGGATGGCCGTGCACACGGCACGGGCGATGAATCGGCCCAGCCCGAGCATCCGCTGACCTTCGGGCTCCTTGCTGGCCGATGCCAGAGCCACGGCGCGCTCCAGCTTCTCGATCCCCTCCTCCCAGGTGACCAGCATCCGCCGCAGCAGCGAGATCTCCACGGGTAGATCCTCGGGACGGTGGGGATGGTACCGGGTGGTGAGGATCCCGCTGCCGAAGTGGGCGTATGGTGCCGAGGGGAAGCGCTCCGGTTCCGCCTCGAAGAGGAGCGGGTACGACGGTCCCACGCGGAACGGGCCGTACTGGTCCTCGTTGGTCGGCACGTAGTCGCGGATGGCCGCGCTCCAGCAGCGCCAAGCCGCCACGGCCAACCGGCCTCCTTCCGGCCCGAAGTCGCGACGGGCCAGCCGCTCGATCATCTCCTCCTCAGGCGGGCCGGGCGACCAGTAAGCCCACTTGGCCAGCTCGTTGACAAAGGACGGCCACCAGCCGTAGTGGTGGGATTCCATCAGGCCGGCCAGGCCCCAGTCGGCCCGGGCCCGCAGCAGGGCCCGGTGTCGCTCGGCCCACTGGAAGGGGACCGGCTCGTACGGGATCACGCCGATGTCCCAGGTCAGGCCCGCGGTGTTGCTCATCGTGTACAGACGGAGCCCGCGCTGGTGGGCGGTCTGGGCCTCGCTGCGGAAGTACCGGCCCGGACCGGCAAAGGAAACGGTGTAGTCGACGCAGCGGGTGGTGATCCCGTCGCGCTGCAGGTCCTCGAACATCTCGAAGGTGGCCTGCAGACTGACGTCCCGAGGGAGGGAGCGGATCAGCTCCAGCCGCTCCGGCTCCGGGGCCCAGCCCCAGTTGTAGGTCCAGAAGACGATGTCGGCTTCCGGATTGTACCGTCGGATGACGGTCTTGAGCAGCTCGAGCCACTGGGGATAGTCGGTGCACGGCCACCATCCCGGGCTGGGCCGGGGATCGGGCTTGCCGTCGGGCGAGGGGTCCAGCCGCAGCCGGCCGGTGGTGCGCGGGTCACGGCTGGGGAACTCGCACGACTCGCCGACGAAGACGATTCCGCGCGCCCGCGGGCAGGAGCGCATCAGGGCGCCGTAGGTGCTCTCGTAGTAGGCCGGGGCCTGGGGGTCGGCCGGGTGCACGCGGCTGACCAGGTAGCTGTAGAGGTACACGTCGAGGCCGTGGAGGGCGGCCCGGTCGATCAAGTCGTTGACGTCGAGGTACCCGGTGGTGGTCTGGTCTACTCCCTTGACGAAGAGCAGGACGGCGTCCATCCCCGCGTGGGCGATGGCGGCCAGGTGCGGATCGGGGAACTGGTCGATCCCCCAACCGGAATGGACCATGCGCGGCGAGAAGAGCGGCACCCGCACGACCTCGACCGGCGACAGGAACGGCGCCTCGCGCAGGCTCATCAGGTCCTCGAGATAATAGCACCCCTGACCGACCCCGCGCTCGTCGCAGCCGCAGACCAGCACTCCCTGAGCCTCGCAGCGCAGGCGGTACGAGCGAGGGACCGAGAGATCGGCGCCGGTCTCGGGGAGCTCGGTCCGGGTCGCCAGGCGGATGGCGCGGGGCGAGGCGCCGGTCTGGCCGGCCAGGCGACGCACCACCGGGACCGAGACCGCCATGCTGGTGAACAGGTAGTCCTGCAGGTCCTGGGCCACCCGGACCAGGTATTCACCGGCGTCCGGCGCCACCTCGATCCGCCAGGAATCATCCAGCGCGATCTCGTCGCCGGCGGGACGCTGCCCCGGATCGCGGCGTCCAGGGAGATGAACGGTGTTCAGACGCTGGCGGAAGCCGTACGGGCGCTCGGTCATCGGGTTCTCCGGTGGGAGATCAGTGCAGAAGAGGGGGCATGCTTCGTCTTCAGCCTAGCGGAGCAGGGAGACCGTGTCAAATCCTCCAGATAGCGTCGGTCGCCCGGATGGACTTGACACCGCCCCTACCCGGCTCCATGGTAGGGCAGCAGATCGATGGGGAGAGAGCTCCCCGCCAACCACTATCCCGATCTACCGTAGTCATCGACGACAGCGAGATCCAGCGGGTGGCGGTGGTGGACGCCGACCACCGGCTCCTCGGGGTGATCTCGGACCGGGCCCTGCTGGCGGCCTTCGCCGGCCATCGGGCAGAGCTATGGGATTACCTGCTGCAGCGGCTCCCCATGGCCGAGATCGGTCGGCGGCACCAGGCCATGGCAGCGTATGCGCGGGCCAAGACTGCGGCCGACGCGATGCAGACCGAGCTGGTCACCGTGCGCGAGGACGCCCTGCTCGAGGAGGCCATCCGGCTGATGGCCCAGCACCAGCTCAAGCGCCTGCCGGTGGTCGGCGAGGGAGGGGTGTTCCGCGGCATGATCAGTCGCGACGCGGTGACTCCGTGCCGGTGTAGGACCGGTCAGCACCGAACCCGCTGCCGAGGAAGGCTGAGGGAGAGACCAATCGATCGATATGACCACCCGCCTAATGCGACTCCGCAGGATGGTGCTGACAGGATGACGCCTCGCTGGCCGGCATGAGCTCGCCCCGCTGGAAGGCGGCCAGGGCTTCGGCCACGGTGCCCGAGGCACCGACGTAGACCTGGATGCCCGCATCGGTGAGGATCTGCACGGCCCGGCCACCCAAGCCACCGCAGACCACGACCTGCACCCCGACCTCGGCGATGGCCTGGGCCGGGGTTCTATCGCCTTGATGGCCAGGGCTGGGGATGGCCTCGGCGATCCCCGTCTCCTGATCGACCACGGTAAAGAACGGCGCCTGACCGAAGTGGGACGAGACCGGCGCCTCAAGACCGGCCGCGTTCATGGCGGGGACGGCGACTCTCATCTGCTGCTCCTTTACGTTGACGGGTCTACTGATGGGCCGCCGTCGCGGGCGACCATGGCGATGGCGTTGTCCGGGCAGGCTTCGACGCACTGCCCGCACCCGGTGCATTCATCGGCAGCGACCGTGGCGACCTTGTCCTCGACGCGGATCGCTCCTTCGGGACAGGCCGATTCGCAGGCGCCGCAGCCGCCGCAGGCCTCCGGGTCGACGGCAGCCACGGAGGACGCCGGGGCGTCCTCCTCCCCGGCAGACGCCATCCGGGAGAGCTGTTCCTGCAGGTCGGTGATCTGCCGGCTTATCACCTCTAACTGCCGACGCAGCCCGGCGACCTCGGCGGAGGTCGCGGCCGTCGGCGCCGACCCTTCGACCTTTCCTGAACGCGGCACGACGACGGAGAATGGTTTACCAGGATCCTCCTGCCGCTGTCGCGGCGACGGTCCGACGACGCCTGATCCGCCCCTGACCGAGTCGCCGCGCCCCTGACCCCTGCCGCCGCCCTGTCCGACACCACGATCCTGCTCGACACCACGACCTTGGCCCACACCTCGGCCCTGGCCCACACCTCGGCCCTGGCCGGAACCGCGTCCCGTCCCTCTCCGGCCTTGTTCCCTGCCGCTTCCTCTCCCACGACCTGCTGGTGGCATCACTGGCTCCTTCCTGGGATGCGCGCCGATGCGCGCACCTTGTGCGATCCGTACTGACCTGCTCTGGATTCGGCTGGAATCATTGCTCGGTGATTGCACAGCCACGGCTCTTGAGGTACTCCTCCACCACCTGCCGCACCTTGCCGCTGATCCCGGTCACCACCTCGATCCCCGCGGCGTCGAAGGCGGTCTGAGCCTTGGGCCCGACCTGACCGGTCAGCACCACCTGTGCACCGCGGCTGGCGAACGGCTGCACGGTCTGCGGTCCGGCTCCCCCGGCGGCATCCGTGGCCGGGTTGGTGAAGGCCTCGAAGCGCATGGTTTCCGAGTCCACGATGACGAAGAAGGGACAGCGGCCCAACCGCGGCTCGACCGCCGCGTCCATCGATCCGCCCGTTGCCGAAACACCGATCTTCATCCTGCTCTCCTGGGGTGCGTCCCCCAGATTTAGCCGGCTCCGGGGCGGAACCGGGGCTCAGGTTGATGGTGGCCCCCCGGCCGCGGCCCTGGCGCTGCGCTTCGGCAACCGCCCTGCTGTAGGAGATGCGGCCCACCACCGGCATGCCGCGGTGAGCGGCGGCCTGCTCCAGGGATTCGGCAATGGCGGGATTCAGATCCCAGCGGTTGATGCACAGAGCCGTGGTCACCTCGAAATGCTCGGCCAGGGCCGCGATCCGGTGAAAATCGTGGAGCCCGGCCATCGAGGGCTCGGCGACGATGAGGGCGATATCGGCTCCACCGATGAAGTCATGCTGCTCACGGACCACCGGCCGCAGAAGCAGATGCAGATTGGCCGCGTCCACGTCGGCATCGGCGAGTATCTTCTCGCCGGCCAGGGCCGCCAGGGACGCCGTCAGGCTGGTCTTGCCAGTCCCGCCCTTGCCGCTGGCCACCACCAGCTCGGTCATCGTCTCCGTCTGCCTTCCAGCTCGCCGAAGGCTTGCAGCAGCCGCACGCCGTACCCGGGCACGGAGTCGGACGCGACCTCGGCACGGGTGCAGACCTCGGCCACGCGCCGCTCCTCTGGAATCTCCAGGACGACCTCGAGCTCCTGCTCGGCCAATAGCGGTGGATGCGGGCGTCGGCCCGGTTAACCGCGACGCCGCAGGGAACGCCCAAGGCGCGCATCAGCTCCACGGCCAGCTCCAGGTTGTGCTGGCCGAAGGGGGTCGGCTCGGTGACCAAGAGGGCGTAGTCCGTCCCTTCGGCTGCCGCGGTGGCGGCACAGGCCGTGCCCGGTGGGGAATCGATGATCTGCACCCCATCGCCGAAGAGGCGGTTCTGGGCGGCCCGGATCACCGCCGGAGCTACCGGCTGACCGCGGTCGACGCCGCCTTCCGGGCCGCCTCCCTGGCCCTTGCCGGTGTCGGCATCCCGTGGTCGGACGGGATCGTCGGCCGGGACGGCATGACCTCCCTCGTCCACCTCGGCCGCATCGCGACCCAGGGGATGCGCTCGGTGGATGCCGAGATCCTGGCCATCATGCAGGAGAAGCTCCAGTGATCTTTGCGCCCGTCAGCATCATCCTCCGCAGCACGCGCCGGCAGGGCTGACCAGAGGCCTGACTCTCCAGCACCTTCTGCTATCTCCGGCGAGCCAGGCCGTACCTGGCCAGTAGGTTCTTACCTCGGCAGCTCGCTCTCGGGGATCCCCAGGGCTCGGGCCACGCCCTTGCCGTAGGCCGGGTCGGCCTTCAGGCAGTTCCCGACGTGGCGGAGCATGATCTCCCTGGGGGCATCGCCCATGGCGCGGGCGGTGTTCTCGAACAGGACCTGCTGCTGCTGGGGACTCATCAGGCGGAAGAGGAGTCCAGGCTGGGTGTAGTAGTCATCGTCCTCCCGGTGGTTCCAGTGGTCGGCCGCGCCCTCGAGGCTGAGAGGCGGCTCGGCAAAGGCCTCCTGCTGCTGCCATTCGCCGTAGCTATTCGGCTCGTACCCCAGGGTGCCGCCGTGGTTCCCGTCGACCCGCATGGCGCCGTCCCGGTGGTAGCTGTGGAAGGGGCAGCGGGCCGCGTTGACCGGGATGAGGTGGTGGTTGACCCCGAGCCGGTACCGCTGGGCGTCGCCGTAGGAGAACAACCGTCCCTGGAGCATCTTGTCCGGGGAGAAGCCGATGCCGGGGACGACGTTGGCCGGGTTGAAGGCCGACTGCTCGACCTCGGCAAAGTAGTTCTCCGGATTGCGGTTGAGCTCCATCACGCCCACCTCGATCAGCGGGTAGTCCTTGTGGAACCAGACCTTGGTCAGGTCGAAGGGGTTGTACGGGCACTTGGCCGCGTCTTTCTCCGGCATGAGCTGGATGAACATGGTCCACCGCGGGAAGTCCTTCTTCTCGATGCTTTCGTACAGGTCCCGCTGATGGCTCTCCCGGTCCTTGGCGACGATCGCCTCGGCCTCGGCGTCGGTCAGGTTCCGGATCCCCTGCTGGCTATGAAGGTGGAACTTGACCCAGTACCGCTCGTTCTTCGCGTTGATCAGGCTGAAGGTATGGCTGCCAAAGCCGTGCATGTGGCGGTAGGAATACGGGATACCGCGCTCGCTCATGGTGATGGTGATCTGATGCAGGGCCTCGGGCAGCGAGGTCCAGAAGTCCCAGTTGTTGCGGGCGCTGCGCAGGTTGGTGCGGGGATCGCGCTTCACCGCGTGGTTGAGGTCCGGGAACTTGAGCGGGTCGCGCAGGAAGAAGACCGGGGTATTGTTCCCCACCAGGTCCCAGTTCCCCTGGTCGGTGTAGAACTTGATGGCGAAGCCGCGGATGTCCCGCTCCGCGTCCGCGGCGCCGCGCTCGCCGGCCACGGTGGAGAAGCGCACGAACAGGTCGGTCTTCTTGCCGATGCCGGCGAAGATCGAGGCCTTGGTGTACCGGGTGATGTCGTGGGTGACGGTGAAGGTGCCGTAGGCGCCTGACCCCTTGGCGTGCATCCGTCGCTCGGGGATCACCTCGCGGTCGAAGTGGGCGAGCTTCTCGAGGAACCAGACGTCCTGCAGCAGCATGGGTCCGCGCGGCCCGGCGGTCTGGACGTTCTGGTTGTCGACAACCGGCGCGCCGGAGTTGTGGGTGAGGGGCTTCTGGGTGCTCATGGTTGGCCTCCTTGGGTTGACGTGGGGTGGGTGCGGCCACGGCGGCCGCCTGATATTGAAGACGTCCAGAATTAGAAATAGTCTACGGCAAAAGCCAAAAAAAAAGGACGGGATCAAGGACCGACCTACCGACGACGCCGACCTCGCATCACGACCTGAAGCTCGCGCACCTCGAACTCCTCCAGGGCGGCCTGACCGGTCACCTTGAGGGCCTCCCACGGCACGTCATAGACCTTCCCGGTCTCCTCGTCGACCAAGTGGTGGTGCGGCGCCACGTGCGCGTCGAACACCACGACCCCTCCCTTCAGGGGCTGGGCCTTCACCAGACCCTTCTCGGCAAACAGGTTGAGGGTGTTGTAGACCGTGGCGCGCGATAGGGTAGGGCAGCGGCGCCGAACCGCGGCCAGCACCTCGTCGGCCGCCGGATGGGTGTCGGTCCCGAGCACGAACTCCGCCACGGCCAGCCGCTGGGGCGTGGGCTGGATGCCGTGCTGTCGCAGCAGCTCGATGGCCTTGGTCATCTTTCTTTAGAATACGTCTAATCACGGATGATGTCAAGGACAAGGATAGCATGGCTCGCCCTGTACGGCCCATCAACAATCTTGGCAGGAATGGTTGTAGCTACAATGGCAGAGGGCGCCCCTGCGGCCGCGACCGACATCAATTCATGCGACCGCTGAATCGCGTCACTGCTCCCAGCACGGCCAGCATACCCGTCAGGGCAACAAGTATCGACGGCGCGGCCGGAAGGTCGAACCGCACCGATCCCACCAGCCCCAGGAGGCACCCTGCACCGGCGAAGATCCACCCGACCACCAGGGAGCGGCCCGGCGTGCTGGTGGTCATCAATCCCGCTACCGCCGGGATGACGAGCAAACCGAAGACCAGCAGCACCCCCACGATCTGCACACTCGAAGTCACCACCAGGCCGAAAAGCCCGTAGAAGACAAAGTCCCACCAGAAAACCCGCCGGCCACGCGCCCGTGCGGCCTCGGCATCCTCGGTAATTTCGAAGAACGGCCGCCGCAGCAGGAAGTGCACGCCACCGACCGCCGCGTACAGGATGGCGGTGTAGAGTACGTGTCGCGGATCGATGGTAAAGAGCGCGCCGACCAAGGTCTCCTTGAGATGCTCTGGCCCGGCCGGGTTTTTCTCGAGCACGAGGAACACCAAGGCTTGCGCCGTGGCGAAGACGATGCCGATGAAGGCCTCGAGTGGCACCCGGCGAGCCTCGCCGCGCAGCCAGGCGAAGGCAGCGGCGCCCACCAGTGTCGTGCCAAGAGAAAGCAGGTAGGCGTGGACCGGCTGGTCGTGGTAGCCGACGACCAGCCCCAGGGCGGTGCCCAAGGCTGCCATCTGCGCCAGGGCGAGGTCGACGAAGATGACCCCTCGCCGCACCACGTGATAACCCAGATAGGCGTGGATCCCCGCCAGCACCAGACCGGCCAGCAGGGCGGTACGGAAGAACGGCAGCGCCAGAGCGTCCATGCATGACCTTCCCAACAGAAGAGTTACAGTCCGGCCCCGCCAGCTCGCGGGCGGCGGGGCCAGACCCGTGATCAGCGCTCCGAACCGGCAATCTCCGCCATCACCTCGTCCAGGTGCTGCAGCCAGCTTCCCGCCATCGGTTCGTCGCACGAGGCCGAGGCCTTGACTACTCGCACCCCGGCCTCGCGGGTGAGGAACTGACCGGCCTCGTCGGAGAAATAGGGCTCCTGCACCAGGACCGAGACCCTCCGCTCCCTGGCGATGCCGATCAGCTTCTGCAGGTGGCTCGCGGTGGGCGGGATCCCCGGCACCGGCTCCACATTACTGGCGATCTCCAGGCCGAAGGCGTGGCCCAGGTATACCCATGAGGAGTGGTAGGTGAAGATGGCCGGCGTCGGCGTCAGGGCGATCCGCGCAATCCAGGCAGTCCGCAGGGAGTCCGCGCTCCGCGCAAGACCCGCTGACCGCTGCCGGAAGAGCTCCGCTCCCTGCGGATCGAGCTCGCTCAGCGTCTCGGCGATCTCGCGCGCGACGATGGCGCCGTTCCGCGGGTCGAGCCAGTAGTGCGGATTCCCCTCTGGATGGACGTCGCCCATGGAAGCGTCGACCTTGCCGGTGGGCCGCTCCAGAGGAGTGATGTCTCGCGCGCAGTCGAGGACCACGAGGTGATCGCTCCGCGAGCCGTCGACGATCTGGTCGGCCCAGGTGTCCAGCCCCAAACCGACCTTCAGGTAGAGATCGGCGCGGGACACGCGCACCATGTACGAGGGGAGCACCTCGACACGGTGGACGTCGCTGTTCGGCCGGGCCACCGACTGGACCTTCACGCGCTCACCCCCCACCTCCGCCGCGATGGAGGCGAGATCGTTGATCGAGGCCACGACGCGGAGTGGGGCACTGGCCGCTGTCGGCCCGGCAGCGACCATCAGCAGCAGGGAGACGAGGGTGCACCGATACCGATGGATGACCATGTGAGATTCCTTCCTAGAACTGGTGCGCTTTATGGGGGCCCAGCGAGTAGAGTGCCCGTAGGGTGACGGTGTTGGCCGCCGCGAGACTTCCGGGATTCGATCCGTCGGCCTCCGGCAACTGGTGCCGCTCCCAGCCCAGGCGGAAGCTGGTGGTCTCCTCCATCAGCGAGAGACCGGCGAACAGGCCCACGGCTGACTCCCAGTCCCGGTCCGGGGTGGACTGCTGGAATCGCTCGTACGAGGCTCCCAGGTCATACCGCGTGTCAAGGCTGTAGTCGGCATACAGATAACCGCCGAACGATTCTACCGCGTCGGTATCCTGGCGCGACCGGCGCATCACCTCCCCCTGCAGCACCAGGTTGGAGAGGGGGGAGCACCACAGCTTGGCCTTGAAATCAGCGCCGAGGATGGTAGTCTGCCGGTCCGCGGCTGGGTCGTGCGTCCCGCGGGCACCAGAAAGGCCGAACTCAATGCCGGACCGCTCGCCCAGCATGGCAAAGCCGGCCAACCGGCCGCACAGCGCCGGGTGCCAACCTGCCCCCTCCTCCCCTTCGCCGGCGCTGCGGAAGGTGTCCCCCTGCAGCCAGTCCACGGCGGCGACCAGGGAGAAGTCACCACCCACGGGAATTCTGCCCGACAGCGAGAGACCTGTTTCGTTGAAGGCCTCTTCTCCGGGGAGGTAGGCCTCCAGGAGGTGGAAGCGCTCGGCGAACGGATACGCGTGTGGGTGCATCGGGTTCAGCCGGCCGAAGCCGACGCGGTATTTCCCGCCCTTCAAGGCAAAGCCCCCGGGCAACCCCCGCAGCAACTGGAAGTAGGCCTCCTCCACACCGGCCTCGTCCTCGGCAAAGGCGAAGACAAAAGTGCCACGGGCGTAAGGGTTGAGGTAGGAATCGATCATCACTTCAGTTTCGCCGGCATCAAGGCGGGGTCGGTTGCGGCCCGAGGTGCCGGTACCATCAGGGCCACGGTCGTCGGTCAGGGAGATGGACGGCTGACCGATGACGGAGATGTCGGGGTTGGTGACCCCGGCTAGAACCGGAGTTACGGCGGTGAGGTAGAGGCACGCCGCACCGAGCGCGGCGGCCCTGGGGGTGAGGGCGCGGCGACGTGAAGGGATATCCGCGGACGCGCACTGGCAGCGCGTGATGGGCATGGGTTATGTCCTCCGCTGGCTACAGACGGTTGTGGCGAGTTCCGGCGCGGTCCAGAAGAATGGTACCGACCGAGCCGGTGTAGTGATCTCTGGAGTCCACGCATCCCCGTGGGGCAGGCCGCCGGTCCACCGGGATGAGGCCCGGACAGCAGGCGCCCGTGGCCCCGCGCGGCGGAGACGGTGCTCTCAGGGGGCGATCTTGAGACGGAGGGTCAGCGGCGAGGTGGACCGCGGCGGGTGAAGGAGAAGGCGGGCAGGGACCGGGGCGACAGGCTAGCCCGGCCCACGCGCAGGCGACCACCTGGTGCTGGGAGCAGATGAAGGACTAGCGTGCCGAGATAGCAGCAGACGATGAAACCGCTCAGCAGGAGATGGTAGGGACAGATCGCCGGCTCAGAGCAGTACGCGTGGTGAAGCTGGTGGAGCAGGGGCAGGCACAGGATGACACCCAGCAGGACCGCGATCACGGCATCGGCACCGATGCCGTGGCCTGACCGGTGAAGGCGCCCCGGAACGACAGTGCTGCGGACGCGGGCCAAGAAGGAACGCGACGCCAATGATTCTCCTCGCGAAGTGGAGTCCTGGCGGCACCCGCAGCTTGCGCGCCGAGACCGCGGGGCCGTCGGGATCTGGCCGCTCGCGAAGAATATAGCCGCCGCGGGCCTTCACGCCACCGTGGGGTCACCTCAGGATACCCACGGCCAGTCGCCGCTCAGGTGGGGTCTATCTTGCGAGACGCCGCCGACTGGCCGGCTACGAGGAACCGGTCGGTCTGGTCGACCACCGTTGACATTCCCGCGATCTCCGGGAAGGCAGTCACCAGGGCCCCCTCCACCTCATAGACGCGCGTGCTGCCCAGCTCCTGGGCCGCGGCGTGTCTGTTTAAAGAGGGTGCAGCTTTCACTGTACGCTGTTTCAGGCAGCGATGGCGCGGTGATCGGTGTAGTCCAGGTACCAGTTCCCCTGGTCGGTGTAGAACTTGATCGCGAAACCGCAGATGTCGCGCTCCGCGTCCGTGGCCCCGCGCTCGCCGGCCACGGTCGAGAAGCGCACGAACAGTTCGGTCTGCTTGCCGACGCTGGCGAAGATCGAGGCCTTGGTGTACCGCGTGACGTCGTGGGTGACGGTGAAGGTACCGTAGGCTCCGGAGCCCTTGGCGTGCATCCGCCGCTCGGGGATCACCTCGCGGTCGAAGTGGGCGAGTTTCTCCAGGAACCAGACGTCCTGCAGCAGCATCGGGCCGCGCGGCCCGGCGGTCTGGACGTTCTGGTTGTCCGCGACCGGCGCGCCGGAGTTGTGGGTGAGGGGCTTCTGGGCGCTCATGGTTGATCTCCTTGGGTTCTTGACGGCAGGAAGCCCCGCCGTCGGACTCCCGGCGATCCGTCCCGTGAGCTCCGCGGCACGGGAAGATCCCGCTTCCGCCGCGGCCGGGCGGCCCGTATACTTGGGGCCGGGCAGGCCCAACCAGGAAGTGCGTCGCGGCTCACCGCGGCACTGCCTTGCCCTCGGGGATGCTCTGCGCCGGGCTGCAGGCGGCAGCAGCCCGGTGGGACCGACGTTGTGGTTGTCTAGGTGGAAAGGAGCCCCGTGCAGGAACAGGCGGAGTTCGAGGAATCGCCGGTCGACCCCAGCGCCGACGCGGCGCCCGCCGTGACGCCCAGGCAGCGGGTGCTGCTGGTGGACGATTCCCCCGTGGCGCGCGAGAAGATCAGCGGCGTGCTCCGCGATCTGGGCTGTTCGGTCATCGCGGCGGTCGACGGCATCGAGGGATTGCGGCAGCTCAAGGACCACGCCGCCAACCTGGATCTCGTCATCCTGGACATCCAGATGCCCAAGATGGACGGCATCACCGTGCTCCGCCACATGCGCCAGTTGCCGGCCCTGGCGACGGTACCCATCGTCATGCTGACGACCCAGGCCGACAAGGAGACGGTCCGCACGGCGCTGGCCCAGAAGGCCACCGACTTCCTCCGCAAGGATTCCACGATCCCCGTCATCGCCGAGCGGCTCCGCGCCCACCTGCAGTCGGCCCGACCGGCGCCTGCACCGGAGATCACGCCACGCGACCCGGAGCTGGCCGCCGAGCTCGCCCGCCGGATCATGCGCGAGCGCCGCCAGGCCACCGATCTCGAGCGCGCCCCCTGGGTTCTGTTCTCCGAGGGGCGGTCCGACCTGCAGGACATGGTGACGGGCAAGAATCCCCACCTGGTGCAGTTCTACGCCACGGCCACCGGGGTCCTCGCTCGCCTGCGCCGCGTGTACCGCGGGATCGAGCTGTCCTACGGCGTCGAGCACGACCGCCAGACGGTCAGCCGCTTGGCCCAACGGGAGGAAGCCCCGGTCGGCGTGCTGATGGTATCGGGACGCCAGGCCGAGGGTATATCGGTGGCCCGGATGGTGCGGTTCACGCGCGGCCGCAAGCTGCCGATCTACCTGATCTGCGAGTCCCTGCAGGCCATGCCGGCGGATCACCGCGACGGCCTCAAAAAGGCGGACATCGTGTTGCTCGAGCGGCGGCAACTCGGCGTCGAGCAGCTGCAATCGCTCTTCTCGGCGCACCTCCTCCCCGACTTCCTGGTCACCGGAAGCGGCTTGCAGCTCCACGAACTGACGCGCGGCTCCGGCCCGGTGCCGAAACCCGGGCAGGCGGTCACCGTGCGCTGCACCGGCATCCTGGCCGATGGTACCGTATGCATCGATACCGACGACCGCGGTCAGCCCTGCCGCTTCGTCCTGGGCCAGAGGGAGGTGGTCCGTGCCTGGGAGGAGGCCGTCACCCTGATGCGGGGCGGCGGACGCGTTCTGTTGATCGCCGGTCCCGAGCTGGCCTACGGGCCGGAGGGAGACGGCAACCTGGTGCCGCCGGACGCCACCGTGGTCTACGACCTGGAGCTGGTGGCGGTGGACGGCGCGTCGGTGCCTGCCGAGGACGACGCGGGGGGCGCCGCCGGAGGGGACGGGATCGGGGATCTGCTACAGTAGGCCACCGACGACCGGGCTTCCGCCGCCGCGCCGCGGGTCCGCGCCCTCTGCGATCCGGCAGCGCCGCTATTCCGGCCCCTGGAGATATCGCTGCAGGGCCTGCTGGGCCTCGCCCCAGGCCTTCTCGACCTGTTCGACCAGGTCGTCTGTCCCTTCGAGTTGACCGTCGCGCGCCCTGGCCTCGAGCTCTTCGCAGATACCCGCCAACCGGTGTGCCCCCACGTCCCAGGCGTTCCCCTTCAGGATGTGGGCCTCCCGCCGCAGTAGCGTCGCCGTTCCGGCGGCCAGGGCGGCCCTCAAGGTCGGCACGATCCGGGCGCCGCTGTCGAGGAACAAGGTTACGACCCGCGCCAGCGAGAGCGCGCCGCGCTCCTCCAGCTCTGCCAGACGGCGTATCGCTTGCTCGTCGAGCACCGCATCTCCGGAGGGAGTCTCGAACTCCTCGTCGAGACGAGCCAGGATCTCGGCGGGGATCTCGATCTCGGCAGCCCCATCGTCCCCCTCGGACAGCGGCTCCAGTCCGAGTTGGGCGAGCAGCTCGGTCACCTCTGAATCTTGCCCGGTGCGCGGAGAGGGCTCCGCGGTGGTCGTCGGTCGCCCGGCAAGCCGGCCAATGGCCTCCCGGACCGCGTTCGGATCGATCGGCTTGGCGAGGTAGTCGTCCATGCCGGCGACCAGGCAGGCCTGCCGATCGGCTTCTGCCGTGTCGGCCGTGAGGGCGATGATCGGGACGTGCCGGCCCGAGCCGGCCTCTGCCGCCCGGATCAGCTTGGTGGCCTCGCGGCCGTCCATCTCGGGCATCTGCACGTCCATGAGGATCAGGTCGTCGTCCCCCTGTTCCCACCGACGCACCGCCTCGGCGCCGCTGGACGCGGTGGCCACCTCGTACCCCATCTCGGCCAGGATGGCCGCGGCCACGGTCTGCCCCATCCAGTCGTCGTCGACCAGCAGGACGCGCTGGATGGCGCCGGGCGTCCCGGCGTTCCCCGGCGCGGTGGACTCAGCCATGACCCGTCCCCTGGGGATCGGTCGGCTCACTGGCCGGTGTGGCCGCAGCGGCGCGCAGGGCGAGCTCGGCCTCGGCCATCCCTACCGTCAGGGATTCGACCAGACCTTCGGCGCCTTCCAGATCGCCGTCGCGCACGCGGTATTCCAGGGTTCGAGCCGCCTCGGACAAGGCCACCAGGCCGAAGCTCAGGGCATTCCCCTTGAGGGTGTGGGCCGCCCGCCGCAGGGATTGGCAATCTCCCGCGGCCAGGGCCTCGCGTGCCGTGGAGATGAGCTTGGGAGCTTCCCGGCAGAAGCCGTCGATCAGGGTTGGCAGCAGGGCCGCGGCGCGCGCTCCTAGGTTGCTCCCCAGGCGCGCCAGCGCCGATGCATCCAGTACCGGGGCCGGATCGACACCAGACTGCGGGGCACCGGAGAGGACCTGCTCCTGGGGCGCCGCGGGGTGCTCATCGGCGTCCGGGACGGCACCGCCTGTCGTCGGTCGCGGTTCACCGTTCTCACCGACCGAGCCGGCCCGACGAAGCGCGGCGACCAGCTCGCCGATGCGGATCGGCTTGCTCAGGTAGTCGTCCATGCCGGCGCTCAGGCATTCGTCGCGGTCTTCCTGCATGGCGTTGGCCGTCATCGCCACGATCCGCGGCTGCCGCTCCGCCGCCAGCTCCGCGCGGATCCGGCGCGTGGCCTCCAGCCCGTCCATCTCCGGCATCTGGACGTCCATGAAGACCAGGTCGTAGGGCTGGCGCGCGACGGCCGTCAACGCCTCCAGGCCATTGGCGGCCAGATCCGCGCGGTACCCCAGCCGCTCCAGCAGCAGGCACCCGATCTCCTGGTTGGTCTTGTTGTCCTCGACCAGCAGCAGGCGCAGGGGTATCTGGCCCGCCAGGTCGGCGTCGAACTCGGAGGGCCCCCGGGCGTGCGACCCGGTAGACGGCTGGGCCTCGGCCAACTCTCGCGCCAGCACCCCGGTCAGGGAATTGTAAAGCTGAGAGGCTTTCAGCGGCTTGGTCAGAACGTCGGCGAAGAGCCCTTCGCTCAGGTCGGCCTGACGGTGGGACACGGAGCTGGCCAGGACCAGGGGCAGGTCGGCGGCCGCGCGCAGCTCGCGGATCTTGCGGGCCAGGGTAATCCCGTCCATCCCGGGCATGTGCAGATCCAGAATCCCCAGGTCGAACTCCGCGCCGGCCCCCAGTCGGGCCAGGGCCTCCTGCCCGGAGGCGAACTCGTCGGGCTGCATCCCCCAGGCCCGGGTCTGCCGCACGAGGATCTCGCGGTTGGCCGGGGTGTCGTCGACGATGAGGATCCGCTGAGCCTCGAGGTGCGGCTGCTCGGCCAGGAGGTAGACCGGTCGGGCCGCCGGGCCGCCGCGGGCGTGAATGGTGAAGGTGAAGGTGGACCCTTGCCCCTCCTGGCTTTCCACCCCGATGCGGCCCCCCATCAACGCGGTCAGGCTGCGGCTGATGGCCAGGCCCAGCCCGGTGCCGCCGAAGCGCCGACTGACCGAGGTGTCGACCTGGCTGAAGGAGCGGAAGAGCCGGTCCATCCGGTCGGCGGGGATGCCGATCCCCGTGTCCCGCACGGCGAAGGCGACCTCGTGCCAGTCCGCGTCCGGCGTCCCTCCCGCCGCCTCGGCCTCTTCGGCTGTCAGGGGACGCGACGTGACGCTGACCACGACCTCGCCCCGCTCGGTGAACTTGACGGCGTTCCCCAGCAGGTTGACCAGGATCTGGCGTAACCGGCTCGGATCGCCGACCAGGGAGGCCGGGGTATGGGCCTCGACTTGGCAGGCCAGCTCGAGCTCCTTCTCCGCGGCCCGGCCGGCCAGCAGGTCGACGGCGCCCTCCACGCACTGGCGCAGGTCGAAGGGCTGCTGGTCGAGCTCCATCAGACCGGCCTCGATCTTGGAGAAATCGAGGATGTCGTTGATGATGGCCAGCAGGCTCTCGCCGCTGGTGCGGATGGTCTCGGCAAAGTGCCGCTGCTGATGGCTGAGGGGGCTGTCCAGCAGCAGGCTGGTCATGCCGATGACCGCGTTCATCGGGGTGCGGATCTCGTGGCTCATGGCCGCCAGGAAGGCACTCTTGGCCTCGCTGGCCGCCTCCGCCTGCCGGCGGGACTCTTCCGCCTCCAGGTAGAGGTGGGCGTTGTCCAGGGCCACGGAGGCCAGGCGGGCGAAAAGCTCGAGTTGCTCGGTGAGCCGGGTCTCGGAGATCTCGCCCGCGGCCCCGTCGTACCCCAGACCGAGAACCCCGACGACCCCGGCAGACGAGGTCAGGGGCAGGCCGAGGACGACGCGCAGCCCCAGCTCCCCGAACTGCGGCGACCGTCCCTGCCAGGCAGGGTAATCGGCGACGAACAGGGGGCGTCCGGTGCTCCACACCTGGCCGGCCAGGTCCTCGCCCGCCGCCAGGCGCACGCCGGCCAAGGGCTCGAACGCGCCGGCCACCGACTGGCACTCGAGCGCCGAGGCGCTTTCGCCGGCTTCGGCGTCCGCCCCGACCGCGACGAAGATGAACCCGTGCGGGGTCCCGGCCAGGCGACAGGCCCGCCGCACCAGGGCCTGCAGCAGAGATTCCGGATCCCGGCGGGCGACGATGTCCAGGGCGGTCGAGTGGAGGGCCCCCAGGTACCGGTTCTGCTGCTCGAGGTGGCGCTGGGCGCTCTCCATCTTCTGGAACTGCTCGACGACCAGGGCGGCCGTGATCTCCGAGGCGCGGCGGGCCGTGCGCACCTCCTCGCGAAGCAGCGCGTTCTCTTCCGCCAGGGTCAGCCGCAAGGGGCCCCGCCCAGGCAGGGTCGTCGAGGGACCCGGCGTCACCTCGGCCATCAGTGCACCGTGCACACGAGGCAGGGGTCGAAGGAGCGCACCACGTGACCCAGGCTCACGGCCTCGGGGCTGTCCGCCGGGGTGCCGACGAGCGCCTCCTCGATCGGGCCCCGCAGGCCGGACGCGTCGCGCGGCGAGGCATTCCAGGCGGTCGGCGTAATGACCTGGTACCGTGCGATGGCACCGTCCTTCAGCTCGACCCAGTGGCCCAGCGCGCCCCGGGCGGCATGGGTCAGGCCGAAGCCGACGCCGTCCACGAGGCGGCCCGGCGGGGTGTAGAACGCCCCGCTCTCACGGGTCTCCTCCAGCCACGTGGCCATGGCCGGCATCAGCTCGGCCGGGCGGACGAGCCGTGCCAGCTCGCGCACGAAGGCGCTGGGGCCGTACCGGCCGATCCAGTCCACGAAGAGCGGCTTGCCGGCCACCACCATCTCGGCCAGGGGGCCGGTCTCGGCCGGCAGGCCGTCGTACCGGGGGGCCTTGGCCCAGGAATACTTATCACTCTCGTTCCCCGTGGCGTAGGGGATCGTCTCGCCCTGGGCGGGGTGTCGGCCGCCCTCCTGGTCCGCGAACCACGAGAAGGCGACGTGCTCGGCGATCCGGGTCTGGTCAAAGGGCGCTACGACCACGCCGCGGGCGAAGCCGGCCGGCACGAGCTGCCGGCCGCCGTCCGGGGCCCGTACCTGGGTATCCGCCGGCAGGTCCAGGCTCCCGAAGCTGAGGAAGTTCCCCGGGCCGCGGCCGATGGTCTCGAGCCCCGCCTGGCGCGCGAAGCGGACGTAGAAACCCAGTTCACCGTCCCGGTGGGCCGCGCTCTCGTCCAACCAGGCCGTCAGCGCGTCGGCGCTGTCCACGGCCAGCCAGCGCTCCAGCGGGCAGCCCAGCACCCGGCGCTCGTACCACTGGCGGTACTGGCGCAGCAGCAGCCGACACTGCTGCAAGTCGGCATCGCTGGGCACGCCGACCACGCCGCCCGGGACCATGAACGACGAGTGCGGCCACTGCCCCCCGAGGATGGCCACCAGCTCCAGCACCCGCTTGGTCTCGCGGATGGTCTCCAGCACCGTCGTCCCCTCCAGCGGCGGGTAGCGGCGGCAGGCTTCCTGGTAGAGGGGCAGGGCACGGTGGTCCGGACGGACGAAGTCAGGCGTGAACATCAGGAAACCGTGCCGCAGGTCGCTCTGGATGTGCTCGGCCATCAGCGCCAGATTGCGGATGCGCTGAGCGTCCGGAGGCACGGTCACCCCGGCGATCTGGTCCAGGGCCCGCGCGGCGGCGGTCAGATGGCTGGTGCTGCAGATGCCGCAGATGCGGGGGGTGATCACCAGCCCATCGAGGGCCCCGCGGCCCGCGAGGATCCGCTCGAAACCCCGGAACATCGTGCCCGAGGCCCACGCCTCGGCGACCACCCCGCCCTCGAGGCGGGTGGTGATCTCCAGGTCCCCTTCGACGCGGTTGAGGGGTACGTGGACCGTGACTCCCTGCCCCATGTCCTGTCCCTTCTTGGGTGCGGGTCTGCTCCTAGATGCGGGTCTGCCGGCGGTCCAGCCGTTCCGGCGCCGCGGCCGCGGCCATCCCCTTGTAGGCCATGTAGTGCGCGCGATCCACCCCCTTGGGCAGCGCCAGCGGGATGTCGGCGATGTTCGGCGTTTCGAAGAAGGGACGCGGCTGGGGGAAGTCCGGTTCGGTGCAGCCCAGGCAGGGCACCCCCACGCGCGTCTTGGAGCTGCGCCGGTTCCACAGCAGCTTGTTGCAGGGGCCGTTGGTCAGGGGGCCGCAGCACCCCATGTGGAAGAAGAGGCATCCCCGCTGGCCGAAGTCGGCCTCCTCCACCCGGTATTCGTGGTACTCACCGCGCACGCACCCCTGGTGCACCAGCATGCCGTACCATTGCTCCGGCGCCTGGTACTCGTCGAGTGCCAGGGGCAACCCCGATGCCAGGGCGGTCAGCGTGCCGGCGAGCACCTCCGGATGGCAGGGACACCCCGGCACGTTGATGACCGGCAGCCCACTCCCCGCGGTGAAGTCCGCGCCCAGGAATCCGCCCCGCTGCCGCTTGAGGAACTGGAGTCCGGTGGCCTCGATCTCGCCATCGGCGCCGACGCCGCCGAAGCTGGCGCAGGTGCCTGCCGCGACGACGACCCGGGCCCGTCTCGCCAGTTGGCTGACCAGGTCCTTCCGCGGCTTGCCGTGGAGGGTGTCGAACATCCCCGTGCCGCTGGGGCCGCGGACGATGGCACCCTCGACGCACAGCAGGTCGAGCCGGCGCTCCCCGGCGATCAGGGCCTCGAGGAGCTGCCGGTGCTGGGCCGGACCGCCGTTGGAAAACGAGGGATGCCACAGCAGCTCCACGTCGAGCAGCCCGAGCAGCTCCGCCAGGTCCGGCGATTCGAGGCTCAGCATGGACATGCTGTCACCGCCGCAACCGCCGCACTGCAGCCAGTACAGGGTCTGGGGCATCCCTCCCTCCCTCCGATACGTCAACGCGTCGCCAGCCGCCGTCTTCTCGTGCCGATGAGGCTGGCAAGGTACGCCAGCCGGGTCGACGACCGCAAGGGCGTCATCCTGGACGAACGGCGGACGCCTTGGGCATAGAAGGTCCTCGGAAGATCCTGGCTTGCCGCCCTTGCCCCGGGCTAGGCGTGCCCCTTTCTTGGGACTTGCGCTTGAGGCCCGCGCCGGTCGCTGCTCGACCCGGGCCAACCGATCGGCAGATAGCCGGGATCATCGGTCGCCGAACGACCCAACCTGGAAAGGGAGCCGAGATGCTGAACAAACAGGACGTCGCGGTACTACGGGAGCTGGCGAAGCAGGTGGCCGAGGTGGCGGCACTCCCCGCGCAGGAGGAGACCCGGAGGCTCTGGCGCCGACTCAACGGTCTCCGGCCGGTGCGGCCGATGGTGACCATCGACCAGGTCTGCTGGAACGAGATGAACGTGAACGACGAGCTGACCCTGCGCTGCACCGACCCCGAGCTCCGCGGGTACGAGGGGCACCTGCGGCGCATCCTGTTCCAGTGGCGGCACTTCCCGGTCGACATGGTCGTCGATTCATTCGTGCGGGTTCCCAAGGCGGTCCACAACACCGGCTTCGGCGTCCGGGTCGAGGAATCGACCGCGGTCACCGACCCGACCAACTCGGTGGTCGGCCATCTCTTCACCAACCAGTTCCAGACCGAGGACGACCTGGCCAAGGTGAAGCAGCCCCGCATCCGCCACGACCAGGCCGAGACCGACCGCCGCCTGGCCGTGGCCCACGAGCTGTTCGATGGGCTATTGGAACTCCGGGCCGAGGGGGTCGATCCCTATCTCTCCCTGTGGGACCCGATCAGCACCTGGATGAGCGTGGAGGGCGCGCTCTACGGCCTGGCCGACCGGCCCGAGTACATGCACCGGCTCGTCGGTCTGGTGACCGACGGGTACATGGCCATGCTGGACCAGCTCGAGGAGCAGGGGCTGGTCTGCGGGCCGCAGTCCCTGATCCACTGCACCGGCGCCTTCACCGACGAGCTGCCGGCGCTGGGATACGATCCCGACCGGCCGCGGCTCAAGGATCGCTGGATGTTCGGCCTGGCCCAGATGTTCTCCACGGTATCGCCGGCCATGTTCAAGGAGTTCGAGGTCGACTACGCCAGCCGGATCTGCGCCCGCTTCGGCCTGGTCTACTACGGCTGCTGCGATCCGGTCGATCAGAAGATGGCCGAGGTGCGCCTCATCCCCCGCGTGCGCAAGGTCTCGATGAGCCCCTGGGTCAACGAGGAGCGCGGCGCCGCCGAGATCGGGTCTGACTACGTCTATTCCCGCAAGCCGAGCCCCGCCTTCCTGGCCTGGGATCCGTTCGACCCTGAGGCGGTGCGCCGCGACCTGCTGGCCACCCGGACCGTCTGCGAGAAGCACGGGTGTCCCCTGGAATTCATCCTCAAGGACATCAGCACCGTGCGGTACGAGCCGGAGCGGCTGTTCACCTGGGCCCGGGTGGCGATGGAGGTCGCGGGGGGATAACGCTTATCGGCGGTCAATCACCCACCCTGAACGGAGCATGCCCCATGCCCAGTCCCTACGGCTACTCGGAAGAAGGGCTCAAGCACTACACCTGCTATCGGGCCGCCGGTCCCATCCAGGTCGACGGCCGCCTGGACGAGGCCTCGTGGCAGCAGGCGCCCAAGTCCCCGCGGTTCGAGGATCTGGAGCAGCCTGGGCGGCCCGCTCTGTTCGACACCCGGGCCGCCATGCTGTGGGACGATGTCTGTCTCTACGTGGGGTTCTGGGTGGAGGAGCCCCACCTGCGGGCGACCTACACCCGACGGGACTCGATGATCTGCGAGGAGAACGACGTGGAGGTCTTCATCGCCGGTCGCGACGCGTACTACGAGTTCGAGCTGAACGCCCTGGGCACGATCATGGAGCGCTTCTACGTCTGGCAGGAGGCGTACGTGGAGGCGGGATACGCCCGGATCCCGGAGTTCGACCTTCTGGGGACCGAGCTGGTCGACACCCTCGGAGGTCGATGGGGCGGCTTCCACCACCCTCGCGGCCGCCGCTGGGCCTTCCGCGAGTGGGATCTGCCCGGGCTGCGCTGGGGGGTGCAGGTCGACGGCACCCTCAACGACGACTCGGATCTCGATCGCGGCTGGACCGCCGAGATCGCCTTTCCCTGGCAAGGGCTGCGGCACCTGGCCGAAGGCCGGTCGCTCCCTCCCCGCGACGGCGACACCTGGCGTCTGGACGTGTCGCGCTTCGAGTGGATCGAGGAGGGTGGTCGTCGCGTCTGCCCTGGATGGGCCTGGAGCAGCCACGGGACCTACGACTCCCACATCCCGGATCGCTTCACCTATATCCACCTGTCCGATCAGGTGGTCGGCACGAAGGGAGCTGAATCCCATGGCTAGCGGGATCGCGCCGTATCGCTGTCACCGGGCCACCGGTCCCGTCTCCGTCGACGGCAGTCCGGACGAGGCCGCCTGGGCTCAAGCCCAGCGCACCCCGCGCTTCGTGCAGGCCGAGGACGGCCGACAGGCCCTGCTCGACACCCGGGCCGCGCTGCTGTGGGACGACGCGGCGCTCTACGCGGGATTCTGGCTCGAGGAGCGGGACGTGTGGAGCACGGGCCAGGAGCGCACCTCTCTCCTCTGGGAGGAAAACGCCGTGGGCGTCTCGCTCGCCGGCCCGGACGCCTTCTACGAGCTGTGGGTGAGCCCGGCCAACCAGACCAGCGAGATCTTCTTCATCTGGAAGGACGCCTATACCCACGGCGGCCGGTACGACCTTCCGGAGTTCGACCTGGCCGCGCAACGGCCAATGGTCTTCGGCGGCGATGCCGGCCCGGCCCATCCCCGGGGGATGCGCTGGGGGTTCCTCGACTGGCGCCTCCCCGGTCTGCGCACGGCGGTGCAGGTGGACGGCACCCTCGATCAGCGCGACGACGTGGATCGAGGGTGGAGCGTGGAGATCGCCCTGCCGTGGGAGGGTCTGAGCCGTCTGACCAGAACCTCCCTGCCCCCCGCGGTCGGCGAGGTGTGGCCGATCAGTCTGACGCGGATCCAGGTCATCGACCACCGGGCCCAGCGGTACGCCGCGATCTGGCAGCCGTACCCCCTCGGGAGCGGCGGTCCCCCTCTGCCCGATCGATTCCCCGGGGTGGAGTTCGCCTGAGCGAAGTGAGTCACTCCCTCTGCCCGGGACCCCTGCCGGTCCCGGTCGGGCTGGACGCGGCAGCATGCCGGATCGCCGCCGTCTGCAGACCGTCGCGCAAGGCCGCGACCCGGTCGGGGTCCACGACCCCGGTCTGCTCGTCCATGTAAACCTTGGCCACCTCGGTCGGGAGAACGAGGATCCGCGGGTCCCAGTTGGTCAGGCAGGCGCAGAACTCCCCCTTGCCCTCGAACACGAGGTTCTCCACCGCGGTCGTCTCGACCCCGGGAATCCGGATCTCCCCCAGCAACGAGAGCCAAGCGTCGATGGCACCGGCCCAACGGGTCCGGTCGAGGAGGGCCGTGCCGAGGTTGAAGACTGGGGGGCGGGCGAAGCCCCTCTCGACCTGGCGGGAGATATTGTAGCTGTGGAGGTCGTAGACCACGCAGGTCTTGAATCGCTCCAGTAGGGCCGTGACGCAACTCCCCACGAAGCGATAGAACGCCGCGTGGAGCTCCAGGCTGCGGCGGTTCATCGGCTCGGTCGGTGCCCGGTCGTAGACCCGAACCCCCCAGAACCGCTCGGGGGTGAGGGGGAGGGCCAGGGCCTCCGGGCGGTTGAGGTCGACCACGGCCCGCGAGACGAGCCCCCAGATGGCGCTCGGGGCGCCCCGGACCATCTCGTCGGTGGCGGTGTCCTCCTCGAACCGTCGCCCCTCCTCGGTGATCGCCATCCGGGAGGCCAGTTCGGAAGGCACGGCGTGACCGGCGTGGATGGCGGTCAGCAGATACGGACGGGAAGGGTCCACCTCGAAGGCGAACCCACCCGACGGGTCGGTCCCCGAGATCGTCTCTCCCCGACGGAGCCGCTCGAGAACCTCGGGATCGACGGGAATCGCCACGAGGTTACCGACCGAAGCGCTCGAGGGCCGAGCCGACGATCTGGTCGATGAGCCGGCGGTAGTCCTCGGCCGCGCCGCCGGCGGAAGGGTGGAAGAGGGTGTAGATCTGGGGGCTCCAGCTCTTGAGCGGCTTCAGCCCCGGGATGCCGTTCACCTCCATGATCTTGAGCCGCCCGGCCGCGTCGACGCGCATGTCGGTGCGGACGTGGTCGAGGCAGCCGAGGACGTCGCAGGCCTGCCGGCAGAGCTCGGCGGCCTCCTCGGCCCGGTCTCCCTCGGCCTTGCGGATCTTGGTCAGGCCGACCCCCCGCATGTCGGCCCGCAGTATGCCGTGGGGGCTTCCCTTCGACGGGTCGGCGAGGTAGATCTGCCCGGCCAGGAACTCCCGCCGGCTGCCGTTGCCGACCATGAGCACGGTGTATTCATCCCCCGGGAGGAACTCCTCCACCACGGCCGGCTGCTCGAGCCGCTCGCGGACCCACTCGACCCGCCGCTGCAGCTCGGCCGGGGTGCGCACCACGCTCTCCTCGTCGATCCCCACCGAGCGCGACTCGAAGCAGGGCTTGACGAAGGCCGGATACGGGACCGGGGGGGCCGGATCACCGGCGTCGACCTGGAAATGCGCCGGCACGGCGACGCCGTGGCTCTCCAGCACCTCGTGGGTCCGGGCCTTGTTGAGGAGGGTCCTCATCGTGGCCGCGTTCGGCCCGATGTAGGGGATCTTCCGGGCCTGCAGCAGGTCGGCGACCCAGGCCCCCTCGTCCTCGCTCATCCCGATCGTGTCAGCGCGGTCCGAGACGTGATAGAGGGCGCTCCAGACGATGTCGAAGGATCGCTGCTCGAGGGCCGCGAGGAGTTCGTCCATGGTGCGGACAAAGGCGGTGGCCGCGTTCCGACCGCCGGCCTCGATGGCCTGGCGCACGCTCTCGGTCACCCCCTCGTCCCCCCATCCCTGAGCGTCCCCGGCCGGACCGGTGATCAGCAGCACCCTGTGCATGGAATCCTCTCCCTCAGAAGGTGAACAGGTCGGGCCGATGCTCGTAGGCCGCCAACGCGATCGCGGTCGGCTTCGAGATCTGCTCCACCACGGGGATCATCTTCTCGAGCTGCCGGTACTCCCAGGGGACCCGCGACACGACGCGCAGCGCCATGGCGGTTCCCCCCCCCCTCTCGGCTGGCATCCCTTCCAGGACGGCTTGAACCATGGCCTCGTTCGGGTCGAGGATCTCCACGCCTTCGCCGCAATGACGGGCGAGACTCTCCCTGAAGGAGCCCCGACAGTACCCGAAGTGGGTGCAGCAGAGGGCCGCCAGAACCGGCCCCCCTCTCTGAAGCCTGGCGCCCGCTTCGCGGCAGCACCGGTCGATCAGGGAGGAAACCTCGAGACTGGTCGGATCGTTCTCGATCCGGCCGGCCAGCCCGGGACAGGCCAGCGGCACGATCCGCTCTGCGGCGATCCCGGCCGCCACCAGTCCGGCCCGGTGGGCGTCCCCCTCGATGGTGGTGGGGGTGGCGAAGAGGATCACCCGGCTTCCGGGGAGGGCCTGCATCCGGCCGCGGATCATTTCCACGCCGAGATCGACGATCCCCTGGACCCGCTTCCGGGTGGTGCGGCTGAACCGGGTGTACGGGTAGATCACCGAAAGGGTGTTGCAGGCGATCAGGATCAGATCGGGCCTGAATTTCGCCATCGAGCGCAGGGCCTGGTTGAAGACCCGGGCTCGCTCGGTCATGTCGGGCAGGTTGTTGTAGCCCTGGCCCTGGTCCGGCCAGGCGTTGAAGTAGGTCATGGTGACGGCGCGGAACGGCCGGTGCCGCCGGAAGGCCCGCTCGAGCGCGGCGAAGATGGAGAGCCCGCCCAGCCCTGAGTCGGTCACCAGCAGCGAAAGCTCAGGCCGGTCGTACAACCCGTTCATAGCGAGGTCGTCAGCCATTCCTCGGCGAGGGCGCGCGCCCATTCGGGGCCGGTGTCGAGGGTCCCGTCGACGACCCGAGTCAGCAGGTCGCGCCAGTGCCAGTAGTGCTGCTGCGTGGTCAGTCGGTTGCGGAACATGGCAGCTCCCTTGCGGGGCTCGTCGCGTAACCGGCCGAGGATCATGGTGACCTCGTCGGCCAGACCCTGCTGACCGTAGTGGCGCAGGAACCCGTGCCAGGCCTGGTCCGCGCCGTCCGGTCGGGAGAGCGGCTCGGAGACGGCCCTCAGCCGGTCGAAGAACCAGGCGCGCCGTTCCCCCAGCAGCAACGAGAGTCGGTCGCTGCCGATCGCGTAGGGGATCAACTCCAGATCAACCAGACCGCCGGCGGCGAACCCGGCCTTGACCAGGTACCCGACCTTCCGGTAGGCCAGGCCGGTCTCCTGGTAGAAGACGAAGTTGCCCAGGCTGTAGCAGATGGGGACCCCGCAATGGAACTCGATCCCCTGCGGCACGTGGGGATGATGGCCGACGACCAGGTCGGCGCCGGCCTCGGCAGCGGCGCGGCAAGCGGCAGCGACGTAGGGCGGTGGGAAGGGGATGTACTCGAGGCCGCAGTGGACCACCACCAGCACCGCGTCGACCTCCGCGCGCGCCTGGCGGATCTCCTCCACGACCCGGTCGACCTCCCAGCCGAAGACCCCGGGACCCTCGCGGGCCTCGGTCAGGTCCTCGGCCTCGCTGAAGTTGACCACCGCGAGGGTGAGTCCTCCCACCCGCAGATCGAGCCGCCGATGGGCTTCCTCCGGGGTCAGCCCGGCGCCGGTTCTGCCGATGTGGTGGCGGTCGAGTAGGTTGAGCATGTCCCCGAAGGCCTCCACGCCGTAGTCGAGGACGTGGTTGTTGGCCAGGGTGACCGCGTCGAAGGGAACGACCTGCAGTCCGCTCAGGTGACGGCGCTCCCCCTTGAAGACCGAGCCGCTCTTCCAGACCGGAGCGCCGCGGTCGCTCAGGACGCTCTCGAGATTGACGAGCCGCAGGTCGGCCTGCCGCAGCACGGGGAGGAGGTCGCCGTATACCAACTCGGGGGCAACGGTGAGGGGCTCGGCAAAGGCGCGGATCGGGGCCCAGTCCGCGGCCACGACGATCCGGGCCGCGGCCGGTTCGGCATTCAGGTTACGCCAGCACCCCTGGCTCCAGTCGAGACTCTCGGGGGATTCCGTTGTCATGCCGGGATGGCCCTTCTGTCCGTTGGCAGCCCGCCTGCGACCACGATTCGAGGCATCACTGATAGTGTGATACCGGGCCATCAAGAAGTCGGTCTGCCGGTCCCGGACGAGATAGACGAGCCGATGCTCCTGGGTGATGCGTCGGGACCAGATACTTGCTCCCAGATGACCGAGGTCAAGCGCTCAGGGGAGAGCTCCGGCGGCGAATCCTACCCAGTCGACCCCGGACCCCGGCTCAGCGCACCGTGTACCGCGCCACGGCCTCCTCGTCCACCTCGATCCCCAGGCCCGGCCGGTCGCTGACCACCGCGTGTCCGTCCCGCACCAGCGGCTCGGCCAGCAGGCTGTGCTGGTGGACGAAGTTGCCGCACAGATCGCTGCCCAGGGTGCAGTTGGGCGCGGCGGCCGAGGCGTGCAGGCGGAAGGCGTCGAACACGCCCAGGTCCACGTTGGAGGCCTGCCAGACCGGAATGCCGGCGCTTTCAGCGATCCGCGCCATATCGAGGAAGCCCCAGTCCGAGGGTGCCACGTTGATGGCGCCCACGGCTTCGTGCTGGATGGCCTGGATCACCTGTCGCGGGTTCTGCAGGTGCGGCGCGATCACGATGCGGGTGCTGTCCTTGAGGCGACGGTAGTCCTCCCACGAGGTCTTGGGGAAGGGATCCTCGAAGATCAGCTCGCACTCGCACGATTCGAGCCGGCGCGCCAGTTCCAGACTCTGCGTCAGGGTGTGGAAGCGCTCGTTGGGGTCGAGGACGATGCGCAGGCCGGGAGCCGCGTCGTGCATGGCGAACACCCGGTCCGCCACGTCGCCGTCCTCGATCCGGCACTTGATCTTGATGCCGTGGAAGCCCAATTCCGCGGCCCGCCGCGCCGCGGCGGCCGAAGCCTCGGGACCCATGCGCGAGATCCAGTAGTCCACCAGCACCCGCTCCTGGAGCTTGCCGCCGAAGATGCGGCACAGGGGCCAGCCGATCGCCTTGCCGATCAGATCGAGCAGCGCGATGTCGTACCCACCGCCACCCAGGCGGCGCGGCTCGAAACCGAGCGGGTCTTTGCCGATCAGATCAGGCGGCTGGTAGGTCGTTGTCCCGAAATACGGGCCGCTCATACCGATGCCGACCAGACCCTCGTCGGTGTGGACGCGCAGCAGATCCTGTCGGCGCTCGCCCAGCGGCGCCGGGTACGCCGGGGTGAAGACCTCCTGCTCGTAAGGAGTCAGAATGCCGGGAATGAACGGGACGCACACGACGGTGCGCTCCAGGTAGGCGATCTTCATCGTCGAAGCTCCTGCATGGGCGCGGTGGGGAGCGGACAAGGCCCGAAAGCATTTCCTCTCTCGAACCGCGGCTCACTCCGCCTGGATCGTCCC
Source organism: Candidatus Latescibacterota bacterium (assembly GCA_041661365.1). Taxonomy (GTDB): domain Bacteria; phylum Latescibacterota; class UBA2968; order UBA8231; family UBA8231; genus CAITNQ01. The sequence goes on from JBAZUN010000016.1 coordinate 29,140, forward strand.
TTCCTTCTGCACCCGGTCCCAGATCCGCGAGAACTCGGCCGAGCCGTCGTCCTCCCACAGCTCCGAGCGATGACCGCGGACCGCGCCCTCCTGGGTGCCGGTCAGCGACGCGGGGGAGACCCAGGAGCGGCCGTAAAAGGTGTGGCCACCCGGCATCCGCAGGACGCCGACGTGCCGGGGCTGCTCGACCAGCTTCTGGGCGGCCAACCGGGCTATGGCTTCCTCGTCCACCTCGTACCCGAGACCAGGGCCGTCGGGGACCGGCGAGGCCCCCTCGACCACCGGGATCCGCGCGGTGGTGACGTCCTCCTCGTACTGGTCGTCGAGGTTGATCGAGTGCACGGTGTGGGTGGGGAGCACGCTGGCGATATGCATGGCCATGGCCTTGCCCAGGGTGCCGCCCTCGAACTGGAGGAGGGCC
>JBAZUN010000017.1:0-29384 GCA_041661365.1 Candidatus Latescibacterota bacterium
GAGCGCGGCGGCCTCGGCTCAGGACTACGACGCGGAATCGGGCGAGGGGATTGACCTGAGGGAGAACCTCGGACTGGGGAAAGGGCGCTTCAGCGACGCGTACCTTTCGCGGGCCGACGCCTCGTACCTGAACTACGGCTGGATCGACTACCGCCAGTACCGCGCCGGCATTCCGATCTTCAAGAGGTACGACGCCTTCGGGAACTACCTGACCGAAGGGTACGAAGTCTACCACATGGAAGAGTACCGGGCGGCGTCGGAGGGGCAGTCCGCCAGCACGTTGATGAAGGGGCGCTTCTACCAGAACTGGCTGCGGCACCTGATCATCGCCGATGACGCCTACGGGGGGTGGTCGAGCCGGGTGATGGTCGGCGACGCCATCCGCACCCCGTTCACGCCGCTGACCCTGGACATGGCGCGCTTCAACGGCGTCCGCTGGGACGAGACCTCGGCGAACAACCGCTTCACCTTCCTGCTCTCGCGGTTCTCGGATCCCCTCAAGCTGGATCTGAAGGACCAGTTGGGGCCCTCGGGCGAGAGCGCCGAGGTGAACGACGGGCTGTACCTGTTCGGCGGGCACTGGGAGAGCCGGGTAGGGGATTTCCTGGTCCTGGGCGGTACCTATGTGAACCTGCACCGCTTTGACGGCACCCGGGGTTTCAGCACCAACACTCGCAAGGGGCTAGCCTCTCCCTACACCTACCCCAAGCGGGTGTTGGTGCGCTTTCAGGACGACTCTCCCGAGGACGGCATCGGCGGCGCGGTGGTGTACGACGTTCGCGCCTTGATTCACCTGCGGGAGAACGGACGCGAGCGGTATCTCGAGGCCGCACCCGATGCGGTGACCGTGACGGACGGGGTGATCGAAACGGCGCGCTACCGCGAGGCCACGGGGAGGTACCTCGACGCGAACGGGCGGCAGTGGCCGGTCTCGGTGGATTATGCCTTCGACGTGCCGGACAGCACCGTCGGCATCAAGGTGTCGGCGGTCGTGGCCAACGACTACCGGATCTTGATCCGGCAGGACCACACCTACGCCAATCCCCAGACGGGCGCCAGCGCCTCCAGGTCAACGTCCTACAGCACGATCCGCCGGGCGGCAGGCAACGTCAGAGATCTGTCCAACCAGTGCTGGGTGACGTTCGAGCACGGCATGGAGACCGGCATGGAGATCCTCGGCATGAACGCCGATCTCAAGGCTGCCGGCTTCCGCGTTCGCGGCGAAGTGGCCCGGAGCACCAACTACTATCAGTACGCCGCCGACAGCGGCGAACGCGATCAGTACGAGGATTATGCCGCGTTCGTCACGGCGACGAGGAAGGTCCAGGGCTTGTCGCTGATCCTCGAGGGATTCAGCATCGGCCCGCGGTTCACCTCGTACGCGGTCAAGAGCGCCGCCCGGGAGCACGCCGAGGCGGTCGTCGATCCAGATCCCGAGGGCGTGTCCATGGCGCTGTCCGACTCCCGTACGGTCGGTGCCATGTACTACTTCAACGACGCCCGGCAGGATCCGGTCAGCACCGACGCCCAGTCCGGGGGGAACAAGACCAACACCCCCATCTACTCCCTGGTGGACGATAACGACGACATGGACCAGTGGCCGGATGACTGGGTGCAGGACTGGGACGTGGCGAATCGCGAGGTGAAGTACCTGGAGTCAGACGCCGGGATCTATCCGTTCTTCGACTTCGATGCCGATGGTTTCGCGGACAACAACCGCAACCGGAACCAGTACGCGGACTACGAAGAGCCCTTCCTGATGTACTTCAGTGATCCGCGGGAGTTCTACTTCGGCGTTGACCTGAACAACAACTCCAGGATCGACGCCTGGGAGGACGACGACCAGCCCAACTACCCCTACGGCAAGGATGAGCGGGGATTCCACGCGGTGCTGAACGCTGACTTACTGCTGGGCCTGCAGGGCGGGTTGGGTCGGTGCGATCTGTGGCAGCCAGCCGGCGGTGGACGGACCGAGGTCACCTACGCGCGGCTGGCGTACCGGAACACCTTCCGCGGGACGGGGTCGGTCCGGGCTGATCACGAGAGCAAGTGGGTCATGGACGATGTCGCCAACCCCTACTTCACCTTCCTGGTGGAGGAGTCGGAGGACGGCCGGCTGCTGCCGGAGCAGGTATACGTTCCCGACCTTCTGGTGGCCCGGGACAGCTTCATCAACCGGGGGCTGGTGCACGCGGCCTGGCAGCCGGCCTTGCACAGCAACCTGGACGCCAAGTTCCGCTATGAGCTGAACCACCAGCACCGGGTGGATGGCGACGGGGGTATGATCCAGGAAGCCGATCGGCTGAACTACCTCGGCTTCCTGCTCAAGGCGGACTACACCCGCAGCTTCGGCCGTCTGGTGGTCATGCCACGAGCCAAGCTCCAGTATGAGCGGCAGACGCGGCGGAGCCTGGACGGGGCACTGGCGGACGAGATGATGCTGGTCCCGATCCTTCGGGTCGACTACCGGTTGACGGCGCGGTCGCAGATCCGTCTGGGCGTTCAGGGATGCCCGCTGCTGCCGGACCGGCGGGTCGATTACCTGGACCACGACAACGACGCCCGGCAGCAGGACTACGTGGTGACTTGGTTCAACCAGACCAACTACGAAGGGTACAAGATCGGCACCGAGGCAGGGGTCGAATACCAGCGAGTCGACTACGACGCGCCCGGACACAGCGATCCGGGGTTCGTGCGCTATTTCCTGCGGATGGTTGCGGGCGTCGGCTCCTCGAAGGAATAGTCCGCTCCAGGAACGTTGATCGCACCAGAGGGACGGCAGGAATGCTCTACACCGGCGCTATCGGGGTTCTGCTGCTGCTCGGGATTGGCGTGAGCAGCATCGTGCCTTCGGACGAGACCTTGCGCCTGGCGTTCGACCGCGGGCAGCGTTTCTACGTCATCGAGGACTACACCCAGGCCATCGAGAAGTTCCAGATCGTCAAGGGCCTCGAGGACAGCAAGCTGGTTGACGAGAGCAAGATTCTGATTCGCGTGGGGGAGGTCGATTTCCCGGTCCGGGTGGCGGCCACCTTCCAGTTGGCCAATGCCTACCGCAATCTAGCGGCGGCGCGGCTGACGGAGGCCGAATCCGAACGCGATCCCGGCCGGGCCGCGCAACTGCAGAGCCAGGCCAGCGAGGGCTTTGCCCAGGCGGCCCGGTACTACCACGAGGCCGCGTCCTCTACCGACCTGCTGGAGATCCAGGTTCTGTCGCAGTACCAACTAGTCAAGACCTGCTTCCAGGCCAAGGACTACCCGGGGGTGATCGAGGCGGGCAAGGTGCTGCGCGAGCGCTACCCGACCAGCGATTACGTCGATGAGGCGCTGTATGAGGTCGGATGGGCCCACTACAGCCTGCGGCAGTACGAGGAGGCTATCGAGAGCTTCTCGCGGGTGACGGGCCTGGGCGCGGCCGACTACCGGGTCGATCGAGCCCAGTTCCAGATCGGCAAGAGCTACTTTGAGCTGAAGCGATATCCCGAGTGCCGTCAGGCGCTCCGGGCGCTGCTCGACCGGTACGACACCGCCAACCTGGGCGAGACGCAGTTGGCGCGGATGGAAGCCGACAAGCTCAGTGGCGTGGTCAAGGAGACCGCGCTGGAGCTGGCCGCCAAGGCGCAGTTGCTCACCGGCGATTGCTACTCCGCCGAGGGTGACGTCGGGGCGGCCGTTGCCGCGTACCAGCAGGTGGTCGCCAACTACGCGCGCGAGCGGGAGTTGGTCGAGGACGCGTACGTGAAGATCGGTCAGGCCCACTTCGACCGGGGTGACCTCGAGGCGGGGATGCAGCTCTACCGCCGCGCCATCGCCGACGTGCCCGATCACGGTTTCCGGGCCCGCATGCAGGCACGGATCGCCCGCCAGTACTACGACTCGGCGAACTACGCCCAGGCGCTGTCCGAATACGGCCTGTTCATCAAGGGATACGGTGACGTGCGCCAGACCGGGGTACTGCCGCTGGACCGTGCGTCGTTCCAGCGGGCCCAGTGCCTGTTTGAGCTGGCCGAAGAGCAGCGGCGGGCGGGTGACCAGGAGCGGATGAGGGATTACTTCGGTCAGGCGCGGGAAGCGTACCTGCAGGTGATGGCCGACTACTCGGGTACGAGTCTGAGGGGTGAGTGTCTGCTGGGCGCCGGCCTGGCGGCGCAACGCCGCGGAGAAGAGGCTGACCGCGCGCGGGCCCTGGAGCTGTTCACCCAGGTGCGCGACCAGTTCGCGGCTGAGTCGGACGTCGCCGCCCGGGCACGGCTGCAGATCGCCCGCTTTTACTACGTGGAGAAGGAGTTCGCCAAGGCCGCCGAGCTGTACGCCGATTACCTGGAGCGCTATCCCGCATCGGCCGATCGCGACCAGGTACTGCTCGAGCTGGGTCTGGCCCGGCGTGACGCCGAGCAGCTCGAGGAGGCCCTGGCGGCACTGGTCCAGGTTCCGACGGATTCGAAGGTGGGGAGCAAGGCCTGCCTGGTGGGCGGGGAGCTGCTGCTGCGCCTGGGAAGGCTCGACGAGGCAGCAGGCATGGTCCAGCGGGGTTTGGCGCCGCTGCCAGAGGGCGAGGCGGCGGGTGAGCTGAACTACGTGCTGGCCAAGATCTACTTCGAGCAGAAGAAATACCCGGAGGCGCTGGCCAGCTTCGCCCTGGCGAGACAGGAGTGCAAGACGGAATCGGTACTTCAAGGGGCGCTGCTGGGGACCGGCTCGACCTACTACCAGACGGGCGAATACGCGCGCGCCGCGCAAGACCTGGAGGCACTGCTGGCAGCCGATCCGCCGGAGAGCCTGAAGGACCAGGCGCATCGACTACTGGGACAGATCTACGTCAAGATGGGCCGGAGGGAGGAGGCCATCGAGGCGTACCAGGCGGTGATCACCACCAGCGAGGATCCGCGCGAGCGGGCCGAATTCACGCTGCTGCTGGCAGAGCTGTACTATGGCTTGGGTAGGTACGAGGAGACCGTCGCGCAGACCCAGGCGACCATCGACGCGCCGCTTGAGGACCGGAAAGCGGAGGAAGGCGATCCCCTCAAGGACCGCGCCTACTTCGTCATGGGGAACGCCTACGTGCGGATGGAGAACCCCGCCGAGGCTGAGCGGATTTTCGCCAAGGCCCTCGAGTCGTCACCCCGTTCCACCCTGCGTCTCGATCTGCTCTACGGCAAGGCTGCATCCGCCTTTGCGCTGGAGCGATACGACGAGGTCGTGCCGCTGCTGCAGGAGTTCGTCAACCGTAGCCCGGACAGCCCCAATCTCGAGAGTGCCCACTATTTCCTTGCCTATGCCTACCTGCGCCAGGGAGAAACCGAGCAGGCCGTGGTGTGGTTCGGCTGGTTGGTCGATCGCTTTCCCGCGAGTGCCGTGGCCGCCGAGGCGCTCTTCCAGCAGGGCGAGGGTTTATTCAACCTGAGTCGCTTCGGCGATGCGGCCACCAGCTACAGGAAGGTTCTGGACCGCTACTCGGACTCCGAGTTCGTCGACAACGCCATGTACAACCTGGCGTGGTGCTGCTTTGAGCTGGCGCAGCCTGAAGAGGCCGTGGCTCAGTTCAGCACGCTGGTCGCCCGCTATCCCAGCAGCCCGTTCGCGGTTAGTGCGCAGTTCAGCCTGGGAGACCACTACTTCAACAAGGGCGAATACGAGGCGGCCCGGGTGGCGTACCAGGGCATCGTCGACGCGTACCCGAACTCGGAGGTGATACCGCAGGCGAAGAGGGTGCTGGCTGAGATCAGGGAGATCCAGGCCTATCCGAAGTACGAGGAGGCGATGGCCCTCTTCGACAAGGAAGAGTACAGGGAGGCGGCGACGGCCCTGACCAAGGTGATCACCGATTATCCCGGGACCGAGATCTGGACGGGGGCCATGGCCAACCTGGGGATGTGCTACGAGTATCTGAACCGGTGGAAGGAAGCCGCAAAGATCTACAAGGAGCTGCTGGAGAACTACGACGAGCAGGAGATCGAGCTCAACTCGGTCGCCACGTTCGCTAAGGAGCACCTGGACTGGCTCAATACCTACCGGTTGTGAGATGATCTGGACGCACGGGTGAGCGGAGGATGGTGGTCTGCAAGGAGGTGAGCGTGTCAAACCTCGAGGGGAGTAACGGCGCGGCATGGTGCTAGGCAGGTCTACGATACTGGTGGCGCTCGTGCTGGTGGGTCTGGGTGGCTGCGGCACCGACGACTCGATCTCGACCGATGATGCCGCGGACGACCTGCACCCGAACGCCGGTGCGGACCAATCGGTTCTGGTGGGTGAGGCCGTCACCCTGGACGGGCGGGGTTCGACGGGTCCGGGATCGCTCTCGTACCAGTGGGAGAGCGTGTCGAAGCGGGTCACGCTGGGTGCCCCGGACTCCGCCGTGGTTCGGTTCACGCCCGATGCCCCGGCCGTGTACCCGTTCCTCCTATGGGTAAGCGGCAAGGGATACTCGGATACCTGGGTCGCCGACCACGTGATCGTGGTGGTGAAGGCCGCGGCCAGCGCGCCGACCGACCTGGGTGAGATGGTCTCCATACCGGCCGGATACACGGTAGTGGGGCTCGACTCGGCCAGCGTCGAGGACAGCCGGTTCCAGGACCAGACCCTTGGGGCGGTGGTGCACTTGAGTGCCTTTCAGATCGACGTCCACGAGGTCACCAACGTCCAGTACCGCGAGTTCCTGACCGCCAACCCGAGGCCGCACGACTTCGATGCCCTGCCCGGCTTCGAAGGGGAGCTGCAGCCGGTGATCGGGGTCACTTGGGAGGATGCGCAGGCCTACTGTCAGTGGCGCGGCAAGCGGCTGCCCACCGAGCTGGAATGGGAGTACGCGGCTCGCGGGTACGACGCCTCGTCGGCGTCCAGGCTGCTCAGCCCGATCGTGGCCGAGTACCGCGCGGCCTTCAACGCGGCAGCCAACCGGACTGACCTGCGCGATTCGGGCGCGGGCGACGTGTTCCAGGCCGACGTGCTGGCCATGATGGATGCGCTGGTGGCCGATGCCGCGGCGACCGCCTTGTACCCGTGGGGCGGCGAAGCACCGGACGCCTCGCAAGCCAACTTCGGCGGCGATATCGCCGGCAATGTCCGGCGCACCGTCGACGTGGGCAGTTACCCCTTGGGCCGCGTGCCTGAGGGGCCATACGACATGGCCGGCAACGTCTGGGAGTGGACCTCGAGCTGGTACGACGAGGGCATCTACGGCAAGGTCCGCCAGAGCATCGTCAAGAACCTGAAGGCCGTGGCTCAGAACGTCGAGAAGGGCAAGGCTTCCAACCAGTTCCCATCCATCTCGCTGGAGAGTATCGCGGTGTCGGATCCGCCAGTGACCGTCCCCACGGACGAGGCGAGTGCCACCAAGGTCCACCGGGGCGGTAGCTGGATCGACGGCGCCCTTGGCATCCGAGCCACCATGCGGGGCAGCGCCGCGCGGACCGTCCGCGCCAACCACCTGGGGTTCCGCTGCGCGAAGTAGGCACCGTATGAGTATGGGCAACACAGGTCCACTGACAAGGTCGGACAGCTTCAGCAAGATATTCCGGATCTGCGTCGGTATATCGGTACTGTTCCACGCGGTGGTGCTGACCAACCTGACCCAGGTGGCCAAGCTGAGCAAGCTGCTGCCGCAGGAGGAGAAGCCGATCTCGACGAAGTTCGTCATGCGGCGGGACCCCCGGGTGGCCAAGGCCTTCGAGATGCGCAAGCGGCCCCAGTCGCGCGAGCGCAGGATGGTGCGGCAGGAGGTTGAAGTGCAAGCGCAGACCTCGCACATGGTGGCCAGTCGGGTGGGGGGCATCTCCATGCGCTCGCTCAGCCAGGCGCCGCTCGAGCTGGAGGGACAGGCCACCAGGATGGCGTCGGTGGACTTCAAGACCCGGGCCGTGGACTTGGGCGTCACCACGACCAAGGAGCCTGAGAACAAGATCGACATGCGGGAGCAACTTCTCGACCTGAACTTCCTGGACACGGGCAAGTACCAGGCCATGGTCGTGCAGGACCCGACCGACAAGCGCAAGATTCAGGGCTACTTCCACATCGCCCAGGCCTATTCGGCCCGCATGGTCGAGCGCAACATCGAACTGAGCGTGTCCGGCGGGGACGACGAGATCGAGCTGCTGCAGAATCCGCACAGTGTGCAGAACCTGGTGAACGCGCTGAACGAATACACCAGCATCCACGCTGACTTCTCGGCCCGCCTGCCGCTGAGTTCCCGCGAGCTGCTGGAGACGCCGTGGGTGTTCATCCCGTCGGTGCAGTTCACCCTGAGCGACGGTGAGCTGGAGAACCTGGGAAGATACCTGGAGAGCGGCGGCTTCATCCTGGCGGATGCCGGCAGTTCGGTCGGCGGCGACGTGGACGTTTTCCTCCGCCAGATGATCACGGACGCGCTGGCCAAGGTCGGCCGCGCCACGCGGTTCATCCGTCTGACCAGCGGCCATCCCATCTACCACTCCTTCTACAACTTCGACGGCCCGCCGAAGGCGATCGTGGGCATGGGGGGCTCCGCCGGCACGGGCAATAGCGCCGTTGACTACCTGATCGGCGTGGAGGTCGACGGACGTCTGGCGGCGGTGGTCTCGTATCAGAACCTGGGTGTAATCTGGGAAAATCGGGGCCACCGCAACCAGAAGAACCTGTACACGGACAACACCGTGCACCTGCAGTTTGGGATCAACACCATCGTCTTTGCCCTGACCCAGGAGGGTTCGATCACCAACCGGGTCATGCAGAACGTCCGATGAGCATCGGACGAGGAGATAAGCGGTTGCGCAGCCGATTGGCTCCGTCCTGCCGGTGGGAGGGGATCTGGTGCGCCAGCGCCGTGGTGTGGTGGCTGTCACTGGCCTCCCCGGCACCGGCCGACATCGGACTCTACGCCACGCCCGCGGACCCCAGCGAGGTCCGAGCGGGATGGTCGCCCAGCAGCTTGTTCCTGCTGCGGCCGAACACCCAGATGGACTACACCAATCTGGGTTGGCTGCGGTACCGAGAGGGAGGCGGGGGGTTCTCGTACTTCCCCATCTACGACGAGTTGGGTGAGCCCTGGCTCAACGGCTCGACCTCGGTATTCACGTGGATCGAGGACCGCACCCGGGCCCCGGCATACGGCAGCTTCCTGTACAAGAACATCGAACGCCACAACCGTCTGGTGATCGCACGCGAGAATTTCGGCCGGGGTGCGTTGCGGGTATCGGTCGGTGAGGCGATGCGCACCAGCTTTACCTCGTTGACCCTCGACATGGCCCGGTTCACGGGGGTTCGCGCCGATGCGATGCTGGGTTCCGACAATGAGGTGACCGTAATCTTCAACCGCCCGTCGGACCCGGTTCAGCGGCTGCGCCTGGACTGGACCGGAGACTCGCTGGCCGTGGAGGGCACCCTCCTCGCCGCGGGCCACTGGGAGGGGCGTTTCCTGGACGGGGCACTCTATCTGGGCGGGACCGTGGTCAACCACCACCGCTTCGACAGCATGCAGTCCGCGGGGAACTTCCTCATGGGTACCATGCCGGACGAGATGCACCCGGACACGGTGTCCGTGCGCGTGACGGACGACACGCCCACGTCTGCCCGTTCGGCCGCGTCGGTGTACGGCGGCAGCGCTGCCCTAACGGTGGTGGACGGCGGCGGCGACGTTCGCGTTCTGACCGGGATCGTGCCGCTGACGGTCGTCAGTGACGCGGTCACCCGGGATGGTGACCACTGGGTCGTTTCTGGGAACTCGTACGTCGAACAGGTGCTTCCCGTCCCCGAGGGCACGGTCGGCGTGTCGGCCAGCGCCAGCGTGGCCGATGACTACTCGGTCGGAACCCGGCAGGTTCACCGCGCCACGGACCTGACGTCGGTCGAGATCAGGACCCGCAAGACGCCCGTGGTGACGCTGGCCCGGGCCGAAGGCGACGGCTCCAGCAACGCCGATCCGGTGGAGGTGGAGCTGGACTACGGGCTTCCCTCGGCCATCAACCTTGCCGGCCTGAACGGCAGGCTGGCGCTGGGCTCCATGAACCTGGACTGGGAGTGCGTGCGCTCGACCGCCTACTTCCAGTACCCGGTGGCGCAATTAGGGGCACGCTCCTCGTTGTCCGGGAACGCGTATTACCTGCGGGGCACCCAGCACTGGCGGCCGCTGAGCCTCGGTGCGGAGCTCTTCTCGATCAGCCCTAAATACAATTCCTACGCGAAGGACGGCGGCGATTATAGACTCGGTGATCCCATCGTCAGGTCCAATGAGGACTACATCACCCGCGAGTACGTCGGCAACGATCTGGGCTTCTACTTCAACGAGGCTCAGCCCAATGCCTACAGCTCAGGCAACGCCAAGCGGAACAAAGCCGTCGCCCTCGTGGAGGACAACGACGACGAGGACCAATACGAGGACCAGGCACAGGATGACCAGCCGCTGACCGAGCGGACCCAGCCCAACGAAGCCGGCGTGTATCCGGGATGGGACCTGGACCAGGACGGCGTGCCCGACTACAACCGTAACCGCAACGGCATTCCCGACTATCTGGAGGCCTTCCTGAAGTACGAGCAGGAGGAGCAGGTCTTCTACTGGGGGGACGATTTCAACAACAACGGGGTTCTCGACTACTTCGAGGACGACTCACTTCCCGACTATCCCTACTACAAGGATGAGCAGGGACACCACCTGTTCACCGAATGGCGGCCCTGGGCGACCGCGGGGGTGGGCCTCCGCCTCGGGAGGTACGACATCCACCAGATCGCCGGTTCGGGCAAGAGTGACGTGACCTACGGCTCGGCCTTCTACCGCCGCACCTTCCCAGGGCGCGGCCGGCTGCAATGGGAGCACCAGGTCAAACGGGTCCACGACGACATCCCCAACGCCACGTACCAGTACCGGCTCATCGACGGCAGGGCGAACGCCGAGGGGGACTACCAGTCGGTGTACGTGGCCGATTCGCTGTCGATGCAGAACAGCCTGGTGAACCGGGGGTACCTGGGCGGCCGGTGGAACCCGTTCGGGAACCTGCAGCTTCGTGGGAACCTGCGATTCGAGATGAATCACCAGTACGAGGACGCCTTCAGCGACGGTACGACACAGGACGCCGAGAATCTGAACACGGTGGCCTACGTGGCCAAGGCTGATTACGCCTGGGTCTGGAAGAAGTTCAGCCTCAGGCCCATGGCCAAGTACTCGAGGATACGCGAGGAGACCGGCGGAGGCACGGCTCCAGGAGGGATCGGCCTTCGCCGGGACGAGCGGCAGTTCGTCCCGATCCTGCGCCTGGACTGCCGATTCACCGACCGCACCAGCCTGGAGCTGGGTGCCGAGGGATTCCCGGGGCTGGGTGAGCGCCTGGTGGACCGGCGCAACCCGCTGGCCGATTTCACCTCGCAGACCTGCCTGGGCCAGCTCAAGCGACGGGGTACCAGCAGCGGTTTCAGTGTCTTCTTCATCATGGGGGTCCAGTATACGCGCAAGGAGTACGATGACCCGTCGATCAAGTCGGGCAGCTATGTCCGCTCCTTCTTCCAGGTGTTCATGGGCGAGCAGATCCTGGCGGCCAGTCAGTAGTAGCCAGGCGACAGCCGCGGAGGGTTCACCGAAGATGATACAGCACACGAGGTACCGGTGGCTGCTTGCGGCCTGGGCCCTGGTCACGGGGTGCGCCATGCCGGCCCTTATGTACGACCTGCTGCCCCCGGTGTACGAGTACTCGTCGTCCCTTGCACCCATCAGCGACCTGGCCACAGATGCCGGGTACGAGGCCAGCGAGGCCAGCGCCATTGTCTACGACCGGGAGGGACTGCGCATCACGGTCCGGCACCTCAGCGACACGGAGCTCAACCGGCGCTATCCCAGTGTTTCGTACCAGGATCGCTTCGCGGCCAACCCATTCACCTATGGGAACTGGCGCGACCCCCGGCTGGGGTACACGCCCAACCGTTTCACGGTGTTCGAGATCGAGGTGTACAACCCGATCCTGCCCAAGGTGGAGCTGTTTCCAGGCGAGGCTCGGTTGCGCACGGACCAGGGCGACGAATACGGGTGGTACTCGGTGAACCGCGAAGAGTCTGATCGCAGCCTGGAAGACTACTATACCCTGATCCGGGGGCCGGGGGGGAACGAGCAGTACCGGTTTGACCAGCGGATGGGGATCGTCCGCGAGGAGCTCTACCGCCCCGGGCACCAGGTTTTCAAGGGGGGTACCTATCGCGGTTATCTGGTTTTCGCGCCGTTGAGCGACGAGGTCAAGGGCGCGGATCTGCACCTGAAACGCTTCGCGACCCAATTTGACGAGGCGAACGACCCGACCCAGACCATGGACCTGAGCTTTCGCTTCACGCACCAGGTGGAGAAAAGGCAGTTGTCCGGAGAAGAGGCCCGCCGGGCGCGCCGTCGTGACTGGGTACTCCCCGCAGCGGCGGGAGGAGCCCCGGAAACGCGCACGGGGGTGACCCGCTAACCCCATTTATGCCGCGGAAGGAGGTGATCCGCGTCCACGTGACCCACCTACGCCGAGATGGTTCGGCGCCGCACGTGTGCATGAATTCCACGCCATCCAGCGAAAGGACGGAGCAATGAGGGCGAAGTTGCTTTTGGTAGCGCTCGTCGCTGCCCTGGTTCCTGGTCTGGTTCTGGCCCAGACGGAGATAGCGGTCGAAAATACCGGGGTCGTTACCCGACCCACCGTTGATGGCCAGGTTCTGCCAGAAACCCACTATGTACACACCATCCTGTGGACGGACGACGCCGCGGTAACGGGCGAGACCTATAACGTGTACGTCTCGGCCGAGCGGATCACCGACGTCGGCGCCGATAACGTCTACATGGTCGGCAGCGGCATCGCCGAGGGTCAGCAGGCCTATGAATACGCGCTGCTGACCCCGTTCGCCGCCGGGGCCGTCGCCAACTATTACGCGGTCACCAGGGTGACCAGCGCCGGCGCCGAGCGCACCAGCATCACCGCCGGCAGCAACGCCACCGCCAGCGCGGTCACCGGCACGGCCGAGTTTGGCCAGCCGATGTACTGGTTCGTCAATGAGCCGGTTATCGACGGCGAGTTCGGCGACTGGCCGTTTACGCCCGTCTACCTTGATCCCACCAGCCCGGACAACTTCTACGGCGGCGAGATCACCGATCCCGGCGACATGAGCGGCGACGTCGCCTTGGGCATCAACGACGAGAACCTGTTCTTCATGGCGCGGACCACGGACGACGCCCTGGTCAACGCCATCGAAGGCGGCACGACGGACATCTGGAAGGGTGACGCGGCGGAGTGGTACGTGAGTCTGTACGACCTGCGTCCCAGCGAGCCCCGGCACGCGACCATGCAGTGGGGGAACGAGACGGATCCGTCCAAGGCCGAGCCCGACTACCAGATCGACATCGCGGGCAATGCCTTTGACGACCCGATCCGTAGCTGCGTGTACGCTTCCTCGGCGATCACCCCCACGTACATGGAGCCGCTTCGGGGCCTCGAGGTTCTGACCAAGCTGAATGGTCAGGGCGAGGGCGGCTGGAGCCTTGAGGCGATGATGCCGTTGACGGGCCTGGCGCAGGATCCGGCCGTGATCGAGCCGTACGATCCGCAGATCGGTCACATCCTGGGCTGCACCTACGCGCTGGCCGATGGCGATGATCCAACGGGCGGCCGCCAGGGCCAGCTCTTCTGGGCCAAGGACGCATCGGTAAACAACGCCTGGAACGTCCCCGCTTCCTTCCAGCGGGAGATGGTGATCTACGATCCCAAGGTCTTCGGCGAAGGCGGTGAGACCAACGTCGAGCAGCGGTCCTGGGGTCAGCTCAAGGCCGGGTCAAACTAGCAGCAGGTCCGGCTGGTACAACGCGTCACCCCCTCGGGGCCTTCGTCGGCATCCAGCCGGCGGAGGCCCCGCCTGCCCCTGCCCTTTCCCGAGAGAACGATGTGAGTCTGCGGTCAGCGGTACTCGGTCTCTGGCTCCTCGCCGCGGCGGGACCGGCGTCCGCCACGGCTTCAGCCACGGCCGACTCACTTCTGCAGGAGGGCCTGCGCTCCCTGGCACAGCGCCAAACGCACCAGGCCGAGAAGGCCCTGCTCGGGTGCCTCCAGACAGACTCGACCTGTTGCGGTGGATACCTGCCGCTGGGGCGCCTGTACGGCGACCTGGGGGTGCTGGGCCGCGCCGACACCGTGCTGGTGCAGGGGCTTCGGGTGTGCCCCGAGCGCACCGAGCTGCGCCTGGAGTACAGCCGGTCACTACGCCGGCAGGGGCGACTGCCGGAAGCATACGCACAGCTCCAGCGGCTGCTGGCCGTGGCTCCGGTTGACACGATGGCCCTGCTCGGTATCGGGAGCCTGTGCCTGGAGCCTGGTCAGACCATGGACCTGGACCGCGCTGCTGCCGCTTTCACGCGGGTACTCGGGCTGAGTCCGGGCAATCCCGAGGCGGCGTTTCAACTGGGGGAAACCCGTCTGGGTCAGGGCGACCGGCTGGGAGCTATCGCCCAGTTCGAGTCCCTGTTCCGCCAGTGGCCAAGGAACTTCGCCGTTGCCTACCAGCTCGGCATGGCGCTGTACCTGGAGGGCCGGTACGCGGAGGCGCTGATACCGCTCCGCCGGGCCGCGGAGCTGGCGCCGGCGAAGCTGACCGGGCGTTGGGGGCTGTACCTGGCCTGCCGCGCCCTGGGCGGGTACCCGGATGACGTGCCCGCGGCGTCTCGCCTGGAGCTGGCTCCCGAGACCGACCTGACCGCTACCTCGGTCCGGTTGACCGACGTGGCCGAGGCAGCGGGCGTCGCCAGGTTCGGTCGAGCCACCGGCAGCGCCTGGGCGGACGTCGACCTGGACGGCGACCTTGACCTGTTCACCATGGACCTGGACACCGGGTCGGTCTACTACCGCAATGAGGGGGGGCGGTTCGTCGACCAGACCGCGGCCGCGGGGCTGTCGGCGCCCGCTGGCATTGGTTGCGTCTTCGGCGACTACGACAACGACGGCGCTCCGGACCTGTACGTGACCCGGTCCGCCTGGTTCGGCCGGGGTCCCAACACCCTGTTCCGCAACGACGGCCACGGGGGCTTCGCCGACGTCAGCACGGCCGCCGGGGTGGACGACCAGGGCAGCAGCGTTACCGCGGCGTGGGGCGACGTGGACAACGACGGGTACCTGGACCTGGTAGTGACCAATGGCCTGCCCGGTGACGGCAGTCCCAACCGGCTGTTCCGCAGTGACGGCAAGGGACGCTTCGTCGACGTGGCGGTTCAGGCGGGGATTGCCCCGGGCCAGAGTGCCGGTAGTGCCCTGGGGGATTACGACAACGACGGCGACCTGGACCTGTACATCGCCAACCTGAACGCGACGAACGTGCTCTACCGGAACGATACCGACGGAGCCGGCGGCCGGATCCGCTATACCGACGTCACCCGGACCACCCATACGCAACTGCCCATCGGGGCCCACGCCACCTTCTTCTTCGACTACGACAACGACGGCCATCTCGACCTGTTCTGCTCAGAGCTGGGCGATCAGGAGACCGTGCTCCGCAGCCGGGTGGACGGGCGAACGCCGTTTGACCACGCTCGACCGGCGCTGCACCACAACAACGGCAACGGCGACTTCACCGATCTGACCTACCAGGCCGGCTTGGGCCGGACCTTCGGCACCCTCGGAGCCCAGTACGGCGATCTCGACGGTGACGGCTTTCAGGAGATCTATCTGGCCAACGGTGGGGCCGAGTCGTCCCGCCTCGAGCCGGACGCGCTGCTGTGGAACCGGGGAGACGGCCGGTTTGCCGAGATCACGCAGTTGGCTGGACTGTTCCAGCTCGGCAAGGCCCACGGGGTGACCTTTGCCGACTACGACGGAGACGGCGATCTGGACGTGTTCCTGCCGACCGGCGGTCCGTACCCGGGCGACCGCTGGCAGAGCATCCTGTATCGCAACGACGGCCCGGCCCGCCACTGGCTCACCCTGCGGCTGGTCGGCACCCGGAGCAACCGTGACGCGATCGGCGCGCGGGTCAGGGTGCAGGCAGGCGGCCGGACCCAGTACGATCAGGTCAGCAGCGGCGGCGGTTTCGGGGTCAGCAACAGCCTGCAACTCGAGCTCGGACTGGGGTCCAGCGACCACGCCGACGAGGTGCAGATACGCTGGCCCAGCGGCCGGGTGGAGATCCTGACGGACGTGGCGGCGGACCGGGTACTCACCGTGGTCGAGGGGGAGCCCCGGCCATGATCCGGTCATGGGAGAACGGTCGATGGCCCCGTTCGACGGCGGCCAGCATCAGACTCCTGCCGTGTATCGTGGCGGCCGTCGCGCTGGCGGTACCGCATTCCGTGACCGCGGCTCCTTCCCCCCCGCCCGTGCAGTTCGTCGACGTGGCCGGGCCGGCGGGGATCGACTTCATCTACGTAAGCGGCGGCATCGGCGAGAAATACATGCCTGAGGGGATGGGCTCGGGTGCCGCCTTCTTCGACTACGACGGGGACGGCTGGCTGGATCTTTTTGTCGTGAACGGCGCGCCGCTTCCCGGGTACCCGGCCGGTACGCCTCCCAGCGACGCCCTGTACCGGAACCAGGGAAACGGGACCTTCGTCGAGACCACCGAGGCAGCCGGGGTGGCTGACACGGCCTACGGCATGGGGGCCGCGGTCGGGGACTACGACAACGACGGCGACCGCGACCTGTACGTCACCAACGTCGGTCCGAACGCACTCTACCGCAACGAGGGGGACGGCACCTTCGAGGACGTGACAGCGACGGCCGGGGTCGGCGATCCCGGATGGGGCACCAACGCGGCGTTCGCGGACTACGACGCCGACGGGGACCTGGACCTCTACGTCGCCAACTACCTGCAGTTCGACCTGGCCGGACACCAGCGCTGCTACCAGGGTGCGGTCCGGGTCTACTGCGCGCCCACCGCGTACCAGGGCCAGTCGGGGGTACTCTACCGGAACGAGGCGGACGGGACCTTCAGCGACGTCACCCGTGCCGCCGGCCTGCAAACCGAGGCCGGACGGCAGCTCGGCGCCGTCTTCGGCGATTACGACGACGACGGTGACCAGGACCTGTTCGTGGCCAACGACAAGACGCCGAACTTCCTTTTCCGCAACGAGGGGGGCGGCACCTTCACCGACGAAGGGCTGATGGCCGGGGTGGCGTACAGCGAGTCCGGCGAGGCTGAATCGGCCATGGGCGCCGATTTCGGCGACTACGACAACGACGGTCGTCTCGACATCATCATCGCCACCTACCAGTGGGCCCCCAGCACCCTGTATCACAACGACGGCAACGGTTCCTTCACCGATGTCAGCTACCCAGCGCACGTGGGCGCCGAGACCCTGGCCTACTTGGGCATGACCGCCGCCTTCCTCGACTACGACAACGACGGTCTCCAAGACATCTTTCTGGCCAACGGCCACCTCGACGTCAACGTGGAGGAGTTCGACCCGGCGGCCAGCTACGCCCAGCTCAGCCAGCTTTTCTGGAACAAGGGGGACGGCACCTTCGCCGAGGTCAGCGCCACGGCCGGACCGGGGCTGCAGGTGGCCAAGGTCAGTCACGGTGCGGTCTTCGGCGACTACGACAACGACGGCGACACCGACATCTTCATCTCTGACTCCGACGATCAACCGTGCCGGCTGCTGCGCAACGACGGCGGGAACGCCAACCACTACCTGACGATCCAGGTGCGCGGCACGCGGAGCAACCGGGATGGCATCGGCGCCCGTCTTGAGGTGATCGCGGACGATCTCTTTCAGATGAAGGAGGTGCATAGCGGATACGGGTACCTGGGCGCCAACGACCACCGGGTCATCTTCGGCTTGGGCCATCGGCCCCGAGCCGACCAGGTGCAGGTCCGCTGGCCCAGCGGGACCATCGACCTGCTTACCGACGTCCCGGCCGATCAGATGCTCACCCTCGTCGAGGGCGAACATCCTGCCGCCCCCGCGAACGGCAGCCAGCCTTGATCCTGGGAGAGGCCTGCCCGTGTTGCCCCTGATCCTCCTCCTCGTCTGCGGCCAGGGTATCTGTTGGGCCGCCGATTCGGCGGCCGGACCGACCGACGGCCGGGTCATCGTGCGCCGGGCCGCCCGGATGGCCCAGGCGGGGTATCCCGACCAGGCCGAAGCCCTTCTCCGGCGCCTCCTGACCGCCGACCCGGGCCAGGCCGTGGCCCACCAGACCCTGGGAGCGCTTGCCCTGGTGCAGGGGCGGCTGGACAGCGCCGAGGCGCACTACGCCCGGGCCGCGGCGATCGACTCGTGCCTTCCCGAGGCTTGGCACGGTCTGGGCCTGGTGCGCGCTGCCCGGGGGGATCATCCGGGCGCGGATGCCGCGTACCAACTGGCCCTGAACCTGGACGCCGGCCAGCCGGTGTTCTTCTACAACGCCGGCCTGAGTCTCGAACGGCGGGGGATGTTCAACGACGCCGGCATGGCCTTCGAGACCGCGCTTCGCATCGCCCCCGACAACGCGGACGCCCGCCGTCACCTGGGCGCGGTTCTGCGGCGCACCGACCGACCCCAGGAGGCCCTGGTCCAGTACGCTCACGCCTGCCGGCTCGCCCCCCGACACCCGGCCAACTGGCTGGGATTGGCCGGGGTCCATGCCGCCTTGTACCAGGATTCGCTGGCCGCGGAGGCACGCCTCCAGGCCGCGCGGCTCGGGGTCGGGCGATCAGAGCGGTCGGCCGATTCCGCGAGGCCGGGCGAACCGGCAGACTCCACCCTGTCGGTCCCAGCGCGGGGCTCCTCCCCGGAGGCGCCGGCGTTGCCGCTCGAGCTGGGCCTGACCGGCCTGGACCTGGCGACCGGCCAGTACGAGCTGGGGCTGCTCTACGGCCGCGGCGGTCGTCCGGCAGAAGCCGCGGCCCGCTTTCAGCGCGCGGCCGACCTCGGTCTGGCGGTTACCGGCCCGCCCCCGGCCGTTGACCCAGCCGATCGCGCCGGAGTCGAGACCCGGGCCGCGCTCGAAGCCCTGCGCGCCCAGGACTACCGACTTGCCGCCGGACGCTACGCCGTTGCCGCCCGCCTGCTCCCCCAGGTCGCCCTGATCCACCGCAATCTGGGGCTGGCCCTGGCCACCCTAGGCCGGCCGGCCCCGGCTATCGCCGCTTACGAGCAAGCCCTGCGGCTGGACTCCTGTCTGGCGCAGGGCTACAACGACCTTGGGCTGGTCTACTCCCAGAGCTACGAGGACCACGAGCGGGCCATCGGGCTGCTGCGCCGGGCCGTGGCCCTCGACCCGGCCGCCAAGCTCTACCACTTCAACCTGGCTCAGGTCCACCTCGGCATCGGTCAATGGGTTCAGGCCGCCGCCGAGCTCGAGCGGGTCATCGAGTTCGATCCTCAATCGGCGCTGGCGCAGTTCTGCCTGGGAGTGGCCCAGGCCCGTCAGGGATTGGCCGGCGCCGAGGCTCATCTGCTCCAGGCCCTGGCCATCAACCCGGAATACGCCGATGCCTGGTACGAGCTGGGCCGGCTCTACACGGCCGCAGGCCGGACCGCCGACGCGGCGGCCATGTACGAGCGCTGCATCGCCTGCCGGCCGCAGCACAAGTACGCCCACTACGGCCTGGGACAGGCCTATGCCAAGCTCGGGCGCGCCGACGAGGCGAGGCCTCTGCTGGAACGCTTCGCGACCCTGCCAGCCCATCCCAAGCAGCAGCAATTCATCTTCTTTGCTCCACCCGATTCACTGTGACCACGATCAACGGTTCCCGGCAGGAACTCGCCGGGCCAGACAGAGAGGGAACATGATCGCGCTCAGGACTGCTCGTCATTGGTGGTTGCTCGGCCTGCTCATCGGTTACGGCGGCTGGTCCCCGGTTGAGGCCGGGGATGGTGCCGCACACCTGCAGGGGGAGTTCTGGCGGAGCCAGGCACTGGAACAGCTCGTGCCTCTGTGGTACGACCACGTCCGCGATCCGGAGCGGAAGGTGTACTACACCAACCTGACGCGCGACTGGTGTCCCGAGGCTCCGTATGACCTGTACCCGGCCATGATCAGCCGGCACGTGTTCAGCTTCTCCGCGGCGTATCTGATGTCGGGTGACGACCGGTACCTGACGGCGGCCCGGGAGGGAGTCGATTACCTGCTGGCCCACGCCTGGGACCAGGAGTACGGCGGGTGGTACGACCAGCTCGCGGCCGACGGCAGTCCCGCGGCCGCGACCAAGACCGTCGCGTATCAGCTCTACACCGACGTGGGGCTGACCGAGTACTACCTGGTCACCGGCGACGAGCAGGTCCTGTCCCACCTGCGCCGATCCCTGCAGATCCGCCAGACGAAGGCCAAGGACGAACAGTTCGGCGGGTACGCCCAGATGCTGAACCGGGACCTGTCCGTGGCCGACTACGGCAAGAACAAGCATGCCCACTACGGCTACGTGAGTTCGTTGCTCCTCAACCTCTACCTGGCCACCCGTGACCCGGGGGTGCTGGCGTACGAACGGGAACTGACCGACCTGAGCCTGGAGCACCAGGTAGACCCGACCGAGGGCTGGATCTACGGTTTCGGCAGCACCTTCGACCGTCAGTGGCGGCGCACGCCTCGGGTGGTCGACGGGATCGAGTACGCGTCGAGCGGGGCCCAATTGACCGCCGTGCTCTCCTTCCTGCGGCTGTATCACCAGACCGGGGAGCCACGCTACCTGGAGCAGGGGCGGCGCCTGGGTGACCAGGTCACGCGCTACGCGTGGGATCGTGTCCACGGAGCCTGGGTTGACCCGATCAGGGCCCAGTCACCGCATACCCCGGCAACGGACGCGACGGTCTCGTGGTGGATCCAGATCTACGGTGCCTTCCTGCAACTCCAGCTCTACCACCTTACCGGCGAGCCGGCCTACCTGGACTGCTTCCGGAAGAGCGAGGAGTTCTTCCTGACACACATGATCGACCAGGTGCACGGCGGGGTGTTCGCCAACGTGTCCCCGCGCGGCGAGCTGCTGGACGAGGGTAAGAAGGCCATGCCCTGGCATACCTCGTACCACGAGATCGAGCACGACCTACTGAACTATCTGTACTTGAACCTGTACGTGAACCACCAGCCGGTGGTGCTGTACTTCCGGCTGGACGGCGGCGCGAAGGGTCGGGAGCACTTCGTGTCCCCGGTGGACGATCCGAAGGTCCAGGTGGCCGGGGTGCGGCTCAACGGCGCCCCCTGGGCGGCCTTCGACGCGGTCCGGCGCTCGGTGTCGCTGCCGGCTGGCCAGGGTCTGCGCCTCGAGGTGACCTTGATCCCCGCCCCGAGGTAGCGCAGAAATACCCCCGCGCCCACAAGTGCTGGCCCCAGGAGCACCAGCGCAATTCGGCAAACTCCTGCTGCAACCTGGATTCAGCAGAGCCGCTCCACGGTGCGTTCTCGGCCAGAGGCAGTGGTCAAAAGCGGACGGTCTCCACGTGCTCCCGCTGGCCCGGGGGACAGGTCCAGTACCGGATCTCGCCCGAGCCGATGCGGAACAGGCCGAGCATGGGGTCGTCGGGACCGGTGATGCCCATCTCCCGCAGGAACGGCCACTCGGTGAGCAGCTCGGTCTTCAGACGCGCGTCGGCCACGAACTCCACGCACCCGGCGACCCGCATCATCGTGCCCAGATCCCCGGGACCGGCGCCCGGCCGGTAGAAGCAGACCTCGATCTTGGGATTCGCCTGAAGCTGCCGGCAGACCGGCTTGGGGGTGCCGGTGGAGAAGTAGAAGCCGCCTTCATTGGCCCGCCACAGGGAAAAAACCCGCGCCCTGGGTTGGTCGCCGTCGACGGTGGCCACGGTGCACAGCGGGTTCTCCACCGCGAACTTCACGCAGTCCGACAGGGTCATGGCCGTCCTCCTGGGTTAGGGAATCCGGTAACACGCGGGTCGTCGCGCCGTCAGCGCGGCGGCCAAGCATAGTAAGCGTGAAGCGCCGAGGCCAGCTACCCGCCCTCCTGGCCCGGCCGATCCGCGGCTGCGCGCCCCGCGCCTTCGGGGCCGGCTGTCCTATCAGCGTTCGGCCAGCGCCGTGGCCAGGGGAAAGGAAAGGCGAACGTCAATCCGGTGAGAAGTCGGGTCAGTCGGGTGACCGACAACTAACCGCGCATCGTCCCTATACCCATTTCCGACATGCCGGGGTTGTGGGTATATTCGTTACGCTACACGACCTTCCATACCCGTTGTCCGCTCTGATCTATAGGCCCTCACTGAGTGGGTTCGTCGCGTCACCGAAGTACCCCGGAGGATCAGCCATGGTCCAGACCCAGGTTGAGCTGACTGAAGAACAGGTCAAGGCACTGGAGGAATTGGCGCGTCAGACACGCGTCCCACTGCCGGCGCTCATCCGCCAGGGCGTCGATCAGTTGCTGGCCTCGACGGTGGCGCAACCGCTGACGGTGGCACAGCGACAGCGCGGCTTGGGGATCGTCGGTCGGTTCCACTCTGGCCTGTGCGACCTGGCCCGGCGCCATGACGAATACCTGGCCGAGAGTACCGGATCTTGAACGTCTTCGTCGACACCTCGGCTTTCCTGGCCGTGCTCAACGCGGATGACGCGGAACACCCAGCGGCGGCCGCAGCGTGGGCAAGGCTGCTTTCCGGTGATAGTCGTTTCCACTGCACCAACTACGTCCTGCTGGAGACGCTGGCCCTCCTGCAGCGCCGCTTCGGTATCGAGGCGGTGCAGGCGTTCACCACGGACATCATCCCCACCATTGGCCGGAGAGATGGAAGTCGATCGTGCCGGGCTTCAGCCCTTCAGGCCGCCGACCGCCTCCTCCAGGGTCTCCCGCTTCCGGTAGGTCATCCCCTGGAACAGGGCCACCAGCTCGCCGGTGTCGTCGGTGACCCGGATGGTGTATGAGCCCAGGCGAGGGTGGCAGGCGACCTCCTCGGCCTCGGCCGTGAGGACCCCAGCGGTGGTGGCCTTCATGTAGGAGATGCTGGCGTTGATCGCTACGGCCACGGTTCCGTGGGAGTTCGAGGCCGCGGCAAAGGCCAGGTCGGCCAGGGTGAAGATCGCCCCGCCGTGGGCGATGCCGACCCCGTTCAGGTGGTCGTCGGTGAGGGTCATCCGGGCCCGGGCTCGCCCCTTTCCGACCTCGAGCAGCTCGATCCCGCAATACCGCGCGAACAGGTCCCGCGAGGCGAAAAACGCCTTGATCCCCTCCATCCCGCATCTCCTTTCCAGTACCGAGGTCGACGGCGGGTATGCCCTGCGGCTCGAGCCGTCCACCGACCGCCAGGCTGAAGTTTCCGCTTGTCCCTTCCGGCCTTAATGTCGTAACATTGGGGGCGTACGGTCCAGGTCGCACTCGGATTTACCGAGATTGTGAATGCCGTAACGAAAAAGCCAGCCCGGTGACGGCAGCACCGTTGGGTGCTCCGCCCGGTGCACACCTCCCTTAGGAAAGGGGAAGCCGATGAAAAAAGCGCTGATGATTCTGCTGCTGGTTGCCCTGGTGGTGCCGGCCGCGAGCTACGGCGCCTCGGCGCGCTGGAACGCGCTGGGCAACGAGCACCGCTTCATGCTCGACACCTCGAACTACGGCATCTACCCGGCGCGGATGTTCATGTTCTCCGATGCCTTGTGGATCATCCCCAACATCCCGGCCGGGGCCAACGTGCCGGACAACGTGATGAGCGGCCTGCTCGTCACCTCGGGGAACACGGCCTACGCGATCCACTACAACCTGCCTGGGACCGTGGCCTTCGGCGCCCTGCGCAATGCCTTGGCGGCCCCGGCTGCCGGCGCTAACCTCAACGCTATAGCCGGTAACCTGCGGCCGATGCCCGACTTCATGGTGGCCCGCAAGTCCGGCGACAAGGTGTGGGCCGGCCGCTTGGTCATGGGCCTGGCCAGCAGCGAGCCGGTGGCCGACAAGACGGCCAGCGCCATGTCTCTTGACCTGGCCGGTGGGGTGCAGATGCCGACCAGCATGGGCGCCCTGGACGTGGGCCTGCGCCTGGCCATGGCCAGCTTCTCGGATGAATCTGGCGCGGCCAAGATCGAGAGCGACGGCGGCACCGGCGTGAACATCGATGCCCGCCTGCTCATGGACCGCGGCGAAGGCGTGAAGCTGATCCCGATCGCGGGGATCATGTTCCAGGCCAAGCCCACGGTGAAGGGCGGCCCCAAGGTCTCGGCCTTGAACGTCAACCTGGGTCTGGGGTACAACAAGGGATTCCCGGACAAGCGGATGCTGGTCACCGGCGCGGTCCTCGACTACACCACCGAGACCACCAAGATCGGGGGTGCCAGCGCGAAGACCAACACCGCCAACCTGGCCTACCTCGGCGGGTACGAGCTGCCTCTGAACTCCTGGCTGATCGCCCGCGGCGGCGCCCGGGCCGACATGACCATGGTCGGCGGCGACAACCCGGCGGTCAACGGCACCCGCTCGGTCTTCTATTACAACTTCGGCGTCCGCACGATCTACAAGAAGGTCCTGGTCGACGCCATCTTCGACCGGGCGCTCTTCCACCGTGGCCCCTACATCCTCAGCGGCTCGGGGGCTAACATGGCCGGCAACATCTGCCTGACCTACCTCTTCGGCCCGACCAAGTAAGCGGCTGATTCGTCAACGGTAGAACCGCGGAAGGGGCCTCCTCCGGGAAGCCCCTTCCGTGTACCGCTGGATCGGGGTGTCAGGTCCTGCCCCCCCATCTCACAGGCGGTCAGTATACGGCGAACCGGCGCGGTTGAGCACCCCGTCAGCCGCAGCCGCCCCTCGCGCGCTGGGCCGCCGTGTTACCCCGCTTGTCTCCTTCCTCGCTCTCGCCGTACCTTGGCTCACCTCACAGCTTAGCCTCCCTGGAGAAAGGAGCGCGAGATGAAGCGGCTAGCCAGCGCCAGCCTGGTCCTGCTCTGGGTGAGTGTTGCCTACGCCAATCCTGAGACCACCGTCGATCTGCCCGGCGGCGCGACGATGGACTTCGTCTGGATCGAGCCGGGAACGTTCACCATGGGGTCACTGGATCCTGAGCTGGGTCGTCAGTACGACGTCTGGCCACCGCGCCAGGTCACGATTACCCACGGGTTCTGGCTGGGCAAGTACGAGGTGACGCAGGAGCAGTGGTCTTCGGTCATGGGCAGCTCTCCGTGGCTGGCGATGAAACGCCCGCCGGCGACTTCCGACTGCCCTGCGACCGTCATCTCATGGATCGATGCGCAGGCCTTCGCCCAGAGGCTGAACGAGCACTTCGGTGAGCTGGCCTATCGCCTGCCCACCGAGGCCGAATGGGAATACGCCTGCCGTGCCGGCACGACCACGCGCTGGTCGTTCGGGGACGACGAGAGTCTGCTGTCTTCCTACGCCTGGTACGGAACCGACTACATGGCAGCCCAGGTACAGCCTGTTGGTGGCAAGCTGCCAAACCCGTGGGGCCTGTTCGACATGCACGGGAATGCGTGGGAGTGGGTGCACGATTGGTACAGCTACTCCGACCCTACCAGCGCGCCGCTGACGGATCCCTCGGGCCCCCCGACCGGCTATGACCGTCTGGAGCGGGGCGGTGCCTGCTATTCCAGTGCCGTGGGCACTTCATCGGCGATATCGAGCGGATACGGCAGCCCTGCGGCGCGACGTGGACATGATGGCTTCCGGCTGCTGAAAGGCACTCCCCTCACCCTCACCATTCCCGAGGGCGCGCCGTTCCCCCACAGTGATGCGGGGCGCTTCTTTCCGGCCGACGAAGGCAACATCTGGATCCTCGCGTCGCACAACTACGGCTACGGGCCACCGAGCGCAGACACCACCGCCTTGGTCCTTGAAAGCAGGATGATTGAGGACCAACAATACTGGGAGATGCGTTTTCTGGGGGGACCCTTTCGTCTCGACGAGCGGGGGAATTTATGGTTCCGCCAGGGGGCACCTACTTGGCTGTCTGTCCGCGACTTCCTTCAGGCGCTGGTCGACAACCCAGCCCTCTGCGGGTCCCAGTATTACCAGCAGTCGGCCGCGTTTAGGGGGCTGCGCCCCGACCAGCCGGATCTGCTCCTCTTCGAGTTCGACGGTCCTGTCCTCGATCCAGCTTCAGCTACCTATGATTTAGACTGCTATGTCTTTGCCTGTTACCGCGAGGTTTTAAAAGCCACACTCGACCAGGCCGTCCGGAAGATGGATATACCGGCACCCAACCAGCGGTCGTTCGTGCTCTGCTATCCCGGCGATGGGGGGGAGACGGAAATCGTCTTCGAGCGTGGGGTCGGTCCCGTGAAAATGACATTGTCGTATGAGCTCGCCTGGGAAGGACACACCGAAAGCCACCTGATCTGGGCACGCCTGGACGGCAGGGAATACGGCCTTCATCCGGGGCCGGGATACCCTGGTTATCGGGCTGTTCCGAGCTCCGTCACTAAGCGCCCGTGGGGTGAAGTGAAGCAAGGCCGCACGATCTCCCCTGGGTCACCCGTTCCCGAGTAGGCAGCGACGGATTGGGCCGCAAGCGCTCCCGCGAGTGAGTAGCCGGCGAACCGAAGGCCCGGACCTACCAGGTGATGGGCAAGGCGATCGACCGGCCCGAAGCCATCGGCATATCAGCCCCGAAGTCAGCCGGATCACGCACCAAGGTGCTGTTGTCACCAGCGTGCTGCGCTGCGCTGGCCGTCCACCGGTCCGCTCAAGCGGCGGCCCGGCCGGCCGCTGGGAAAGTCGACACGGGCTATATCTTCGCTCGCGCCGACGGCAGGTATCTGCCTGCCCGTCTTCTCACAGCTTGCGGTTGTCGGTGACCCGCTTGGCCTTCCCCTCGAACCGCTGCAGGGTCCGCGGCTCCACCAGCTTCAGGTCGACCTTGATCCCCAGCACGCTCTGCAGCCGGGAGGCCAGCCGGTCGTGCAGCCCGCGCATCACCCGCATCTGGTCGGCGAAGATCTCCTCGGAGGCCTCCACCAGCAGCTCGAAGGTGTCGATGTTGTTGACCCGGTCGACGACGATCTGGTAGTGCGGCTTGGCCTGCTCGAACTCGGCGAGCACGCTCTCGACCTGGCTGGGGAAGACGTTGACCCCGCGGACGATCAGCATGTCGTCGGCCCGGCCCCGGGTGCGGGTCATCCGCAGGTGGGTGCGGCCGCAGGGGCAGGGCTCGGGGATCAGGGAGGTCAGGTCGCCGGTGCGGTAGCGGATCACCGGCAGGGCCTCCTTGGTCAGGGTGGTCAGCACCAGCTCGCCGATCTCTCCCGGGGGGAGTGACTCGCCGGTGACCGGGTCGACGATCTCCGGCAGGAAATGATCCTCGGCGATGTGCATCCCCTGCTGCACCAGGCACTCGTATGAAACCCCGGGACCGATGATCTCGGACAGGCCGTAGTTGTCCGTGGCCTTGATCCCGAGCAGCCGCTCGATCTCGGCCCGCATCTCCTCGGACCAGGGCTCACCGCCGAACATCCCGTAGCGGAGCCTGATCCGGTCGCGCAGACCGCGGTCGTGGATGATCTCGCCCAGATACAAGGCGTAGGAGGGGGTGCAGACCAGGGCCGTGGTCCCCAGGTCCTGCATGAGCAGGAGCTGGCGGTCGGTGTTCCCGCTGGAGGCCGGAACCACCGTGGCCCCCACCCGCTCGCACCCCTGGTGCAGGCCGAACCCGCCGGTGAACAGGCCGTACCCGAAGGCGATCTGGACCACGTCCCCCTCGGACACCCCGGCGGCAACCACCAGCCGGGAGATCACCTCGCGCCAGATCTCCAGATCGCTGCGGGTGTACCCGACGACGGTGGGCTTGCCGGTCGTGCCGCTGGAGGCGTGGATCCGCACGACCTCGCTCAGGGGCCGGGCAAAGGTGCCGGTGGGGTAGTTGTCCCGGAAGTCCTGCTTGCGGCTGAAAGGAAGGCGGGGCAGGTCCTCGAGCCCCCGGATCTGCCCGGGGTGAACCCCGGCCGCCTCCATCCTGGCCCGATAGTACGCCAGGCGCTCGTGGGCGTAGGCCACCACCTGCCGCAGCCGCTCGGCCTGCAACTGCCGAACCGCCTCACGGGGCATCTGCTCGTACTCGGGGTTCCACACGCGCATCGACTCGTCCTCCTGCCGTGTCCAGCCTCCCGCACGGGGACCTGGTCAACCTGAACGGGGAAACGCCGGAAATCGCGCCCCGGTTGCTGGCGGAATCTGTCTGGACGGGGGGCGCGCCATCCGCTATTTTGTGGCCGCGCGTTCGCCGAAGCGCCCGCCGGAAGGCGGCGCGATCCGGCCTGCATCTGCCTGCTATGCCTGTGGAAAGGGGGCTTGATGAAGACGATCCTTACCGGGAACGCCGCCATCGCCCTGGGGGCCTATGAGGCCGGCGCCCAGGTGGCCGCGGCCTACCCCGGTACTCCGAGCACCGAGATCCTCGAGGAGATCGCCGCGCACTACGCCGCGGAAATATACGCCGAATGGTCGGTAAACGAAAAGATCGCCTTCGAGGTCGCCTTCGGGGCCGCCCTGGGCGGCAAACGGGCCCTGGCCGCCATGAAGCACGTGGGGGTCAACGTGGCCGCCGACGCCCTGATGACCGCGGCCTACACCGGGGTCAACGCCGGCCTGGTCCTGGTCTCGGCCGATGACCCGGGGATGCACAGCTCCCAGAACGAGCAGGACAACCGCTACTTCGCCCGCCTGGCGAAGATCCCGATGCTGGAGCCCTCGGACAGCCAGGAGGCCCGCGACTACACGGCCCTGGCCTTCGACCTCAGCGAGCGGTTCGACAGTCCGGTGATGCTCCGAGTCACCACCCGGGTCTGTCACGGCAAAGGCCCGGTCGAGCCAGGTCAGCGGCAGGCGGTGGCGCCGCGCGAATACAAGAAGAACCCCCAGAAGTACGTGATGATCCCGGCTTATGCCCGGCAGCGGCACGCCCTGATGGAGGCGCGACGGCCCGCGCTGGAGGCCTTTGCCGAGAGCTTCGAGGGGAACCGCATCGAGATGGGAGACCCGGGGATCGGGGTCGTCAGCAGCGGCGTCGCGTACCAATACACCCGCGAGGCGTTCCCCGAGGCTTCCTTCCTCAAGCTCGGTTTCACCCATCCACTCCCCCGGGAGCTGGTGCGGCGGTTTGCCGGCCAGGTGCGGCGGTTGTACGTCGTCGAGGAGCTTGAGCCCTACCTCGAGGAGCACCTGCGCCTCCTGGGGCTGGAGGTGACCGGGAAGGCGGTGCTGCCGCGCACCGGCGAGCTATCCCCGGAGATCGTTCGCCAGGCCCTGGGCAAGGGGAACGGGCAGCCGGTTGCCGCGCCGCCCAACGACCTGCCCCGGCGACCGCCGGTCCTCTGCCCGGGGTGTCCGCATCGGGGGCTGTTCCACGTGCTCAAGAAGCTCCGCGCCACGGTCAGCGGCGACATCGGCTGCTACACCCTGAGCGTGCTCCCGCCGCTGGAGATGATGGACACCTGCGTCTGCATGGGCGCCAGCATCGGCGCGGCCCAGGGCCTGGTGCGGGCCCTCGAGGGGAAGCAGGCCGAGCGGGTGGTGGCCGTCCTGGGCGACTCGACCTTCCTGCACGCGGGCATCCCCAGCCTGGT